>SVDX01000011.1 GCA_015057605.1 Lachnospira sp. | reverse complement strand
ATAAATAAAGTGTTGACATTTTATTATGAGGGGGGGTATAATTTCAGATAGAAGTAGGAGTTAAACTAAAGATAAGGCACACTTGTAGAAATATAAGGTCGCAAAGCTGGGAGTCTAAGATAATGTAAGTTATTATGATAGTTCGGTTGCAATGATTAGGATTACTAATTGTTGCTTTTTTTATTTTTTGAGAATAAAGCAATTTTTCATAAATTGTTTTATATAAAAAGAGGACTCTGATACAATTCGCGAAAACCATCAGAGTCCGTTGCATAGCACTTATTAATAAAAGTACCTAGGTAAAGTATATCACTTTTTTGATAAGTGTAAAGAATATTTATCAAAAAAGGAGATTGAAAAATGAAAAAAATTCTAAAAAGAATAATGAGTACTATATTGACTGTTGCGATGTTAGTAGTATTTTTATTCGAAACTAATGTATCTGCGAATCAAGAGCCAAGTACATCAACTTATGATCCAAGTGAAGTAATAGGGTTTACAGTAAAAAGAAGATGCGTAGTAAAATATAACTGTGATCAACCGTATTACGATCCTGATATTTCATCAGACCAGATTGTAGGATATTGCGATTTTTATATAGGAAGATATAGACGAAATGTCAAAGTAGATGGAGCGTACTATGATGGAGCAATAGTAAAATGTAATATGATTCCAAATACCTTTTATGGTACTGAAGGTAAAAAATATTATGGATTTTCCCAATATCTTGAAATATCAAGTACTTTACCATCTCATTGTATATATCAAGGGAATACCCCAAATAATGATACAAGTGGCAGCGATGGATATGGTTTTGGGATTGATGCCTCTGGAGTTTCGGGTCAGATTTCTATAAATAGTAAATACTGTGATGTTTCAGATAATAGTTTTTCACCTAATAATAAGTGGAATATTTCCTATGATTATAAGGTAAATTTATTTGATTTTAATGTGAATAGTGCAAGAAATAAGGCTTTATTTAAGTCGACGTGGCAGATGGCAACTTGTGAATGGCGCACGGACAGATATGATTATTATAATGCGATAAAAATATATGCCAAATTTGGTTTTGCTTCGAAAAAAAGTGGTGGGCATGCGTATGGACCATTATATGATTTTTCATCAAGTTATACTCATACAGTTAGTGATAGTTGGAAACACTAAATAAAGGAGATTAATCATGCATAAGAATAAAATAATAATAAAGACAATAATAGCATTGGGTATTATATTATTAATTGCGATAATAGGTTTTGTAATAATGCTTGTTGTACAAGAAATTGATTCAAAAAACGATTTGACTACATTTGAACAGAGTATAGTAACCGTTACTAAGGATTATCCTACACAATTTATTGTTTATGGTGAAGAGATGGATTTTCCCAAAGAATGTAATGTTACATATATTGATGATATCAATGCAGACGCTATAAAGATGGATGAAACGTTTAAGTATCAGCTGATTGTAATTAATGATTTAAACAGTAAGACGGAAATGTCGAAAGAGGACTGGCAGTTGCTTAATGATCATATAAAGAGTGATAAAAGACATAATTTGTTTTATTTTGGCAATAAAGAATTTGGTAATATAGCAGAATTAGATATAACAGATGGAGCGTGTTCTTCGCTTGCAGATACAGATTTATCGTTTGGCTTTGTATATGAGGGAGAAACGTTAATTAAGGTTTTGGGTACTTATAGACAAAATGCAGGATATTCACTTATGGAAGTGTTGTTGCATGAGCAGGCATATTCAATTGAAAAATCTAATAAATAAAAATTAAGGAAGTTATGTATGATTAAAATCAAAGATTTATCAAAAAAATATTATAGTAAAAATGTAGAAGTTACAGCGTTAGACAATATTAATGTTGATTTTGATAATAAAGGTCTTGTATTTATATTAGGGAAAAGTGGTTGTGGAAAGACCACTTTTCTTAATATGCTAGGAGGCTTTGATAATGCTGACTCGGGAAGCATTATAACAGAATTTTATGATAATAAAGATGTTGTAACAATGTCGGAAGAAGAACTTGATAGATACCATAATATATATATGGGTTGTGTTTTTCAAAATTGTTATTTGATTGATAATTGGAATGTTAGAGATAATATTGCAGTTACTTTAGAACAACAAGAACAGGATAAAGAAGAAAAAACTATTAATGAAAAAGTGTCAGATGCACTGGACTATGTGGGACTTTCTAATATGGAATTAAGAAAACCTAGTGAGTTAAGTGGTGGACAGGCTCAAAGAGTTGCCATTGCAAGGGCACTTATAAAGTCACCAGCAATGATTTTGGCGGATGAGCCTACAGGCAATTTAGACTCGGCAAATAGTGATATGATATTTTCATTACTTAAAAAAATATCAAAACAATGTTTGGTTATAGTTGTAAGTCATGATGAGCAGGCGGCATTTGAATATGGTGATAGAGTTATAAGATTAAAAGATGGATATATAGAAGAAGATATAGTAAATACGGACAACAAATATCAATACAGAATAGATATCGAAGACTCAATTGAAACCAAGAGTATTCAAAGTTCAAGTGTGGAGAAAATCAAAGAATTTTTATTGTCAAAATTGTTCGCAGATAAAAAAGATAAAGATGTAAGGGTTAATCTAATATTTGAAGAAACACACGAATGTGAAAATAATAAAGAAGAAGAAAAAGCAGATATAAAAGTCAAGTCAATTAGTAAAAGAACAATATTAAGACTAGCTTTAAATAATCTTCAATTAAGAAAAGTTAGATTAGCAATTACTATACTTATATTTGCTTTGACAATGATGTTTTTACAACTTAGTACAGAATTGATGGTCGCAAAATCGACAAAATCGATTAGAGAATATTTACTTAACAATGGCGTTAGTAGCATTGTACCACTATCAAAAATATCATATACTAACGATTTCGGGGATGAATATGATGTTGATGGTAGAAATACAAAAGATATTATTAATCTTATAGATAAATATTGGGAAAAAGAAGATGTTTATAAGAGTGCTAATGATATTAACATAGAAAGTGAAGAAACGGAAATAACGGCTATTATTAATGCTAATGATAGAAATGTAGAGTTGTTTCAAGGAACATTTCCTAAAAAAGCAAATGAGATTTGTATAACTGATTTTGCAGCGACACAATTAAAATTAGGAGCTAAAACTGTTGGAAGTACTGTACGCATATTGGGCGTGGAATTTATCATATCAGGTATAATTGATACAGACTATGAAGAAAAAGATATTTTAGGTGCCTTAAAGAAAAATATGATGACGTCCTATGATGAATATATTATGAAAACTACGTATTTGAAATGTATTTGTTATGAAGATATTTATACATATTTAAACGATAATATAGAAATAATGACTATTGATTCCTCTAATTTTGTAAATGAAGGAAGCGAAGCATATATAAATTCAATGGTTGATTATTCGGCAGTTAAATATATCCCAAAAGAAAAAATGTTGATTGATGGACGATTACCACAGAATGACAATGAAGTTATAGTATCCTATAATTATGCATTAAGAAATCATCTTATAGATTCGAATAAACAGCTTGTTAATACTGATTTTTTATATCGAGATATATATGATGCAAGGTATAATGGTGCATTTGAGAATAAAATTAATATGTATGATTATATAGAAAGTGTAAAAGTGGTTGGAGTTGTTGAAGATGATGACAAATATATAATTGATATTTGGCTTAATAATAGTATATATGAGACTATAAAAACGAAATATTGTAAGGAACAAGTATTCAATTCATATGAATTAAATATATTAGGTTTTTCTGAAAATGAATTAACAAAGTGTCTGATAGAAATGCAGAAGAAAAATATTCAAATTGACGAACCCAATATAGAAACAATATATGGTATTTATGCTGATAAAGAAAGATTATATAGTGTAATATTAGTACTAGCTTTAATATTTGTTATTTTAACAATTTTATTGAATGTTTCTTTTATAAGTTATAGTGTAAGTGATAATCATAGTAAGATTGGTATACTAAGAGCGTTGGGAATAGATAAAAAGACTATAATCTCGATATATGCATATGAATCAGTTATAATATCCGTGGGTGCATATGTGATATCGTGCCTATTTTCTTCAGTAGCATTTAATATAATAAATAATATTCTAAAGAGTCGCCTAAATAGTCAAATAGTATTTTTCTACAGGAATATTCCTATGATGGTAGTTGTACTGTTGACATCTGTGATTTTGGGAATATTATGTATAGTTATGCCTATATCGTCTATGTCAAAAGAAAAAGCAATTAATCTTATGAAAAATTAAAAAAATCTCTATGTTTAATGTGCACCGTAGTAAAGCGGTACATATTAAGCATAGAGATTTTTACATTTCATCCTTAGAATATCCGACTAAAACCTCTGGCATACGCTCAGAGATGTATTCAAGTATTGAATCTGCCTCATATTTATGGTTGTTAGGGCAGACATAATGCTTTTTGGAATCACTTACAAAATGTAGAGTATAAGTGATATTATCTTTCTTAAAAGGCTTTTTCTTTAATACACTATATTTGTAAGCCCATACAATCTTTTCTAATGGAATCACGTGGATTCTGTGTGGGTTAAGCGATATGAGATAAGAGTCTGTTATATAAATGTTATTAGAGTTAAATACCGTAAGTCCCTTAATTTCTGCTTCCGCATTTTTAAGTGTGTTGTAAAGATATTTTGGAGAATGTAGCTCTTTGGTATTCATTCCAAAGAATGGTAATGCAATAGCAAGTATAAGCAATAAAAAATTAGCGAGTGCAATGGATACAAGTAATAGACATAAAACATATATAACAAATGTGGTATCCTTTCGGTAGTCAATCTCACTTACCATATATGGCCCAGTTATCGCATTTAAACTAGGCATATTCCATTTTAAGTCTGAAGAAACCATCGCAATTAATTTTTCATAATTACTAATAGGTAAAAGTTTTGCTTCTATATATACATCAGAAAGAGTATTTGTATTTGGCTTTAATAAGAAAAATGTACATTGTCCATCTTCAAGATAGTAATAATAGCTTCCGACAACATTACCATTTTTCTTGCAATCATAACCGGTGTATGAAAGCTTTGATAAAGATAAGGATACATATTTTTGATTTTTGTATTTATCTGTGGATAGCTCCTGTACATTTCCTGCATGAAGCGGAAGTAAGTGCAAATGTAGCTTATACTTAAAAAATATAAGCGAAAATAATATGATTATTATAAGTGGGAAAATCAATCGTTTAAGCGAATAGACACGAATTTTTCGAGATATTATTTTTGAATTCATATGCTCCTCCTTCCATATTTTTAACAAATCATTATTAGTATATGCCAAACGAAGGAAATAATCAATTGCTTTTATGATAAATAAATGATATTATCAAGTGCAGGAGGCGAAAAAATGGAGAGCTATACACATTTTGCCAAGGTATATGATACTTTTATGGATAACATACCATATGCGGATTGGATAAATTATCTTTTACGTTTATTTGAAAAATATGGTATTGATGATAAAGAACTTGTTGAATTAGGCTGTGGAACTGGTACAGTGACGAATATGCTTTGTGCTAAGGGCTATAAGCTTATAGGCGTAGATAATTCAAGTGATATGCTTTTGGTGGCGAAAGAAAAGAATAATAAAGCCAATATTACTTATATTAATCAGGATATAAGAGAACTTGAGATTTCAAAGAAGTATAATGTTATGTTTAGCATTTGCGACACGATGAATTATATGCCTTGCGAATATGATCTTTTAAGGGCTTTACAGGCTGTATATAATGGATTGAATGTGGGCGGCTGGTTCATATTTGATTTAAAGACGGAGTACTATTATGCGAATACGCTAGGTGATACGGTGCTTGTTGATAATAGAGAAGAATGTAGCTATATTTGGGAAAATAGCTTTGATAGAGAGACTAAGGTAAATTCGTATGATTTAACGATGTTTATAAAAGAAGGAGATGGCTATCAAAGATTTAAGGAATTTCATGAGCAGATGGCATTTTCAAGAAAACAAATTAAGCAGTGTATAGCAATGGCAGGCTTTAAGCTTATGGGCGAATTTGAAGCATTTACATTTAAAAAGCCGGGTAAAAAAAGTGAAAGATTATATTACATTTTAAGGAAGGAAAATTAAGAATGAACGACTATATAGTAAGAGCGATGGCAGCGAATGGAATGATAAGAGCATTTGCCGCAACGACTAGAGAAATAACAGAGCATGCACGCGCTATTCACAATACAAGTCCTGTCGCTACAGCGGCGCTTGGAAGACTTTTGGCAGCAGGCGCTATGATGGGCGTAATGATGAAGGGTGATAAGGATTTACTTACACTTCAGATAAGAGGCGATGGTCCTATTGAAGGAATTATAGTTACAGCAGACAACAAGGCGAATGTTAAAGGCTATGTGTTTAATCCGAATGTGATTATTCCAGCCAATGAAAAGGGTAAACTTGATGTAAGGGCGGCTGTAGGAAATGGCATACTAAATGTTATCAGAGATGTTGGACTTAAGGAACCATATGTAGGACAGACAGTGTTAGTAAGCGGTGAAATCGCAGAGGACATAACATACTATTATGCAACAAGTGAGCAAACACCTTCATCGGTTGGTTTGGGTGTGCTTATGAACCGTGACAATACAGTAAAGCAAAGCGGTGGCTTTATAATTCAGCTTATGCCAAATGTAACGGACGAAATCATTGACCAGCTTGAAAAGAGAATTACAGAGATTAACTCCGTTACGCAAATGCTTGAAAAGGGTATGTCACCAGAGGATATATTAGAATACATTTTAGGTGATATGGAGCTTGAAATAACAGATAAAATACCTACTAAGTTCTATTGCAACTGCACGAAGGAAAGAGTAGAAAAGGCTATTATAAGCATTGGTAGGGACGATATTCAGGAGATGATTGATGAAGACAAACCGATAGAAGTTAACTGTCATTTCTGTAATACAGCATATAATTTTAGTGTAGATGAACTTAAAGGAATGTTAAAATAATTGACAATACTACTTTAAAATGCTAAAATAATAGTGTTGTAAATTACAACGACATTTAAATTTGGAGGTACTTAAAATGAACAAAGGTACAGTAAAGTGGTTCAACAACCAAAAGGGTTATGGCTTCATTTCAGATGAACAGGGTAATGATATTTTCGTACACTACTCAGGCCTTAACATGGAAGGTTACAAGACATTAGAAGAAGGTAACCAAGTAGAGTTTGAAGTAGTTAACGGAGCCAAGGGACCACAAGCTACTAATGTAGTAAAATTATAATCCAAGCAGTTTTGCAGTGTGCCTTTTTCTTATATATAAATTTCGATTTTTTAAGAAGAGTATATTGTTTTACACAATGAGATTATTACAGAGCTGCCTATAGGCGGCTCTTTTGTTTAATAGTAAATTCCTCTAAAGAGGCCTTTTCTATTAAACAAAAACACTCCGTGGGATGCGCACTTGCACGAATGGAAGGTGTCGCTGTCGCGACCGTGCTCGGCGCTTAAAGTGTACAAGTCCTATAGGAGTGTAAATACCACGAATTAAGAGCGGACTTGTCCACTTTGTTTAGAATGGAGATTATTATGAGAGATTTAACTTTAGATGGAAATTTTTTGACGGATAATTCAACTGGTGTAGTTTATGATTTGACTGCGAAGGTACCGGCAATTACAATTTTTTATTTTTATGTAGGAAGTGTGTTGTTATTGATGACAATTATTACAGCACTGATACTTATAAGAAAACGTTTTAAGCCTAAATTTACGAATATTTTAATTGGTATAATGACTTATATAATGTTTCCTTATTTGCTGTATTCGATTTTATCAATGATAATACTTATGCTACCTGGTATAGGAGATACAGTTGGCAACAGTAATGTTATTAAAATTATTTTAAATGGAATAATGCTTTCAGCAGCCTATGTTCTTAGCGTATACGTTCCTGTATGGTTGGGCTATGAAAGAGTAAATGCACCGGGTGAAGCGATGTATTGTGGACTTGGTGTTGCTATAGGTGTTTCGGTAATACCTGCAATTAGCTATGTATACAATGCGGCGATATCAGATTATATCAATGATGTTGGTGGTGTAATAGGTGCACTTTCAAAAGAAGCTACAAATGCTGAATATTATGAAATGGCATCTGCAATTAATGGACTTATAACAGAAAGTCCAGTATGCTTTTTGTTTGAAGGCTTTTCAGTATTATTTATAGCGGGCTTTACAATAATGGGTTCGCTTGTTATATATGGTGTATTTAATAAGCAGATACCAAAGGTATGGATACTTTTGCCAATATTTACTTACGGCGCACTCACTGTATTAAGCGATATAAGACGAGTTAAGCTTGCTAACATTCAGATTATATTTACAGCAGAAGTAGCAGTTATTGTGGCGGCAATATATCTTGTGTACAGATTGCAAAAGAAGTATATGGGGCATATTTTAAAGAGAGAACGAATTGAAGTAAGAGATTTAAGAAAGAACAGGAAAAATAAATTCTTAAGGTAGGGAATTTTATGTCACATAATAATCAGAAAAAAATAGCGGTGATTAATGATATTTCGGGATTTGGAAGGTGCTCAATTACAGTGGCGCTTCCGATAATATCACATTTAGGAATACAGTGCTGTCCAATTCCAACATCCATTTTCTCAAATCATACGGCATATCCACAGTATTTCTTTGATGATTATACGGATAAAATGCAGACATATATTGATATGTGGGGCAAATTGGGACTTAAATTTGATGGTATTTACACAGGCTTTTTAGGTTCTGAAAAGCAAATAGAGATTGTTAAGCAATTTATCCATGAATTTAAAAAGGACAATGCTCTTGTCATAGTAGATCCTATTATGGCAGACAATGGTGTGCGTTACGAGACATACACAGATGCGATGTGTAATGAAATGAGACAGTTGGTGAACTGTGCTGATATAATAACACCAAATCTTACAGAGGCAATGATTTTGGTAGATAAACCATACAATGAAAATATAACTAATAAAGAGCTTATGCAAGTAGGAAAAAGTCTTATTGATATGGGTCCTAAAAAGGTTGTAATTACAGGTGTAAAAAGAGGTTCATATTTGGTTAATTACATTTATCAAAAGAATCAGGAAGTAAAATGCTGTAAGACTAAACGCGTAGGTGAAGAACGTGCTGGAACAGGCGATGTATTTTCTTCAATAATAGCGGCTGATGCTGTAAATGGTAAGGATATATATGCCTCTGTTAAAAAGGCAAGCGATTTTATAAAAAAGGCTGTTATAAAGACAAATGCATTAGATATACCTTTAGAGGATGGAATCGCATTTGAAGAGCATTTAAAATATTTAAGGTAGGAAGATGTAAAGTATGAATATGACTATTGATTTGCATACTCATTCTATTGCAAGTGGGCATGCATTTAATACAATTGATGAAATGGCAAAATATGCTGCAGATAAAGGTGTTACACATTTGGGTATAACAGAACATGCACCAATGATGCCTGGAACCTGTCATGAATTTTACTTTCAAAATCTTCACATTGTTCCAAGAGAAAAGTTTGGAGTTAAGCTCTTTTTAGGAGCTGAGGTAAATATTCTTAATGATTTGGGAGAGGTGGATTTGTCAAATGGGCTGTTAAAGCGCTTGGATGTAGTTATTGCAAGTATGCATACACCTTGTATGAAGCCTAATACGGTGGAATACAACACTAATGCAGTTATAAATGCAATGAAAAATCCATACATTAATATAATTGGACATCCGGATGATAGCAGATATCCATTGGACTATGAAAAAATAGTAATGGCATCCAAGGAATATAATACTCTATTAGAAATTAATAATGCTTCGCTTAATCCTAAGGGACCAAGAAAAAATGCGGCTCAGAATGATGAGCTTATTTTACAGCTGTGCAAGGAGCATAAGGTGCCTGTTATACTTGGAAGCGATGCACATATAGGAAATCGCATTTGTAACTTCGAAAATCTTATGCCACTTATAGAAAAAATAGAGTTTCCTATGGAACTTATAGTTAACACATCATTTGATAAATTGGAAAAATATCTCACAAATCTAATTTAATTCTTTACTTTAAAACTTTAGTATGTTAATATATACAAGAACAGTATTGGCAAAGGAGAATGAAATTATGGGAAAGAATATAAGAACTAATGCGGTTAATCATTTATTTGAAGCTATATTGACATTAGAGAATATTGATGAATGTTACGCATTTTTTGAAGATATCTGTACAGTTAATGAGATTTTATCTTTATCACAACGTTATGACGTAGCAAGAATGTTGAGAATGCAAAAGACATATCTTGATATAGCAGAAAGAACAGGAGCATCTACAGCTACTATAAGCAGAGTTAATCGTTCACTTAACTATGGTAACGACGGCTATGATATGGTATTTGCAAGAACCAAGGGACAAGAAAAAGAATTAGAATAAAGAAAATAAGAGTTCGTATGAACTCTTATTTTTTATCTTTCTTTTTAGCTTTTTCCTTTGGAGCCTCCTTAGGGGCTTTTTCTGTAGTTTTCTCAACTGTTGCTGTTTTATCAGAAAGTAAGTCATCAATAATACTTTCGATAATGTGCTTCTTTAAAACAATATCAAAGCTTAATAATGAGATAAATGCAAACAGTTGTAAATAATCACGATCTTTTGAATTCTTAACATTTTCAAAGGCTGAGCTGGCAATCTCTGATTTTGAAGTAACATCTTTAGAAATGTTTAAAAGCTGCGCCTTTTCTAAACGGTAGATTTCTTTATAAATTGCATCAAATGAGGTGGCACCCTTACCCTCGAAAAAGTTGTCAGTTAAAGGATTGATAAGCTTTTTGATATCATTGATAGACAAGATGTTCTTGTAATAATAAATGAAAATCAATGCAATTATATGTTCCTTAGAATACTTTTTCTTAATAGGTGGTGGTAAGAGGTCGTTCTTGGCATAATTATTAATCATTGTCTTGGTTAATATCTTATCATCCTCAAAACGCTTAGCATCGCCTAAGTGTGCTTCCATAAAAGTTGTTACCTGATCCATATATAAGTCTATATTAGGTATCTCATCCGGCTTAATATATTCTGTTTTTGAAAGATTTTTAAGTACGGATTTAATAAAATCGGTATTTTCCATATCCATAGTAATTCATCCTATTCCAAAATTGTATATACATATTTTATTATATAGTATTTAAAACTATATATCAAGCGAATTTTTCACAGAATGCACAGCATTTGTCAAAATGGCTTATAATAATTCCTTCAACACTTCGAGGCGGTAGAGGTGTGAATGGAAACATATGCCTAAGAATGGCATTTTCTTCAAGCTTAGATAAGTGAAAATGCTGTTTTGCGTTCTTAAGGGCAATGCGTGGATGTGAAATTCCATGAAGGTAACGAAGGTGGTATGCAAAATATTTATCATGCCAGTCATATAGGAAAAAATCGTGTAAAAGCCCGGCTCTTGCAGCTGCTTTGTAATTAAAACCGTATTTTTTGCAAAATTTATAAGACAGATAGGATACGTCTAAGCTGTGTGCTAAGCAAGAATTGCCACCGTGCATATAATAGAAATTCATCGAGCGAATTAATGGATGCTCAATTAAATCTGACACACATTTTAAATAGGTTTTATCGCTTAAAAGTTCGCGTTTTCTCATAGGAACATTGTTTTTTAACCAAATAATATCATCTCTCATGCTAAATATTTTGCCCAATACTTTAAAAAATATTTGAAATGTATTATAATTGTTTCATTGGGAAGGAATGAAATTTATGAGTATATATGATTCACTTAATGAAAATCAAAAAGAGGCGGTATTTTGCACGGAAGGACCGTTGCTTATACTTGCTGGTGCTGGTTCTGGTAAGACTCGCGTTTTAACACACAGAATAGCGTATCTTATATCTGAATGTGGCGTTAATCCATATAATATTATGGCGATAACATTTACTAATAAGGCAGCAGGAGAGATGCGCGAAAGAGTTGACAGAATTGTCGATTTTGGTGCAGAGAGCATATGGGTAAGCACATTTCACTCGGCTTGTGTAAAGATTTTAAGAAGATACATAGACAGACTTGGATATGATAATAATTTTACCATTTATGATACGGACGACCAAAAGCAGGTTGTAAAGGAGGCAATCAAAAACCTTGATTATGACCCTAAGTATTATAAAGAGGGCGTCGTTTTGTCAATGATTTCTTCAGCTAAGAATGAGCTTAAGACGCCAGCAGATGTAAAACTTGATGCAATGGGAGATTTTAAGGCTGGGCGTGAGGCGAATATTTATGAGGAATACCAAAAGCTTTTAAAGAAGAATAACGCACTTGATTTTGATGACCTTATATTTAAAACAGTGGAGCTTTTAAGAGTAAATGTTGACGTGCTTGAATACTATCAAAACCGCTTTAAGTATATTATGGTGGACGAGTATCAGGATACTAATACAGCACAGTTTAAGCTTGTACATTTGCTAGCAAATAAATATAAAAATATTTGTGTTGTTGGTGATGATGATCAGTCAATTTACAAATTTAGAGGCGCTAATATTGGTAATATATTAAATTTTGAAAAATATTACAGCGATGCAAGAGTTATTAAGCTTGAGCAAAATTATCGTTCAACAGGCAATATTCTTAACGTTGCAAATGCGGTAATTAAGAATAATATAAGCCGAAAAGATAAGTCACTTTGGTGCAATAAGGGCGAAGGCGGCAAGGTGATATATGCTCAATATGATACAGCCTATGAAGAAGCGGACGGAATTGCCAGCGATATTGCAAAAACTGCAATTAAAGAAAATCGCAAATATAGTGATTATGCAATTCTTTACAGAACTAATGCACAGTCACGTATTTTAGAAGAAAAATGCATATTAAACAATATTCCGTACAGAATATATGGTGGACAAAATTTCTATCAACGTAAAGAGATTAAGGACATTTTGGCATATTTAAAGACCATTGACAATGCAAGAGACGAGCTTGCAATTAAGCGTATTATCAATGTTCCTAAAAGAGGCATTGGAGCTACAAGTATAGCTAAGATAAGCGATTATGCAATAGAAAAAGATATGGGCTTTTATGATGCCCTAAAAGAAGCTAATCTTATTCCGGGTTTGGGTAAAACAGCACTTAAGATAGAAGGCTTTACGAATGTAATTTCGGTTGCAAGAAGCAAAGCAGAGTACATATCCTTAAAAGAATTAGTTGAGGATATACTTGAAACAACACAATACCTTGAGTATCTTAAAGAGTCAGAGGATGAGTTAGAATACAATGCAAGAAAAGAAAATATTGATGAATTCATAACTAAGGTTGTAACCTATGAAGAAAATGCAGAAGATCCTAATTTAAGTGAATTTCTTGAAGAGGTATCGCTTATCGCAGACATTGATAATCATAGTGAAGATAACAACGTAGTGTCGCTTATGACACTTCATAGTGCAAAGGGACTTGAATTTCCAGTGGTGTATCTAAGCGGTATGGAGGACGGACTTTTCCCAAGCTATATGTCTATAACTGAGGGCGATGCATCCGAACTTGAAGAAGAAAGACGACTTTGCTATGTAGGTATCACAAGAGCTATGGAAAAATTAGTTATAACCTCTGCAAAGCAACGTATGGTACGTGGTGAAACAAGATATAGCAAGGTTTCGCGTTTTGTAAATGAAATACCTAAGGAATTCATTTTTTCAATAAATGGTAAAATGCCAAGGGAACAAAGCAATGAACCTGTATTTGAAAAGCAATATGCAACAAAAACACCGCCAGCGCGTACTATTTATACAGCAACACAAGAACCAAAGAACTTTGGGACTGTAGACCAAAATGCAGGATTAAGCTATGAAGTTGGCGATAGAGTAAAGCATATCAGATTTGGTGAAGGAACAGTAATAAATATTGTAAAAGGTGGCCGTGACTATGAGGTTACAGTGACATTTGATGCATTTGGAACCAAGAAAATGTTTGCGGCATTTGCAAATTTATCTAAATGCATATAAAAAAGTAGTAGTAAATTTTTAGAAATAGTGTTATAATAAGTGTAACGTATTTTGAAAACAGAAGGGAGCGTTAGCTATGAGCAAATTTGAAGAATTAATAGCAGCAACAAAGTTAAACGATATTATTCGCAAGAAAGACGAAGAGATAGCTGAAACTAAGAAGTGTAAAACTGTAGTTTGGGTATTAGCAATCATCGGCGCAGTAGTAGCGATTGCAGGTATTGCATACGCCGTTTACAGATATTTTACACCAGATTATTTAGAAGATTTTGAAGAAGATTTCGAAGGTAACGAATTCGAAGATGACTTTTTCGCAGAAGAAGATGGATTTGTAGAAGAATAATTATCTTATATGAATAGTAGCTGTTACAATAGTAACAGCTATTTTTCAAGTCAGGAATTTGTAATGTCAAATTTAAAATTTGACAAGAAATGAGGATATATGAAGAAAGGTGAAATTTACGAAGGAATTGTAAGCAAGGTAGAATTCCCTAATAAATGCCATATAGAGTTTGAAGGTGGCAAATGTGTTGTTAAGAATGCCATTGAAGGTCAAAAACTTAAATTTATGATAAGTAAGCTTAGAAAGGGTAAGGCAGAAGGCCGTATATTAGAGGTGCTTGAAAAATCGCCACTTGAGACGGCTACGCCATGTAAGCATTTTGGCGTATGTGGCGGTTGTACATATCAAACACTTGCATACGAGGAACAGCTTAAGCTAAAGGAACGTCAGGTAAAGGAAATTATTGATGCTGTATGTAGCGATTACGAATTTGAAGGAATTATCGCAAGCCCTGTTAATACTGCTTATCGCAATAAGATGGAATATTCCTTTGGCGATGAATATAAAGATGGACCATTGGCGCTTGGTATGCACAAAAAGGGTAGCTTCCATGATATTGTAACTGTAGATGATTGCCAGATTGTAGACAGTGATTACAACGAAATATTAAAATGTGTATTAGAATTTTTTAAAGAAAGACCCGAGATACCATTTTATCATAAAATGCAGCATACAGGCTATTTGAGACATTTGTTAGTAAGAAAAGCCGTAAAAACACAGGACATATTAGTAGATATAGTTACAACAACACAAATGAATGTAGATATGAAGGAATTGGTTTCTAAGCTGTTAGAGCTTAAGCTTTCAGGAACTATCGTTGGTGTATTACATACATTTAATGACAGTCTTGCTGATGTGGTGCAAAATGATTCCACAAGAACCTTATACGGACAGGACTATTTTTATGAGTCACTACTTGGCCTTTTGTTTAAAATATCACCATTTTCATTCTTTCAGACAAATTCTCTTGGAGCAGAGTTGCTATATGAAAAAGCAAGAGAATACATTGGTACAACCAATGATAAGGTGATATTTGATTTGTACAGCGGAACCGGTACAATAGCACAGATTTTAGCGCCTGTTGCAAAAAAAGTTGTAGGCGTTGAAATAGTGGAAGAAGCCGTTGAAGCAGCTAAGATAAATGCAATGCTAAATGGACTTGAAAACTGCAAATTTATCGCAGGCGATGTTCTAAAGGTAATTGATACAATAAAGGAAAAACCAGACCTTATAGTACTTGACCCACCGCGTGATGGCATTAATCCAAAAGCATTAGCTAAGATTATTGCTTATGGCGTAGAAAAGATGGTATATATTTCTTGTAAACCAACAAGTCTTGCAAGAGATTTGGTTATATTACAGGAAAATGGTTATAAGGTAGAAAAGGTTTGTGCGGTGGATATGTTCCCTTCGACGAGCCATGTGGAGACTGTTTGCCTACTTTCGAAATAATATGAAATAACAGATTATAGTAAGTCTCTGTATTTTTACCGAGACTTATTGCTTTTTATGAAAAATATTCATAAGGACGGTACAATCTGTTTGAGACAATATTAATGTTTTAGGAGAAGAATATGAATAGATTAAAAAAGGCAGTTTTCAACTGTATGCTATGTATGGCATTTTTTAGTTTGACTGCATGTGGTGAGAAAAAACCGGAATCTCAAGAAATACAGAATAATTCTACTACTTCTACGACGAAAGAAAATCATTCGAGTGAAAGTATAGAAGACGTAACCAAGATGAATGACGAATATAGTATAAATTGGAATGAAATTCTTAATGTTCCTGCAGATAAAGCAAAGAATGAAGTTAATCCGGAAGAACGGATGGCGCATAATGTGTATGTCGATCCGGATTTAAGTGCTACATCTGGAAAGTTTGATGGATTTATGATTGATTTTAAAGCAGATAAGGCAGGAATGGCTACTTATTGGTCGCTTTGTACATGGGATATGAATATAGAAGATTTGATGAGCAAGTACGATGTTATAGATGATTCGGCAGGTGCGTATGCGGGTCTGCAGATGAATATAGACGGTCCTAAGGCTATTATGTCGTTTTGGGAAGTTAAATACAAAGATGAACTGGGTAATGAAAAGAAGATAGAAGCAAAGTGCATTTATCCGTCTGACGAGGATGCCAATAATTTTGATGGTGAAGGATATGGCAAAAATTATATAAGTGATTATAAATGGGAAGAAGGAAAATGGTATCGCATGTACTTAAATTGTTATGATGATGAAAATGGCAAGACCTTTGTAGAACAGTGGATAAGAGAACTTTCGAGCGATAAATGGACATTGATAAGCCGTTTTGATACTGGTCTTTATAATTCCTATTTTCAAGGTGGAATGTCTCAGTTTATGGAAAATTATGATCATGAATATGCAAATGAAACAAGAACATTTGAGTATCGCAATATTTGTGTAAGAAATTATGGACAGAAGGATTGGACAACTATTCTTGCAGCAGATTTGTCGGTGGACACTTGGTGGGATAATAAAAAAGGAAAAGCATTTTATGGAGCGACAAAGGATCGTTTTTATGGAATTGTAAACGGATATGGTCCGGATGCATTTGAAAAGGATGAAGATGCTTGTGATAGATTTACTGTTAAGACGACACAGAATCCTTAGAAAGTATGCGGATGTTGTATTTTTATGGTTATAGTGATAATATATATGATATAATCGAAACTCAATAAAATGAATGTGAAAACTTAAGAGGGCGTTGTATGACAAAAGAAGTAATTGATAAAAAAAGAGAGCGTTTTATTATATCAGCAATTGCTGTTGTTATAGCGATTATAGCTGGGCTTATGTCGATTTACAAATTTCCGCTGAAATTAGAAAATATGGCGGAGGATAGCTTGTATCAGAATGCAGGAGTAGTACCAAATGATATTAAGATTATTGCAATTGATGATAAAACATTAGAAAATCTTGGGCCTTATACTGAATGGGACAGAGGTATATATGCTGACCTGTTTGAGCTTTTGAATAAGGATGCAAAAGGCGCGCCTAAGGTAATTGGTGTTGACGTGGTGTTTAATGGTAACAAAAATGCTAATACCGACGAAAGGCTTGTTAATGTCTGTAGTAGATATGATAATATTGTTATGGCATCAAGCGTGACCTTTGACAGCTATGTTCTTAAAGATAGTGCCAAAGACTATTACAGGGCACAATACATATCAGGCGAGATGGGACCATTTGCCCAATTAGCCAAAGCTGTAGATTACGGTTTTACTAATGCTATATATGACGATGATGGAATAGTAAGAAGAGCTTATTCTCAGATTAAGTCTGGCGACAGAGTATATGATTCATTTGCTTATAAAATAGCATCAAAGGCAGGAGATATATCGGAGTATCCTGTTTATGTTGAGCCCTTTTTTGTAAGTAAGCCGGGTGAAATAGAAAAAGTATCTATGTCGGATGTACTTGATGGCAGTGTTTCACCGGATTATTTTGCTGATTGCATAGTGCTTGTTGGCGTTTATGAAGAAGGACTTATGGATTCTTACAGAGTGCCAGTTGACTATTCAAAAGAAATGTATGGTGTTGAAATTCAAGCAAATTACGTTTACGCTTTTTTAAATGATAATATGATGTACTCTGTAAATGCATTAGTTCAGTTTTTGATAACATTTGCATTTACATTTGTATTTGCTTATTTTGCGTTAAGCTCAAAATTAGGACGAGCCTTGATGGGCTTAGCACTAATGATTGCATTGCATCTTTTGTTGGCGATTTTAGTGCTGAAGATAAGCTCATATAAACTAAATCTGCTTGCAACTCCAATTGGTATTGTATTTGCATTTTTACTAGCGGTTATATATCACTATATGAAGCTTCAAAGAAGCAGAATGATTGAAATGCGTGAAATGCTCTTTTCTATGGCAGAGGCTATGGCAGAGACCATTGAAGGCAGAACTCCGTACAATGCTAATCATACTCAAAATGTGGCAAAGAGATGTATGGAGATGCTGGATTTTATTAATGCAAAGAATAAGGAAAGGAAAACAGAATTATTCTTTTCGGAGGATGATAAAAGGCAACTGTACCTTGCAGCTATGCTACATGATGTAGGTAAAATGGATATTCCACTTGAAGTTATGGATAAGCCTACTAAGCTTGGAAGTCGTGAAAAGGATTTAAGAGACAGATTAGAAATTATACGCCTGAATATAGAGGTTGATGCACTAAAAGGACATTTAAGCCGCGAGACTGCAGATGAAATGCAAAGAAAGATAGATGTATTTATAAATAATTTAGGTGCGTTTAACTGTGGACGTCCTTTAAAGGATGAAGAATGGGCACTTATTAATGAGATTTCTAAAAGTGTTTATGTAGACATTAATGGTAACGAAATATCATATATGACAGATGAAGAAATAGCAGATTTATACATAAAAGCGGGAACTCTTTCAGATAAAGAGCGAAATATTATGCAAAGTCACGTAGTTTATACGGATAAGATTCTCTCTCACATACAGTTTGGAGAGCATTTTAAGGATGTACGTGCTATGGCTGCTAATCATCATGAATTGCTTAATGGTAAAGGCTATCCTAAGGGGATTCGCGAGGAAGAAATTGATACCATGACAAGAATTTTAACGATTATGGATATTTATGATTCACTTATTGCAGATGACAGACCATATAAGAAACCAAAAAGCGTAAAAGCAGCATTTGAAATATTAGATGAAGAGGCTGAATACGGTAAGGTGGATAAACAATTGCTTGCATACGCTAAAGAGTTATATTTAAAAGATGAATAATTAGAATTAAGGAGAGATTTTTATGAAAAACAAAAAATTATTTGCAATACTCGGTATAGCAGCAATTATTGCTATTGCAATAATTGTAACCGTCGTAGTTTTGGTTAACAAGGGACATAGAGTTATTAAAGTTGAATCCTTTAGTGGCGATGTTGTTTTAGAAAGAGATGATTCTAAAAAGGACATTTTTAAAAATATGAATTTAAAAACTAAAGATGTAATCACAACTGGTGAGGATGGCTTAATAGGGCTTTTGGTTGATGATGACAAGAATATTGCGGCAACAGAAAATACCTGCTTTGCTATTGTTTCTACAGGCAATGAAAAGAAGGGCGCTCTAAAGATAGAGCTAAAATATGGTAAATCTTTAATTGAGATAAAAAATAAGTTGCCGGATGGATCATCATTTGAAGTAGAGACTCCTAATGCAACACTTAGTGTTAGAGGAACACGTTTTGAAGTTACATATACTAAAGAAACAAAGACAACTGTTCTTAAGGTGACAGAAGGCTGTGTACAGGTAGATACAAAAACAAAGACTGACAAGGTAGATGCAGGAAAAACAGCAATTATAAAAGATGATAATATTGAAATCTCAAGTTCTGATGCAAATACAGATAATAATAAAAATGATTCTACATCTGACACACGTTATGTAAAGATTGAAGACTGGTCAGATTTGTTAAAGGGTGGCGCTGATTATAAACAGTTGGAATATTTACTTAGAGTAGTTAGCCGTTGTAAGTATGAAAATGAAGAAGACTATTTGAAAAATGCATTATATTGGTTGTGCGATGAAGAATACGAAAAAGTGCCAATCGTTCCTATTGAAGAATTGGAAAATGGAGAAAATGTATATGATGTTGCAACCATAAATAAAATATTCTCATTTTTGACAGATGATACTATTAGTGAGGATAATTTAAATCCTGATATCAATCGCTTAGATGGTGACAAATTGATTTGTAAAAATTCTCCATCAAGCATTAACAGAATCGCATCAGCTGCTATTTATGAGGCGTATTATAGCGAAGAGGGCGAAATTGTTATAAAGTATGCATTTAACGTAGTTGCAATAGATACCTTAGAACCTGAACAATTCACAAAATACGCATATTTGCTTTTAGATGAAACTGGAAAATATGTATTAGACCATATTGAATAAAACCTTAATTTGCATTTGAGTATGAAATGTTTTATAATCAAAACATATAAAATAACACAAGAGGAGAATGATAAATGATACCTGCACTAATTATTTTTGCAATTACATATGTTTTAATGTTGACCTTTAGTAAGTATAGACCATACATTGCACTTGCTTCAGGATTGATTTACATTATTAGTGGCATGTTGCCTGCAAAACAAATTATAGGTTCGTTGGATTTTAATGTAGTATTAATGATTGCAGGAACTATGGGCCTTGTGGCATTATTTATTGAGAGTAAAATGCCTGCCTTACTTGCAGATATTATTATGGAAAAAGTTCCAAATGTACAGATGGCGGCGGTTTGTTTAGCACTTTTTGCGGGAATTATTTCAGCATTTGTAGATAATGTTGCTACTGTATTGATGGTAGCACCGGTAGCACTTGCAATTTGTCAAAAGGTAAAGACTAATCCGGTACCTTTTATTATAGGGATTTCGGTATCTTCTAATTTACAGGGTGCAGCTACATTAGTTGGTGATACTACTGCGATTATGCTTGGTTCTGCACTGGATATGAGCTTTGCAGACTTTTTCATATACAAAGGTAAACCATCTATGTTCTTTGTAGTAGAGCTTGGTGCTATTATAGCAGCACTTATTTTAACCTTCTTATTCCGTAAGGAAAAGGAAGCGGTTCCTAAGGGGGCAGAACGTACTAAAGTAACAGCATTTATGCCGACAGTTTTCTTGGTGGGAGCAATTGCGCTTTTGGTAGTGGCATCATTTATTCCTAATAAGCCAGATGTAACAAATGGTTTGATTTGCTGTACAATATTTGTAATTGGATTAATTTATAACTATGCTAAGAAAAAAGACTTTAAAGAGGCAATGGCTCCTGTAAAGAGCATTGATTTAAATACAATTGGCTTGTTAGTTGGTTTATTCCTTATGATTGGCGGTATTACCAATATGGGCGTTATCGACAAGGCTGCACAGTTATTGGCAGAAGCTGGCGGTGGAAATGTATTCTTACTGTATACTATTATAGTGTGGGCATCAGTGCTTATTTCGGCATTTATTGATAATATTCCTTACGTTGCAACTATGATTCCTGTAATTGCAGGCTTGGCTGTTCAATTGGGCGTAGATCCAACACCACTTTATTTTGGACTTTTAAGTGGAGCTACACTTGGAGGAAATATGACACCAATTGGTGCATCTGCAAACATTACAGGTATTGGTATTTTGCGTAAGGCGGGATATGAAGTAAAGAATAGTGATTTTTGCAGAATAGGTATTCCATTTACTTTGGCTGCAGTGATACCGGCTTATATAATAATTTGGTTAATGTTTGGTATGTAGAAATTTTGAGAGTGACTTTGAGGTCACTCTCTTTACATATGATATAAATGGAGAAGAAAGATATGATAAAGAATTTATTTAAGAAGCTTGAACAACATTTGACGATGAATATAGAAAACAATAAAAATGAAATGTTGATTTTGACAACAGCCGGTGCATTAACACCTATAGATACGGGAAATGGAAGAATACTTTTGTTATATCAGTATGCAGCATCGGTAGATTTTAGTACAAATGTGCTATCAAAAGAAATGGGAAGAATAGCATTTGTTTTTGATAATCCCAAAGCAGCTACAGAACAGATAAAGAATAATGTGATTGAAAATTTACAATTATATCACATCAAATATTCAGGCATTGAGGAAACACCTATAGGCAAGGCCTACGTAGTGGAAAAGGTGATTGCAGGTGGAAATGAAATACAAAATGAACAGCTTGAAACAATCTTGTATGAATACAAGAATCCTAAAAAGCTTGAGGCTGAAATAGGTGAGTTTGCATGGGATGAGCGTTTTAAGTGCTTTAGAGCAGAGCTTGACTGGGTGGATAAAAAGTGTTACATTTCCTTAGAAACATCAAGAATACCAGATGAGCAATTAGGCTACAAGGCATTGGAAAATTTTAAAAGCATATATGCAAAGAAGGACATTTGTGATGCTAACTTGAGAGAATTTATAATGAAAATTATAGAAGAGAGAAATATAAAATCTCGTATGAGAGGCTTAGAAATTGACAAGATAGATGTGGATTGTGAAGGCAATTATCATTTCTATTATAACTATGATATGTGCAATAAAATTACGGTAAGCTATTTTTCTGATAAGAGAGAATATGGTATAAACATTTATAACGTGGCAAAGGCTGATCCAAATGAGATAATGGACTGGAGTATGTTTAAATTATAGGAGAAAGAATGAAAAGGTACATATTGATAATTATAGCAGTGGCATTACTGTGTACGGCATGTAATAAAAACGATATGCTAAAGCCTAAGAGAACGGTTTATCAAACAGAGCAGATGTCGATAGAACCCACGACACAGGCACCCACACAGGAAACAGAGCTAAAAGATACAGAATTTGTTAGAGTTGAAAAATATATTCCTACAATTGTAACTGATTTAAAATATGCAACGGCTGACAATTTTACAAATCAGAAGATATATGATTTTAATAGTGCTTGGTTACGTTATGGAACTGTAAAAAAACTACAATTAGTGGCAAATGAGTTAGAAACACAAGGTTATTGCATAAAAATATGGGATGCATTTAGACCGACTGCGGCGCAGTTTAAATTGTGGTCAATATATCCAGATGCTACATATGTGGCTAATCCAAATGTAGGTTTTAGTTCGCATAGCAGAGGCAACACGGTTGACATTACTTTAGTGTATAAGGATGGAACATTGGTGCCAATGCCAACGGGCTTTGATGATTTTACGCAGCTTGCAGATAGGGATTATAGTGACTGTACAGATGAGGCGATGGAAAATGCATTGTTACTTGAAAATACAATGAAGAAATATGGATTTAAACCATATTTTGGAGAGTGGTGGCATTTTTCAGATGTAGATACATATGAGGTTGAAAAAACATTTATCCCCACAGAATAAAAGAAAGAGTGATGATAATGGAACAGATTTTACAATTGGCTCAAATAATTAAAGGAAGTAATAATATTGTCTTTTTTGGCGGAGCAGGAGTTAGTACGGCAAGCAATATACCAGATTTTCGTAGCGCGAAGGGCTTGTATAGTATAAAACTTAATCGCAACTTTACACCAGAAGAATTGGTGTCTCATACATTTTTTGTAAGATATCCAGAGGATTTTTTCGCATTTTACAAAGAGCATTTGATATATCCGGATGCTAAACCAAATGACTGTCACATAGCATTAGCAAAGCTTGAAGAAATGGGTAAGCTTAGTGCAATAATTACGCAAAATATTGATGGCTTGCACCAAATGGCTGGAAATAAAAATGTATTTGAACTGCACGGTTCGGTTCATAGGAATTATTGTAGGAGTTGCGGGGCATTTTATGATGCTGTCTACATAAGAGGATATGCTGGTGTGCCAAAATGTGAAAAATGTGGCGGTAGCATAAAACCAGATGTAGTACTTTACGAAGAGGCTCTTGATGATCAAATAGTAGACGGAGCAATAAGGGCAATACAAAATGCTGATACACTTATAATTGGAGGAACATCCTTAATTGTATATCCGGCAGCAGGTCTAATCAGATATTTTAGAGGCAAAAAGCTTGTCCTTATTAACAAATCGACTACATCAGCAGATAATAGCGCGGATTTAGTTATACATGATGATATAGCAAAGGTTATGAAAATGGCGGTAGAACAATGCAAGAACGTATAAAACAAATTATAGAAGAATGTCTTAAAATAAAAGATACAACCAGTCCGATAGCAATTTTCAATAAAATTGCTTCTATGGATTTTATTAGAATTCACGGGCCAGAGCATCATATTTTGGATGGAGCAGCATTTCTTACAGCATATTCTAATGCTGGAGGTAATGTTGATTTGCAGGCAGGCTTAGAAAGAATGGCAATAGAAGGCGAGAAAATGCCGGGAGCAATTTGTGGGTTATGGGGCGTTTGCGGCTCTGTAGCTTCAATTGGAGCTGCGTTAGCATTTATTGATAAGACCAGTCCGTTGTCGACAGACGATAGCTGGGGAAGTCATATGGAATTTACTTCTAAAGCACTAAAACGTATGGGAGAGATTGGTGGACCACGCTGTTGTAAAAGAGATGCTTATATAAGTTTGGAAACTGCTATAGAATATGTAGAGCATAGATATGGCGTAAAACTTGATAAAGAGAAAATTAAATGTGGATTTAACAATAAAAATGAACAATGTATTGGAAAAAAATGTCCATATTCAAGCAAAAAAGTAAAAGTAGCGTTTGTATGTGTTCACAATTCATGCAGAAGCCAAATGGCAGAGGCTTTTGGAAAGAAATATTTGTCAGATATATGTGAATGTTACTCGGCGGGAACAGAAACAAAGCCCATGATAAATCAGGATGCAGTACGCATTATGAAGTCTCTGTATGGCATAGATATGGAGAAGGAACAGTATTCAAAGCTGTTTGAGGATATACCGGATGTTGATATTATTGTGTCAATGGGATGTAATGTTAAGTGTCCATATAGTCCTGGAAAAATTAATTATAACTGGGGACTAGAGGATCCGAGTGGACAAAATGATGAAACATTTATAAATACGGCTCATACCATAGAAGAAAAGGTAAAAGAATTGAGAGAGATAATAAAAAATATGCCATAAAGAAAGGAGACCGGTGTCACAGATAATAAATCTGATGGCACCGGTTTTACATATGAGAAAAAAACAAAAAACTCGATTTTAAATATTAACTTCTTTCTTTAACCAATCAAGAACCTCGTTAACCGTCGCGAAGTGACCTTCTGTAACACCGGTATTAGATTTTTCAGTATTCTTTTTGGCTTGAAGCTTTAACATAACTGAGTGACCTTCTGCAAAACCAAAGGCCTTACATCCTGCTTCAACAAATTTTTGTGTCATAGTAACGAGTTCTCCACCTTCTGCTGGAGTAACCGGTTCCATCTCTGAACAATCTGCTATATATGCCCAACCTGTGCTTTTCCACATCGCAGCACTCGCTAATACTGTATTAGTAAGCCACTTTAGTTCATCAATATTAGTTTTGCCTGTACCCTTAGATAAAACAATCTTTCTTCCAGGGATAGTTTCAACTGATTGTGCGCCATTAACTTTAGCCATAAAAAACACTCCTTTCGTGTGTTAAAAAACAAAAAACATATAAAATATTCTGAATATTATTATACTATAAGACAAATGAATGGTCAATACATTGCGTTGTAAAATATATAAAAATATGTTATACTTCTATAATAAACATAGAACGGAGAATAATATGGAGAATAAAGAATATAAGTTTGCACTTATGATAGATACAGAAAATGTATCTTCTAAATATTATGAGCTTATAATTAATGAGCTTGATGAGATGGGAAGCGTTAAGATTAAGAGAGCATACGGAGATTTTAGCTCAGGCAATCAATGGAAGGAAAAGGCCATCAATGAAGGCGTTACACCTATGCAGGCATTTGCACAGACCAAGGGCAAGAATTCTACAGACATGGTTATGGTTATAGATGCTATGGACATTTTTTATAATAAAGAAGTAGATGCTTTTTGTATTGCGACAAGTGACAGCGATTTCGCAAGATTGGCACAAAGATTAAAAGAAGGTGGAATGTATGTAGTTATAGCGGGAGAAGAAAAGACACCTGCCTCTTTATCAAGATCGTGTGACAAATTTTTGATGCTCAACGAATTATATAAGAATATGAAGGATGAGAAGGAAACAGAAAATGTTTCTAGTGCTAATAAAATTGTTACTATGCCTAAGCTTAAACTTATTCGTAGCACGGTTAAACAAATTATGGAAAACAATATGGATTCAAATGGTTGGACCTATTACAGTACAGTTGTCGATAATCTTACCAAGAAATTCCCACAATTTAATCATAAGGCATATCAGGCTAAAAGCAAGCAGGACTTCTTCAAGGAGAGATTGGACTGCGAATTTTGGCAGGAAAACACAATTGTTAGGATACGTATGAAAAAGTAACGAGTACTTGCTTTGTATATATATCGTCATTTAATTCAGTATTAATTCCAAATGTGCCCTTGTGGCGTCTTACGATGTCCATTGTAGACATCAATCCTATACCACTTCCGCCAGTTTCGGCGTGAGTGGTAATTTTATTTTTACCCAAATTTAAAATTACACTTCTGTCAAAATGAATACCGCTATCGAAGAAACTTAATTTATAGAGGTTATCTTCATATGAAATGTAAAAGAGTATCTTTTTAACTGGTTGCTCCCTGGTTGCAATAATTGCATTTTCAATAAGGTCAGCAATTAGAGTTGTAAATGAATCCTCGTTGATTACCTTGCCAAGCATATGTGACATATCGCAGTCAAAATTGAAATTAAATTCTATGCCATTAGCAATACATTTCTGGTGCATATATTTAATGAGTGAATCAATGCGAATAAATCCTGTAGAAGGTAAATTATTGTCGTTATTTTCACATGTAAGAATGATGCCTTTGCGTTCACTTGAAAGCTTTTCTAATTCTTCTAAAATTGAAGCGGAAAGGTCTTTAGACGGATTGGCAAGCACCTCTCGTACAGACATCTCCATAGCGGGAATAAGCTTGTTGTCTTTGTGGATTATTTTGGCAAGGGCTTCATTTTCAGTCTTCAGTTTGGCAAGTTCGGATTCTAAGTTTTCGATTTCATTTAAACGTATTTTTTCTATATATCGCTGTGTCAAGCTTTTTCTCCACCAAAAAACGGTTACAACACCCATTAATAATATAAAGATAATTATAAGTAGAGCAGTATATAGTCCCATTTTAAATGTAATTAAAGTAGTGAAGATTATTGTAATTCCGCCTAAAACAACTCCGATAATGTTAGAATTTTTTTCTAAAAGAAAAGGCATGCCCTTTTTAAGACGTTTAATCCTAAATGGTAGAGTGTTTAAAATCAATTGAATTATACCTATGCATATAAAATTTATGGTAAAAGAAAGTTCGCCGTTGAAGTGTTTAGATACAATAAGAACACCCAAAGGTGCTACTATACAAGCACCTATTGTAAAGGTTGCATAAGATAATCCATAGGAAATTATAGAGGTTGAAAATGAAACATATACAGGTGTACTAAACATAAATATTGTAAGGCAGAATAATATAACTATTATTGACACAGATAGAAGTGCATGTGCTTCTTCATGTATAAAATATAAGGGTATTTGAATTAGCGCTGAAAAAATTAAAAAGAAAGAAAAAGATTTTTTATTAAATTTTATGTTTAGCAATTTGCAGTAGAAATAAAAACAACTTGTAAATATGAAAAAGAATTTTGTGCAAACAGATAACATATATATACCTCTCAAAACTAATCAAAACCAATTAAAACCAATCAAAACCAATTAAAACCAACGACACGAACCAATATATAACTTCCTTTGCTTTTATTAACATTTTGATAAAGGCAAAGGAGGTGTTTTGTATGTGGAAAGCTATCTTAGAGTATTTAGTTGAATTAGTAGCTTACTAATTAATATTTATGGCTACAAGCTTAAAACGCTCAGAAATGGGCGTTTTTTTAATAGTATTCCTGCTTGATCTTATTAGCGTAATAGCTGATAAATTCAGTTATCGTAGGGGACCCCTTACTTGAACGTATTTTGGCTGTATAGTGTGTGAGTAATTCGTCAATATCAGTGTGTTTCCATGCTGTATGTATTGCATATTGCATAGCGCGTTCTACGCTAGATGGGCTCTTTTTATAACGTTCAGCGATGATTGTAGATATGTTTTGGGTCTGCTGTTCTGTAAATAGAATAATTGCATCAACAAGGTACGGGTATCCGTAGGATTTAGGGTTTATGCCTACTAAGTTGAGTTCTGTTGTGATACGGTCAGTAATTCTCTTTTTATAATGAGCAGGTGCTTCTCCAACAGATATTCTGGCACTGTTTTGATTACTCTTAATAACTGATTTGGTCATCTGTAAGAAATTAAGAACACTTTGTTCAGAATAATCTTGCTGATGCTTGGTCATTATAAAATCGGCACCCAACTGTCTTGCGGATTCGAAAGTTATACGGCTTGAATTGTTGGTGGTTACAATTACATAAGGGTGGATATTTAAAGCGTTAAGACCGTTCAATACATCAAGACCATTGCCGCCACCCATATGAAGCTCCAAATCTAAAATAACAGCATCAGGCAATAAATCCTGAATATCGGATAAGGCTTTAGTCGCATTGTTAGTGATACTAACTAAGGAAATGTCGTCCATAGCATCAGCACATTTTACAAAGTTAGCACAAGTTAGTGGGTCATCTTCAACTAGAATAACAGTAAGTTCATCCATAATACTCAATCACTCCTACAATACATTTGAATTAATTATATACCCAAAATCAATAAAAATCAACGAAAACCAACAAAAACCCACAAAAACCAACAAAAACCAATAACAAAAAGCAACAGATTTTTCGAAATGACGTTGATATAATTGATGATAGGTGGGACTGAGGTGATTAATAAGGGTGAATTAAAGTGGCAAAAAATACAAAAGTATAATGGAGGTATACGAAATGAAAAAGAATTCAACTAAGAAACTAATTGCGCTACTTCTTGTAATCAGTATGATGATTCCGATAATCAACTATTACAAGCAACCTGAGAAGGTAGAGGGTAAACCATCTAATCAGCATGAGGTAATAACAGCGCCAGTGCAAGTAGAAAAACAAGAACAAAAGTTAGAGAAAAAAGAAGATTTTAGTGATTCACCAGTCCTAAAATATGTAAACCAAGAAAGTTTTAACAAAAAAGGACATG
This sequence comes from Lachnospira sp., assembly GCA_015057605.1. Classification (GTDB taxonomy): domain Bacteria; phylum Bacillota; class Clostridia; order Lachnospirales; family Lachnospiraceae; genus SIG291. Next base: position 39,952 of record SVDX01000011.1, on the reverse strand, counting down.
TAAAACGTCTTAAAGATGAAGAAGAATTAAATACTTTTATGTTTGAAAATGAAGATGGTACCAAAACAATGTATATGATGTACGAAAATGTAAAGTACAAAGATAAGTTTGGTAACATCAAAGATAAAGATATCAGCTTAAAGGAAGAAAATGAAAGCTATAAGGTGAGGGATAATAACGTAGGATTATCAATACCAAAATCACCACAAAAAGGAATAGAAGTTAACTATGATAACAACATAGTAAAGATAACACCAATCAGAAATCTCACAACAAGTAAGATATCGACTAAAATGGAAAACAACGCCGTAACCTATAAAAACTATTACGGTGAAGGAATAGATTTAAAATATACACCATTGCTATCAGGTGTAAAAGAGGATATAATACTAAGTGAGTATGTTCAGAAAATATACCAATTTACCTTAGAAACTAATGGACTTAACATATACGAAAAAGAGGGAAGATATTATCTTGCAAAGGATGAAGATTCAGAGAGTATATATGACATAGGCGACGTGCTTGTATATGATGCAGTAGGAAAGCCAACAAAGGGACAGATGACTATTGTAACAAAAAAAGCAGGTAAAACCTATGAGATAAGCATATCGGTAAGTGATGAATACTTAAAAGATGCTACAACAGTATACCCAGTAACAATAGATCCTACAATAAAAGTAACAGACGATATAACAGGAGCTGGTAACATAGAAGATGCACCAGTGTTTTCGGGATTGACATCAGCTAAGTGTGGTAATTATACATACCTTTCAGCAGGATATGTAGATTCAACATATAAAATTGGACGAGTAGTAGTAAGAGTACCGGGATTATATTGTAGTGATGAATATGCATATACATCCGCATCAAATATACAATCGGTAAAGTTTTATTGTAAAGACGGCTCGGGAAATGCAAGCAGCAAGATAAATCTATATCCAAATATATCAAATGCATTGTGGGAAGAGGATACAATTAGCTGGGCAACAGGTTGTAACTTTACGACAAGTGAAAACTATGGAACCACAATGAGTTTTGGAGGTTGGACATGCTTTGATATAACCAATCTTGCAAAAGCATGGAAAGACTGGATATATGATGCAAGAATGGGATTTACACTTACTAACTCTAATGAAAGCAGCACGGCATATAGAAAAGCAATCTTTTCATCAGAGTATGGGGTGACAACAGATAGACCATATGTAGAGATGACGTTTGCGGATAGTGGAATAGATATAAATGCTACATCTATAGACTTGTTAGAAGGACATATAACTACACTTAGTGTAACCACTAATCCAGCAAATTTAAACGTTACATACTCATCAAGTAATTCAAGCGTAGCTACTGTAAATAATTCTGGAATGATAACTGCTAAGAAGGCAGGAACTGCTATTATAACGGCAAGAGCAGTTGATAGATATGGCAATGTAATAACAGACCAGTGTAGGGTGTATGTAAAGGTAGAGAATGGAATCTATTATATAAAGAATAATAAAAGTAATTATTATTTAACAGTTGAAAATGGTGAGATATATGATGGAAGCTTGGTGTGTCAACAATCAAAACATACGACAGACCCAGAAAGATTAAGCCAGTTGTGGAAAATACATTATTTAGGAAATGGCTATTATAGTATAAGACCACTCCACAATGTAAGGAAGGGACTTGATGTATCAAACCATGTGGTTGATATATACTCTATTTCACTTAATGATAGTTTGGGAAACATAGAAAAATATGCCAGATGGAAAATAGAATATAACAATGGTTATTACTTAACAAATGATTATTCAACGTCATATGTTCTTCAAGTAAGTTCTTCTTCATATGAAGGTCAGAATGTTGTAGCAACAGCGTATTCTACAGGACAAGAAGCTAGATGGACATTAGAAAAGCTATCTAATCCACCTTCAGGTGTGTTATTATATGATAGTGGCTCACAAGAGGTTGTGACTGCACATACAGAATATATCGCTATCAATGAAACAAGAAGTTTAGAAGCTAATGGCTTGTTACCTACTGCATATGCAGTTAATACCAATTCTCAAAGCTTTTATTGGACTTCAGCAGATACAAGCATAGCTATAGTTAATAGTAGTACGGGAGCTGTTACGGGTGTAAAGGAAGGTACTACAACAATACGAGGAACTATACTGCTTGGAACGACTTATCATACTATAAGCTATACAGTAAAAGTTACACATGTTGAAAATGGAATATATTATATATTAAATAAACAATCAGATAAATTTGTAGATATATATGATCAGATAATGGCAAATGGAACAATAATACACCAGTGGGAAGCACATGGCGGGGCGACACAACAGTGGCGATTTACGCATATAGGTGAAGGTTACTATACTATACAATCAATAAATTCGGGAACTGTACCATATTACCTAGCTGTAAGCGGAGATTCTACAACAGATGGCGCGGCCGTAGTATTAAAGAGTGGCAATATAACAGATGGAATGAAGTGGCGTGTTGAAAAAACAAGCAGTGGTGCTTTAAAGATAACAGCAAAAACTGGTGTTGCCAATAATAGAGTTTTATCATTAGAAGCTTTAAATATGGGTGGTGATAATGGAGACGTTATTCAGCAAAGAGTATATGTTGATAATGTTAACCACAACGATGAATGGGAACTTATGAAGGTTGGAAATGAAGTGTTACTACTTGCGATAAGAGATAGTAGTGGTGGGCATGACCATGTTAATTGCTATATTGACGTTATGAGAACAATGAAGGAAAACGGAATAAATAGTTTTAATTTGCTAAGTACAAGCGATTTGGGAATAAACAACTGTTTGAATATGATACGACAAACAAGACCACGTTTTCTTGTTACACGTTCACATGGTGGTTCTGATGAAAATGGAACATTTATACAATTAAGTGAGACTACAGGTGCGAGATTACTAGCTCAAAATATATATAACTTTAGAACTGATGACGAATTGTGTGATTTTTCTAGTGTCGAAGTTGCAATTTTTGTAGGTTGTGAAACTGCTAATCATGAAAGCGAAAGTCTTTTACGTGCGGCAGTTCTAGCAGGAGCTACATGGGCTATTGGATTTGAAGAAACTATAGATTGTGATCAATCGAATATTTGGACTGAATATTTTTGGAAGTATTATTATTCGGGTGAATATGATATTTGGCAATCTGCGGAAAAAGCAGCAGAAATGGCAATGATTATACATCCAATAATATCGGAAACACCGTTAGAAGGTGTATTTGATGAAAGTATAAAAAGTGTTCGAATTATGGATATAAATACATTAGGAAGTAGGTAGAATGTATGAAAAAACTGAAAATATTACTATTACTCATTATGTTACTATGCCTTAGCGCATGTAATAAAAAAGAATTTACAATAAAAGAGATTCATAAAACACAATGCGAACATGATGATACACCGTTAAATCATAAGTCGGAGTATAATATAAATAATATATTTTATAAAAATATTTTTAAAATAAATGAAGAAATAACAATAGCGATTAATGGTAGGGAATATACGGTAGAATACGATGAGAGTGAAGTTAATTCAAAAATAGATTATGCGTACCATGAATATTATGCATATAATATAGGTGTTGATATCAATAAAAAGACTGGGACTATAGTTAAATTCTATGACAGTAACCCTCAAGAGAAGGTTGAAAAACGTGATAAACAGGAGTGCTATCAGATTGCAATAGACTTTATCAATAATCATGATTTAGGTATAGACTTGGACAAATATGAACTTATATTTGAAAATGAAGGGGGTGGCGCTTATCAAATATGTGAATTTCGATGGCGAGGAAAAGTGGATGGAGTATATGCGTGTTCGAATTTTACCATATGGGTAGGAAAAACAGCTGATAGCATTAGATTCGAGTCCGAATACCTTGATATGATGGACGACCTAACCTTGCCAGATACATACGACAAAGAAGCTATTGACAAGATGATAGATGAAAGATTGAACGGTATATATAGCGAAATAAAAGATACATACACCATTAACTGGCGAGCTAAAGAATTACAGTACCTTATAAAACTAAGAAATGGAAAAACAGCACTAATATGTGAGACAACCTCGTATTTGCAGCCAAATGATAAGAGTAAACCTAATGCGGGAGATACAAGCGAGTTTATAATATTCCTAGAATAAATAGGAGATGAAACTTATGAAATGTAAAAAGAACATAATAATAACCATAATAATTGTACTAAGTTTTTTGATTGCAGTAGTCATATGGTTTGCATACAAGATACATCAAAACAAGCAAAAAAGTTATACACCTGACATATATACAAGAGAAGAGGTTTTGCAACTATATGAAGATAATAAAGAACAGTTTAAAGAGGTTGTTGATATTTTAGCGAACAGTGAAGAGTTTCACGAAAAGGGGAGAGTATATGAGGGAGACTATCCATTTCTAAGTAATCCGTATGATAAAATGCAATATTTTACAGAGGAAGATAGAATCAAGCTTAAAGAATTTTTTGAACATAAACCATATATGTTGACCTATAGAGGTCAATCTGTAAAAATAACCTTTATTAATGATAAGAGAAGTATGGCATATACTTTTTTGTTCTGGTTTGGTGATGATGAAAGATTTGAAGAACATTTGAGTTATTTGAGACAAAATAACTATGTGGAGATAATTGAGGATAAGATAATAATATATGAATATGTGGGTAATGGACAGTAATGTAGTTTACTTCGTGGTGCATATTACAACATTATGAGAAATATAAACAAAGATATAAACCGTTTCTTGCGTTGATAGAATTTGATGTTACAGTATCTGGAACTATTTCACAATAAATATAAAATGGAAAGGAATAATTATATGAAAAAACGAAAAAAGTGGATATATGCGATTATAATAGCAGTCCTAATTTTGGCTTTTATAGGTCCGATTTTATATTTTGACTATGTTAACACATAGAAACTTAATGCAAATTATGAACAGTATGAGGCTGAATTTAACTTGGTTAAAGATTACATTGCGCAAGAGTTTCCAAATGAGCCAGATAAATGGATGGCTGTATTATATAGTAGTACTTATGGACTTAGAATATACGATCCTGATGCTGATGAATACTTACAAGTACGTGATGATGCTCTTGTGGCACTTCGGGTAATTAGCAAAGAGGCATTCCCTGATAAAGATTCTGATTTAGATGTTATAAGAATTCATGGAGATAGGATTTCATTCTGTACAGAGAGCGGACATTATGCACTGGTATATTCTCCTAATAAAAAGCCTACATGGCTTAATTCGCCTGATAAAAAGGATAAAGTAAAGGTGAAAAAAATTGGGGAAGGATGGTATCATGTCACAATACGTTAGTACAAGGTTAGAACATCAGGACTATTGAGTGTATATGAAACTTTGGACGGAACTTATGGCGCTACATTTACTATGTATGAATTGTAATTTGTAAAAAAGGAGTGTCGTTTTTGAAGAAAGCATCATTTTTTATTATGTTTATATTGATGGTTATTTTTTGCACAACTAATATATAGGGAAACACCAGAATATAATCGTGTTTTGTCAAATGAGCAGGTCGAATATTTGAGTTCTATATGGAATCATAATGAATGACAACCTGATATTACTAAGACATTTTGCATGTTTCAGTTTGAAGTTGATGACGTTGTTATAAGATATTCATCCGAATCAGGCGTTTTTATTGATGATACAAATCAAAGACATATTATTGTGTCTAAGGAACAACGTGATTATATTAATTCATTTGTAATTGGGAGAGAGGCTAAATAATAGCTCATATAAATTTCTCCAAAAGTAAGTAACCATAACAGCCTGTTTTCCGTTATATATGGTAATAGGAGGTGAATGATTATGAAAAAGATAAAAATAATAGTATTGTTTGTTATGTTGTTGGCTCTTACAGCATGTAACAAAAAAGAACTTACAATAAAAGAGATTCATAGAACACAATGTGAACATGATGATACACCATTAAATCATAAATCGGAATATAATATGAGTAGCACATTTTATAAGAATATTTTCAAGAAGAATAATGAGTTAACTATAACGATTAATGGTAAGGAATATACAGGAGTATATCATGATAGTGAGGTATATCTTAGTATAGGATATAAATATGATAATTATAGAAGTTCAGAGTGTAATTTTGATATAAATAGAAAAACAGGGAAAATAGTTAATTTTAGAAGTAAAATTGCAGGAGAGGAAGTCTCTAAACGTGACAAAGAAACTTGTTTACAAGCTGCAATAGACTTTATCAACAATCATGATTTAGGCATTGATTTGGACAAATATGAACTTGTATATGCAGATGATGGCGACGGTGCCTATCAAGTATATGATTTTAAATGGAGAGGTAAGATAGATGGCGTTTATACGGCTTCCAATTTTATGGTAAGAGTAAGTAAGGTGACTGATAAAATTAGATTCGAATCCGAATACCTTGATATGATGGACGACCTAACCTTACCAGATACATACGACAAAGAAGCCATTGATAAGATGGTAGATGAAAGATTGAATGGTATATACAGCGAAATAAAGGATACATACACCATTGACTGGCGAGCAAAGGAATTACAATATCTTGTCAAACTAAGAAATGGAAAAACAGCACTAATATGTGAAACAACCTCATATTTGCAGCCGAACGATAAGAGTAAACATAGAGCTGGAGATACAAGTGAGTTTATAATATTCCTAGAATAGTTTTAATAATTGTCAAAAATAGTACCTTATGATACAATTAACTTAGTAAAGAAGGTTGTTATTATGAGTACTAGAAGATATATTAGAACAAGAGATTTGCAAGTGGGAATGCGTATGGATCAGTCCATAGTAGACACAACCGGGCGAGTTTTGCTTGCCAGAGGATCTGCCCTAGATCAATATCTTATCAATTCTTTGAAAGATAGAGGAATAGCGGGCGTATATATACGCGAAGGCGAGGATGATCCAGAAGAAGTAGCGCTTCCTACAAAACAAGAATATAAGGCAAGTCCGCAGGCAGAGAAGAAAATTCAAGAATTAAATAAAGAAGATCGTTCTAAGGTTAAGCTAAACGAAAGTGTTAAGAAGAGAGTAGCTGAGGGTATATCATATTTGTATAGTAATACAAGCGCGAATACATTTGCAGATACTACTAAGAGTATAGCGGATGATTTGATGAATGCTATAACGGATAACGATGCTCTTGCGTTTGATATTGGTATGCTTAAGGTTAGTGATGAATACACATTTAAGCATAGTGTAGATGTTGCAACTATTGCTATGGTTATCGCTAAGAAGATGAATATGAACGATAAGCAGGTGTATGAAATAGGTGTTGCAGGTTTGTTGCATGACATTGGAAAATCTAAGATTCCTAATGAGATCCTTAACAAGCCTGGCAAGCTTACAGAAGAAGAATTTGCTGTTATGAAACAGCATCCGGTATTTAGCTATAGGATTATCAAGGACAATTCAGATATAAGTGATGCAGTAAAGATAGCAGTACTTCAACATCATGAAAAAACTAATGGAAGAGGCTATCCTATGGCAGTGGGTGCAGATAAAATTACGACTTACGCCAAGGTGTTAGCGATAGCTGACATTTATGATGCCTTAGTTACTGAACGTCCATATAAATCAGCATTTTCGCAACGCGATGCTATAGAGATGATTATGGCTATGACGATAGAATTAGATATTGATATTATGAAGAGCTTTTTAGGCAGTGTAATTTTATATCCAGTAGGTTCTAACATAACCTTGAGTAATGGAGATAGGGTACGCGTAGTGGAGAATTATGTGGAAAATGTATTGCGGCCTAAAGTTGTTTCATTAAGGACAGGTAAGGTGTATGATCTTGCTAATGATATAAAATGTGCAAGTATTATTATTCCATAGGATGGTGCATATATGAATGAAACTATGAATACAATATATACAAGAAGAAGCTGCAAGAAGTATCTGTCAGAGCTGCCACCAATGACTATGATTGATGAAATCATTCATGCGGGTCTGTGTGCAGCAAGCGGTCTTAACAGGCAATCACCAATAATTGTTGCTGTTACAGATGCAGATACCAGAAATCAGCTTTCTAAGCTTAATTCCAAATATGATTTTAAGCATAGAGAGGATCCATTTTATAATGCTCCGGTAGTGCTTATAGTTTTAGCAGATAAGAGTATTCCAACGGCCATTTATGATGGCAGTCTGGTACTTGGCAACATGATGCTTGCCGCACATTCAATGGGTCTTGGAAGCTGTTGGATTCATCGTGCAAAGGAAATGTTTGAGGACGAAGAAGGTAAGGCGATTTTAGATAAACTCGGTATTACAGGCGATTATGAAGGTATAGGAAATTGCATTATTGGTTATGCTGATATGGATATGAATAAGGATATACCAAGACGCGAAAACCGAGTGTATAAGATTTTTTAAAAAGCATATTTACAAATAAAAAAATATGTGATATAAGAAGAATAAGCAAAAAGGGAGTAGTTACATGTATGACTACATGTCTTAGCTTTCGTCAGGACGTCTTAAGGACCGGAAGTTAAGCAGTTACCACTAGAACAAGACTTTTTGTGTACACAAAGGTGTGTGCGCAGAGGTCTTTTTTTCGTTCTTCTATTGGAAACTCTGGCATACATAATTAAGAAAGGAGATTTGCTTATGCAACCAATTTATTGTACCAAGAAGGATGAGCTACTTAGAAATATTGACGTTAATAGGGGACTTTCGTCAAATGAGGCTGAGAAATTACTTGCCACAAACGGGGAAAATGTTTTAAATGAGGGAAAGAAAAAGAGTATTTATGCAGTATTTGCAGAGCAGTTTGCGGACTTGCTTGTAATTATACTTATTGTGGCTGCGGTTATTTCTATGCTTTCGGGAAATGTTGAAAGTACTATTGTTATTTTTGCGGTTATTATTTTAAATTCAGTGTTAGGAACTATTCAGTATCAAAAGGCGCAAAAATCGTTAGATTCCTTAAAACAGCTATCAGCTCCACACACAAAGGTATTAAGAGATGGTACGAAAAAGGAAATAGCTTCAAAAAATATAGTTGTAGGTGACATACTTTTGATTGAAGCAGGTGATATGATTGTTGCAGACGGAAGAATTATTGAAAATTATTCTTTGCAGGTTAATGAAAGCTCATTAACCGGAGAGTCTGCAAATGTTGAAAAGAAAGATATTGATATTTTAAAAGAGCTTCCATTAGGTGACAGAGTAAATATGGTATATTCAGGAAGCTTAGTTACTTATGGTAGAGCCAAGGTATTAGTTACCAATACAGGTATGTCTACAGAAATGGGTAAAATAGCAAGCCTTATGAATAATACTAAGGAGAAAAAAACACCCTTACAAATTAGCTTAGATGATTTTAGCAAAAAGCTTGCCATAATTATTATGATAATAAGTGCATTTGTATTTGCGTTAAGAATATGGCAAAAGGAGCCTGTTTTAGATTCACTTATGTTTGCAGTTGCACTTGCGGTAGCTGCAATTCCAGAAGCGTTAAGCTCAATAGTTACTATTGTTCAAGCTATTGGTACAAGGAAAATGGCAACGGATAATGCTATTATAAAAGAATTAAAGGCAGTAGAAAGCTTAGGGTGTGTATCAGTAATATGTTCAGACAAAACAGGGACACTTACACAAAATAAAATGACAGTATTAGATGTGTTTATCGATAATGAATGTATGAAACCAGAGCAACTGGATTTAAAAAATCCGGTCCATAGGTATTTTATATATATGGCAGTTCTTAATAATGATTCGGTAATTGATGACGGAAGAGTGGTTGGTGATCCGACAGAAGCATGTCTTTTGGAAATTCTTAAAAAAGCAGATAAAAGCAGTTTAAATGTTACGGAGGCAGATATTAGAGAAATGATGCCACGTATGGAAGAACTCCCATTTGATTCGGATAGAAAGCTTATGAGCACAAAATATAGAATTCACGGCATACCAACTATATTAACAAAGGGCGCAGTTGATGTCTTATTAGAAAGAAGCATTCATATAGCAACAGCGAATGGGATAAGAGAAATCACGCAGGCTGATAAAGATGAAATTTTAAGACAAAATGAAACATTTTCACAAAATGGACTTAGAGTATTGGCATTTGCATATAAAGAGGTTGCAGAGGATGATGATTTAGACCTTGGAGATGAATGTGGGTACACATTTATCGGACTTGTATCAATCATTGACCCACCAAGAGAGGAGTCAAAGCAGGCAGTTTTGGATGCTAAAAATGCTGGAATACGACCAGTAATGATTACGGGAGACCACAAAGTAACGGCAACGGCGATTGCAAGACAAATAGGTATATATGAAGAGGGCGATTTGGCAGTTACTGGGCAAGAGCTTGATGCCATGACTGATGAAGAATTGGCAAAAAAACTAAAAAGAATATCGGTTTATGCGAGAGTGTCTCCTGAAAATAAAATAAGAATTGTGGATGCATGGCAGAAAATGGGAAATGTTGTTGCGATGACAGGAGATGGCGTCAATGATGCGCCTGCCTTAAAAAAGGCTGATATTGGAGTAGCGATGGGTATAACTGGAACAGAAGTTTCTAAAGATGCCGCAGCTATGATATTAGCGGATGACAATTTTGCAACGATTATGAAGGCAGTTTTGAATGGTAGAAATGTATACAGAAATATTATTAATGCTATTGCGTTCTTGCTTTCAGGAAATATGGCGGCTATTTTAGCTGTGTTATATTGCTCATTTATGGCACTTGCTACACCATTTGAACCGGTACATTTATTGTTTATAAATCTTCTTACCGATTCGCTACCGGCACTTGCAATTGGGATGGAAGCTTCTGATAAACATCTTCTAAATGATAAGCCGAGGGATTCGAAAAAAGGAATTCTTACAAAAGCATTTTTGGCAAAAATTTTTGTATATGGTATAATGATTGCAACGGTAAGTATGGCAGCATATTATATGGGGCTTTTGACTGATGCAAAGACTGCAACTACGATGGCATTTGCAACACTTACACTTGCAAGACTTTTCCATGGATTTAATTTAAGAAGTGATAAGTCGATATTTAAAATTGGCTTTTTAAGTAATAAATGGAGTGTGTTAGCATTTGTTACAGGTGTTGTATTTTTAGCTATAGTTTTATTTGTACCTTTTATTGGCAAACTATTTTTAGTAGCAGCACTAAATAAGATGCAGATACTTGCGATTGCCGTTCTTGCTATACTTCCAACGGTAATTATTCAACTATATAAATTAATAAGATACAGAGGATAAATTATGTACCACATTTCACTTTATTTTGACGAAAAAACTTCTAATAGAATTACTTCATTTATGCGTCTTGTTGCAAAGCATACTAAAAATGATGAGATGATAGTAGGCAAGGTTCCACCACATATCACATTTTCGATATTTAAGGCAGATAACGAAAAAGCGGCAATTGAGGCGCTAAAGCGAATTGCAGCAAGAATTAAGCAGGATAGCATAAGATGGATTGGTATTGGTTCATTTTTGCCGTCGGTTATATATATTTCACCGCTACAGGATGAATATTTATTTAATGTGTGTAGGATAATATATGAAGAGGTAATTATAATAGATGGGGTTAAAGTAAATGAAAGATATCAGCCATACAACTGGGTGCCGCATACTACCATAGCTAAAAATATGACTAATGAACAGCTAAAAATTGCATTTGAAGTGATGCAGGGTTGCTTTGGTATGTTTGAAGGAAATGCAATAAAAATAGGATTGGCAAAGACCAATCCCTATAATGATATATTTACTTTGGAGCTATCACTTTCTTGATAGCTTCAAAACTTTCTGGACTTATTGCGTGTTCAATTTTGCAGGCATCCTCTGAGGCAATATCCGCAGGAACTCCGAGACTTTTAAGCCATGTTGAGAAAATCTCATGTCTTTCGTATATCATCTCAGCAATAGCTTTGCCGGATTCTGTAAGATATATAAAACCGGCATCCGTTACAGTAATATGGTTGTTCTCGCGAAGATTCTTCATTGCAATACTGACACTTGATTTCTTATAGCCTAATTCATTGGCAACATCAACGGAACGTACTACTGGCAAAGTCTTGCTTAGTACAAGTATAGTTTCTAAATAGTTTTCTGCAGATTCTCCAAGATTCAAATTAAACACCTCGATTCATATAAATTAACTTATGTAAGTATAACATAATTTTTTATGGAATTAAACACTTTTTTTGAAAAAAAGTATTGACTAACTAAAAATAATTAGGTATTATTAACTTGAGTTAGGAATGACTAACAGAAAGGAGCAAATATGGGTACACAAGCACTCGAGATTCTTAAAACGCTTGATTTTAAAGCTTTATCTACACAATTAGTTATGCAATGTGCGCCACTTATATCAGGCCTTAAATTTTCTAATTTACTTACTATTTCATTTGATAAGCTTGATGATTTGAATGAACTACTAAAGCATACAGATATTTGTATATACCATCTTACAGAAACAGAAAATAGGGCATATGTATTATTATATAATGAGTCGGATTTGCAGGCATATCTTAATAACCAGGAGACGAAGGGTTTTATGCAGACACTCGGCTATATGAGTAATGATGTGGCAGCAGTTTTGCCAGAGTTTAAAAGAAGATATTCAAACTATATGAAAACTAAATGCGATTTTCCTCACGAGATGGGCATTTTACTCGGATATCCGCTTGAAGATGTAGTTGGCTTTATAGTTAATGAAGGAAAGAATTTTTTGTGTACTGGATACTGGAAGGTTTACAAAAATGCTAATGAAAAGCAAAAAATCTTCCGTAAATATGAGATGGTAAGGGAAACTATGATTCATTTAATTTCGCATGGCTTGCGAATAGAAGAGATTATCGACATTTATAAAATGGCAGCGTAGAAGAAAGGAAGAAAAGTATGGAAAATGTTTATGTAATTTATTGGTCACAGACAGGTAATACAAAAGCAATGGCAGACGCTATAGCAAAGGGCATTGAAGAAGCAGGCGCAAAGGCAAATCTTTTAGAGGTTTCAAATGCTAATGTAGAAGACTTAAAGGAGGCAAAAGCATTTGCGCTTGGTTGTCCAGCAATGGGCGCAGAGGTACTTGAAGAGTCTGAAATGGAGCCATTTGTAGAGGCTTTAACAAAGTTTGTAGAAGGTAAAAATGTTGCGCTTTTTGGCTCATACGGCTGGGGCGATGGCGAGTGGATGAGAGACTGGGTTGAAAGAATGGAAGGCGCAGGAGCAAATGTTATTAATAACGAGGGTATCATTTGCCAGGAAATGCCAGATGATGAGGCGATTGCAGCATGCGAAGCCTTAGGTAAAGAAGTTGCACTACTCGCTTAATGTAGAAATATGTAAAACGATTTAGTTTGACATCACGCATTTGCGTATAATATAATTCTTTTGAAATCAAATGATAAACTCCGCTTTTTGGGCGGAGTTTATCTGTTTTAGTGGGGGAAAATAATGAGGGAGTTTAAGGCAGGATTTGTGCTTGCATTTGCCATAGTTGCAGTTGCATTTTCAATTGATTTTAGAATCAGCAATAGATTTGAAGAAAATATAAATCGCAACTATTTAGAGGCAGATATGCTGCAGGTAGAGGCTAAGGAAAAGAACTTTAATGAGGAGAGCATAGATACACTTAAGGAAGAGTATGGTATAGTGGAAGCTGTTTTAGTAACAAAAAATACAACAAGATTAGTAAGCGCAGGCAATATAATAGCTAAAACAGATGTTAAGCTTGTAAATATAAATGAATACTTTAAAAAACGCATAATGGAAAATGATATTAAAGGAAGCTTTCTTGAAAATGAAAGCCAGATAATATTAGCAAAAGAAACTGCAAAGTGCTTAGGCGACATAAAAAGCGGTGACACCATAAGTATGTATGATGAAAATAGAAACAAGAAGCAATATACAGTTGTAGGTATAAATGAAAGCCTTAATTCTAATGGAATTAACTATTCAATAATATCTGAAAAGATGGATGATGCAAATATTCTTGAGCTGTATACTGCGGATACAAGAAATACTTTTAGTACCTTAGAAGCGATAAATAGTAATGGAAAATATTTTGGCAGTGTAACAAATTCGTCCGAAAAAAATGCGATATTTATGCGTCAGGATTGCTTGAAGGGTCTTACGTATTTGGCGGCAGTAGTATTACCTGTTATAGCATTTTTAATGTTACAAAAACAAAGCTTAAAGGAGATAATTACAGCGTACGAGGTCGCATTTGTGCTAAGTATGGCAGGTGCAAAAGCATTTATATGGCTTATTAAAAAGCTTGTGGCATTGCCTTTACTTAATTATGAAATGCCTATAAAGATACTTATACACACAAATGGGATACTCTTTATTGCAATTACTTTTCTAATAGCAATAAAAAATATCCCAAGCTTAAATTATTTTAAAAAGAAATGAATTAATTTATCCGAAAAGCTTTTGTATGGTTGATATCTCATAGGCAGGTCAAGCCATGTTTTCTTATCAACAATGCTCTTTCTATGAGAGAAGGTGTTAAAGCCTTCGCGTCCGTGATAAGAGCCCATACCGCTTTGACCTACGCCACCAAAGCCCATATTTGAGGTAGCTAAATGGATGATAGTATCATTGATACATCCACCACCAAAGCTACATTTTGATAAAACCTTATCTTGCATCTTTTTGTTTTCAGAGAAAAGATAAAGGGCAAGAGGTTTAGGTTGTGAGTTGATGTAAGCAAGAGCTTCGTCAATGTCTTTGTAGGTTATAATTGGCATGATAGGACCAAATATTTCTTCCTGCATAACGGCATCGTCATAGCTTACGTTAGTCATAATTGTTGGAGCTATACGAAGTTGTTTTTCATTAGACTGTCCACCCTGAACGACCTTTTCACTATCTATTAAAGAGAGCAGTCTTAAGAAATGCTTGCTATTGATTATCTTGCCATAATCAGCATTTTTAAGTGGGTTAGAACCGTATTGCTTAACAGTTTCAACTTTTAATTCAGAAATAAGGTCATTTGCTATTTTCTCATCACAAAGGATATAATCAGGTGCAACACAGGTTTGACCGCAGTTAAGAAATTTACCAAATACGATTCTTTTAGCTGCAAGCTTAATTTTAGCGCTTGAATCAACGATACAAGGACTCTTTCCACCAAGTTCAAGAGTGATTGGTGTTAATCTTTTACTTGCATGATACATAACCTCTTTACCTACTGCGTAGCTGCCTGTAAAGAAAATGTAGTCGAATTCTTGATCAAGTAAAGCCTGATTTTCTTCGCGTCCACCAGTTACTACTGTAACGTATTCAGGAGCAAAGGCTTTTGCTATGATGGTTTTAATAATAGAGCTTGTTGCAGGTGAATAAGCACTTGGTTTAACAACGGCTGTGTTGCCAGCAGCAATTGCATCTATTAATGGGTCGATTGCAAGCATAAATGGATAGTTCCAAGGACTCATAATAAGTACATTTCCATATGGAGAAGGTTTTATAAAGCTTCTTGAAGCGAATTGTGCAAGGGGTGTTGCAACACGCTTTTCTTTTGCAAATCGTTTAATATGCTTTATCATATATGTTAGTTCGCTGAGTACCATACCAACTTCACACATATAGGCTTCAAAGTTACTTTTGCCAAGGTCTTCTTTTAGTGCCTTTAAAATATCTTCATTGTGTTCGAGTATAACTGTTTTAAGCTTTTTAAGAGCATTTACTCTATATGAAACGGGAAGAGTTGCTCCACTGTCGAAAAATTTTCTTTGCTTATCTACGATACTTTTCATAATTATTCCTCCATTACGCAATAGTAGAATTGTTCAAGCTCCTTTGCATCCATAAGTACAGGTACCGGATATAAAGGATTGGCCTCCTTATCGGCATATTTTGCAAGCTCAGGAATATCAGCTTCTACAATATTTGGCAATTTTTTGCCAACAGAAAGTTTGTGCTGCAATTCTCTTAAGGCATCCATAAATAGCTTTGCACCCTTTTCGTCTGTGTCTGCCTTAGTGGAAATACCTATTTCAATGGCAAGTCTGTGAAGCTTTTTGTAAATGCTTTCCTTGTATGCATCAAGAACATATGGGAGCAGTACTGCATTTGCAAGACCGTGAGGTGTATTGTATTTGCCACCTAAGGAATGGGCAACCGCATGTACATAGCCTACATATGATTTTGTAAATGCGCTTCCAGCAAGATAAGCTGCATAAAGCATCTGCTTTCTTGCTTTCATATCTTCACCATTCTCGTATGCGCGAGGCAAATATTTAAAAATAAGCTTAACAGCTTTTAAGGAGTCTTTACGAGTACTTTGAGTAGTAGAACGTCCAATATAAGCCTCAATTGCATGTGTAAGGGCATCAAGACCAGTAGTTGCTGTAATTGTTGGTGGCAATGTACGAGTAACCTCCGGGTCAAGAACTGCATAGTGAGGAATTAGCGGAAAGTCATTGATTGGATATTTATGGCGTGTTTTATCATCAGTAATAACTGCCGCTAAGGTAGTTTCGCTACCAGTTCCTGCTGTTGTAGGAATTGCAATAAGTGGTGGAAGCTTTTTGTGAATTTTTAATATACCTTCCATCTTTGCAAGACTCTGATTTGGTTTAACGATTCTTGCACCGATTGCCTTTGCACAGTCGATTGATGAACCACCACCAAAGCCTATAAGTGCCTCACAATTATTGTCTATATACATTTGTCTCGCATTTTCAACATTTGTTGTAGTTGGGTTTGGGACAGTTTTATCATAAACAATACATGTAATACCATGGTAAAGAAGTGTTTGCTCAAGTGGAGTTGTTATTGAAAGACCGCGTATGCTTGCATCAGTTACAAGCATAACACATTTAATTCCCTTTTCTTCAAAAAGCTGTGGAAGATCATTGACACTGTCAAGTCTCTTTGGCTTTCTATAAGGTAAAAACGGCAAAGCTATCTTAAATACCGTCTGATAAGTTCTGCAATAGATTTTCTTAAATTTGTTCATAATGTTATAATTCCTTTGTATTTAAAAATGTTCAATTTACAAGTATTATAATACCAAGTAAATATTGATAAATCAACAGATGTATTGTAAAATAGGTATAAAATTTACACAAAAAGGTAGAGGATATGAAATATTTAATATTTGATTTAGATGGTACATTACTCAATACTTTAGAGGATTTGTGCGACTCAGTAAATGTAGTATTAAGGGCTAATTCCATGAAAGAAAGAAACTTAGATGAAATAAGAAGCTTTGTTGGCAATGGTATTAAAAGACTTATTGAGTTGTCAGTAGAGGATGGTACATCAACAGAGCTTACAAATAAATGTTATGAGGAAATGTTAGCTTATTACAAGGAACATTCACAGATAAAGACAGGACCTTATGAAGGCGTTGTAGATATGCTTAAAAATTTAAAGGCAAAGGGCAAAAAGATTGCGGTAGTTACCAATAAGGTGCAGGAAGCTGCACAGGCTGTATGTGACAAATATTTTACAGAACTTATTGATGTAGTAATAGGCGATGATAAGAAGCATCCGCTAAAGCCACAGCCGGATAATGTGTATAAGGCACTTGATATTCTTGGCGCAAGCAAAGAAGAAGCAGTATACATCGGAGATTCAGAGGTTGATGTTATGACAGCTAAGAATTCAGGACTTGATTTTGTGGCAGTAAGCTGGGGCTTTAGAGAGAGAAAGCTTTTAGAAGAATTTGGAGTAAAGATTGTTGATAAAACAGAAGAACTAGAGGAGGAATTATCGTGAAATTATTTAGCTTTAAAAAACCAAATATGTTAAATGAGGCGCAGACAGCGCAAAAGGGATGGAATTTATTTATTGAAATATTGATATTTATTGTAGTATTTTATTCAGCTACAATTATTGAAATGTTTCCTGTTCTTGCAGCAGCGATAGTTATGCTGTTAGCTTCGCCAGAATTTAGAACTGTGCTTAAAGGCGAAGAGGTTGATACATCTGGGCTTTTGGATAAATTATCTTCCAGTGATGCAGCTATGCTTATACAGCTTTTTGCAACAGTAGTTATGATAATTGTCGTATTCTTATTTTGCCGATTCGCACAAAAAAGAAGACTTCCAAGTCTTGGTTTTAGAAAGAAGGGCGCGTTAAAGGAATACATAATTGGTTTATTGGCAGGTGGACTTGTATTTTCTGCAATTGTACTCGTGTGCGTGCTTACAAACGCTATGGACATCAGCTACAGAACAATTACAGCAGGTGCTATAGGTATGCTTGTATTATATTTCTTAGGCTTTATGGTACAGGGTATGTCAGAGGAAGTTCTTTGCAGAAGCTATTTTATAATCTCAATTGCCAGAAGAAAAAATCAAATATGGCTTGCTATTATTGTAAGCTCGGTTGCATTTGCAGCATTACACCTTGGTAACCCGGGAATCACCGCTTTATCCCTTGTAAATCTTACACTTTTTGGAATTCTAGCAGGTGTATATTTTATAAAAAGAGGAAATATCTGGGGTATCGCGGCTTATCATACTATGTGGAACTATGTTCAGGGAAATGTATATGGCATTAAGGTTAGTGGTCTAACCCTTGAATCATCAATATTTGCAGCTACAATTAATGAGGAAATGACAATATTAAATGGTGGTAGCTTTGGTATTGAAGGCGGCATATTGACAACAATTTTCCAAGTAGTTGCAATAATTATATTGCTTTGTACAAAGCAAAAAGACTACGTTACGGAAGAAACTACAGAGGAATAAGAATGTTAAGAGAAGGAACTTTGGAAGAAATATCAGACGGCAGATTTTATGAACTTAATGATATGGCAAAGTTAGGTTGTAATGATTGCGCAGGGTGTTCTGCCTGCTGTCGTGGTATGGGAAATTCAATATTGCTTGATCCGTGGGATATAAGAGAGCTTAAAAATGCACTTAATATGACCTTTGAGCAGTTGCTTGAAAGTTATATAGAGTTAAATGTGGTTGAAGGAATTATTTTGCCTAATATACGTATGATAAACAATCAATGTCCATTTTTAAATAAAGAAGGCAGATGCTCTATTCATAAGTTTAGACCGGGTGTGTGCAGGCTTTTTCCGCTTGGACGTTATTATGATAACAACAGTTTCAAGTACATTTTGCAGGTAAATGAATGTAAAAAGAATAACCGTACTAAGGTTAAGATTGAAAAATGGCTTGATATAAAGGATATTAAGACATATGAAAAATTTGTACTAAGATGGCATTATTACATAAAAGAAAAATCCTTGCTTATTAAAGAAAGCAAGGATGAAAATTTAACAAGACAGATTAATCTTGAGATATTAAATTCTTTCTTTGTAAACGACGAAATTGAGAATTTAATAAATTAGCAGCAATTATAGCAATAACTCCTTGGAGAACATTACCTAATATTGATGCGAATGCGGCTACGCCGTATCCCATTATAAAATAATCATAAAAACAATAACCAGCGACCATAACTAATTCAGCGCATATTGCAGAAATAATATAAGATAGTTGTGGTCGTTTTTTTGCGCTCTTAAGAAGCTCTTTTGATATATAGAAGGCTATAAGAGCCATAAGTCCTTTGATTATAAATGTTCCAACTGCATAATGAACATAACCGGAAAGAATATCACTTAGCATAGCGCCAATGGCAGCTGCAAGTGCGCCGAGGAGAGGACCTAAAATCCAGGCTGCAAGTAAAACAAAGCAGTCACCTAAATTAGCATATCCAGTTGGTAATGGTATCTGAATTACTAATGTGGCTACACATATAATTGCTGTAAACAGCGATGCCATAACAATTTTACGAGATTTCATAATACATCACACCTTTCATTTTTTTAGTATGATATACCCACGAAAATAAAAAGTCAATAATAAAATTTTTTCTTCACTATATTTAAAATTAGAGTTATAATATAATTTAGTAATCATTTGGAGGAATAATATGAAAAAGATAAAATATACAGCATGTATTTTAATGCTTTCATTACTTGTAACAGCATGCAACAAAAGAAGTGTAATGAATGATATGTGGATGCCTAAGGAGGCTGTAAGTCAGATAGAAGAATCTGGTGAGAATAAGACACAGAATAAGACTGAAAGCTCAGGCGAGAATAAGACAGAGAACTCAGGTGAGAACAAGACTGAGGGTTTTAGTGAGAATAAGACAGAGAACTCAGGTGAGAACAAGACTGAGGACTCTAATGAGAATACAAGTCAGGAACAGACACAACCACCAGTGCAGACAGGCATCAAGCCTCTTAAGGTGACAGGAACTAAGATAACAGATTATGATGGCAATGTTGTACAGCTACGTGGAGTAAGTACACACGGTCTTTCGTGGTTCCCTGGCTACGTTAATAAGGAAGCCTTTACACAATTTAAGAATGAATGGGGTTGCAATATTATAAGACTTGCGATGTACACAGCTGAATATAATGGCTATTGTACAGGCGATGAGAATAACAAGCAGAATTTAAAGAATCTTATTGATAATGGCGTTAATTATGCAACAGAGCTTGGTATGTATGTAATTATTGACTGGCACATTTTAAATGATTGTAATCCACATACCTATAAGGAAGAATCTAAAAGATTTTTTGCGGAGATATCTGCAAAATATAAGGACCACACAAATGTAATCTATGAGATTTGTAATGAACCTAATGGTGGTACTTCATGGTGGGATGTAAAATCTTACGCAGAAGAAGTGATTCCAGTTATTAGAGCTAATGACCCGGATGCAATCATTATAGTTGGCACACCAACATGGTCACAAGATGTAGACCACGTAGTTAATAACCGTGTTAACGATCCTAACGTAGTGTATGCCTTACATTTTTATGCAGCAACACACACAGATTGGATTAGAAATAAGCTTCAAACAGCGTTAAATAATGGTATTCCAGTAATAGTATCTGAGTTTAGTATTTGTGATGCTTCTGGTAACGGCGCTATTAACTATAACGAGGCAAGTAAATGGATTGATATGATTAAGCAAAATGATATGGGCTACATAATGTGGAACCTTTCAAATAAGGGCGAAACATCAGCATTTTTCAATTCATGGTGTCAAAAGACATCAGGATTTACGATGGAAGATTTATCGGAAACAGCAAAATGGTTTTTAACAGTAAGATAGAAAATTAATGGAAGAAAGGTGTCAAATATGATAGAAAGTATTAAAAATCAAACTAAAGAGGTCGTTTTAGAGCTTATAGAAGAATCTAATCTTAAAGCAGGACAAATACTTGTTGTTGGTTGCTCTTCAAGTGAAATATGTGGACATAAGCTTGGCAGTGAATCAAGCCCGGCTGTTGGAGAGGCAGTTTTCGAGGCTATTATGGAGGTTTTAAAGCCAAGAGGAATTTATCTTGCAGCACAATGCTGTGAGCACCTTAACAGAGCCTTAGTAATTGAAAATGCAGCAGCAACTAATTTCGAAATAGTAAGCGTTGTGCCTAAGCCAAAGGCTGGTGGTTCATTTGCAACAGCAGCATACAAGGGCTTTGATAATCCTGTAATGATAGAAGAGGTAAAGGCTGATGCAGGCCTTGATATAGGCGGAACACTTATTGGTATGCATCTAAAGAGAGTGGCAGTGCCAGTAAGATTAAAGCTTAATAAGATTGGTGAAGCTAATATACTTGCGGCCAGAGTGCGTCCAAAGTATATTGGTGGAGAAAGAGCTATGTATTGTTAGTAACAAAATGCGCATTTCATCATAAGATATAATATATTTTCAAAATGAGTAGGAAATATCATATGAATAATTTTTGTTTTATCGGCGGTGATTTGCGACAAAAATATATGCTAAAGGAGCTAAGGAATATGGGTTATAGCGTCGAGTCTTACGGACTTTTAGAAGAGGATGAGACGCATAATGTAAATCAGCTGTTAAAGAATGCAGATATATACATTTTGCCAATTCCATTTAGCAAGGATAATGTGCATATAAACACAATGATAAGTAACAAAACCATATCACTTGCGGACTTTTGTAACAATGTGTCCCGCAACACAAAGGTATTTGGTGGTATGTTTACAAATGAATTTCGTAACTGTATGGAGGAAAAATCTATACAGTTATATGATTTTATGGGGATGGAAACAGTGGCTATTCAAAATAGCATCGCAACAGCAGAAGGAGCAATTGCAAATGCTATGATGGAGTCTCCATTAAATATTCATGGAAGCAGATGCTTAGTCTTAGGCTATGGCAGATGCGCAAAAACACTCGCTAACAAGCTTAAAGGCTTAGATGCAAATGTATATGTAACGGCAAGAAGCGAAAATGCATTGGCAAGTGCGGGCAGTATGGGCTTGAATACATTTTTGCTAAAGGATATGGGTGACAAAATAGGCAGATTTGATTTTGTTTTTAACACAATTCCTAACAAGATACTTTTAGGAGAACATATACGTAAAATGAAAAAGACAGCGATAATCATAGATATCGCTTCAAATCCTGGAGGAGTGGATTTTATTGCATGTGAAGAATATGGTATATGTGCAAGACATTGCCTTTCAATACCAGGGAAATATGCACCTATGACCTCTGCGAAAATATTAAATAAAGCAATGTTAGGAGTGGAATTGTGAAATTAGAAGGAAAGAATGTAGGATTTGCCATAACAGGCTCATTTTGTACATTTGCACAGATAAAAGAGGAAATTAAAAAATTAGTAGAAGAAAAGGCTAATGTAATACCTATATTTTCTTATAATGCACAAAGTACGGATACACGTTTTTGCAATGCAAAGGAATATGTAAAAGAGATAGAAGAAATTACAGGTAACAAGGCAATACTTACAATAGCTGATGCTGAACCTATTGGACCTAAAAATCTAACAGACATAATGATAATAGCACCATGTACGGGAAATACACTTGCAAAGCTGTATCATGGAATTACAGATACTCCGGTGCT
Source organism: Lachnospira sp. (assembly GCA_015057605.1). GTDB lineage: Bacteria > Bacillota > Clostridia > Lachnospirales > Lachnospiraceae > SIG291. The sequence continues at coordinate 17,024 of SVDX01000011.1, read as the reverse complement.
TATGGCAGCAAAAAGTCATAGCCGTAATAAAAAACCATTAGTTATATCAGTTTCGACTAATGATGCGTTAGGAATGAATTTTAAAAATATTGGCGGATTAATGGCGGTAAAGGAAATATATTTTGTGCCATTTGGTGAGGATAATCCTAAAGGAAAGCCAAAATCCATGATTGCGTATGTAAAGGACATAATTCCGACCTTGGAAATGGCTCTTGATGGAGTGCAAATTCAGCCAATAGTAAAGTAATAATAGGGCAGGGGGAATACTCTTGCCTTTACATATGTTTTATGCTATTATATTAGAGTTGTAAACAACATACAGGAGGAAAAAATGTCTAAGATAGCAATAGTTACAGATAGCAATAGTGGTATTACACAAATTGAGGCAAAAGAAATGGGCGTGTATGTAGTACCAATGCCATTTTTTATAAAGGAAAAGCAATATTTAGAGGATATTTCGCTTTCGCAGGAGCAATTTTATCAGATATTAGATGATGATGTGGATGTGTCGACATCGCAACCAGCACCTGCTTATATTATAGATATGTGGGACAATCTCTTAAAGGAATATGATGAGATTGTTCATATACCAATGTCAAGTGGCCTTAGCGGTTCATGCGATACAGCAGTTGGCTTATCGGCAGATTATGATGGTAAGGTAGTAGTTGTAGATAATAGAAGAATTTCAGTTACACAAAAGCAATCTGTAGAAGATGCAATAGAGCTTTCAAATGCAGGAAAGAGCGCAGCGCAGATTAAAGAAATATTAGAAACTGAAAGCTTGGAATCCAGCATTTATATAACGTTAGCAACTCTTAAATATTTAAAGAAGGGTGGAAGACTTACACCGGCAGCTGCGGCAATCGGAACAATACTTAACTTAAAACCGGTGCTTCAGATTCAAGGCGGTAAGTTAGATGCTTATGCTAAGGTAAGAGGCTTTGCGCAGGCAAAGAAGGTTATGCTTGATGCACTTGATAAGGATATACATGAAAGATTTAAAGAGGATTATGAGAATAATGCTATTCGCCTTATGATAGCTCATACTCAGAATTTTGAAGAAGCTAATGAGCTTAAAAAGGTATTAGCAGAGAAATATCCTACATGTGAGATAGTATCGTGTGACCCATTATCACTTAGTGTTTCCTGTCATATAGGACCGGGAGCATTAGCAGTAGCATGTGCAAGAAAGGTAAGATATTAATGGAATTAAAGAGAATAGAAAGCTTTTGTGTGGATCATTTAAAGCTTCTTCCAGGTATATATGTATCCAGAAAGGATGAAGTAGGTAACACATTGGTTACAACCTTTGATTTGAGATTTATACGTCCTAATTTTGAACTTAGTATGACAACAGCTGGTATTCATACAATAGAGCATTTGGGTGCTACATATTTGCGTAATAGAGAAGATATCAAATCGGAAGTGGTTTATTTTGGACCTATGGGATGTAGAACAGGCTTTTACCTTATACTAAAGGGAGATAAGGAACCAGAGGATATTAAGGCGTGTATAAAGGATATGTTGGATTTCATAATTGAATTTGAAGGAGATATACCGGGTGCGACAGCGGTTGAGTGCGGTAATTACCTTGATAACAACCTTATGGAAGCAAAGATATATGCAAAGAAATATAGAGAGATATTGTAAAAGAGTTGCCAGTGGCAACTCTTTTTATTTATTACATTTTATCTCATAAAAATTTTGTAGCAGTATTCCCCCAATAATTAAAATAAGAGCTATTATTGCTTGAAGTTTTATTTGTTCCTTCAAAAATACCGCAGATATAACTAATGATAAAAATGGAATTAAATATGCCATATTTGCTATTTTAGCTGTATTTTCAATATCCTTTAAGGCTAACGCCCAAAGCAGATATGCGATGGCATTGACTACAATTCCAAGCCATAATATACCAATCCACTGTGTTCCTTCAATGAAAACCCATTTTTCAGTTATAAGTCCAAGTGGTATTGAAAAAATGGCTACTGTTAACCAAATAATCATCATTGAAATATTCTGGTTAAAATCCACTTTCTTATTAAGAACAGAAAATAGTCCGTAGCATATAGCAGCAATAATACAACTAATAATCCCAAGTGTTGTATTGCCAGAGGCACTACCTTTAGTTCCCATTGAAAGAACTATAATGCCAACAAAAGAACACAGCATAGCTATGCCTTTCATAAGAGTCATTTTTTCTTTCAAAATTATGCAAGAGAATATGACGAGCATAATAGGCCATAAATAGTTTAATATGCAGGCTTCCTGTGAACTTAATTGTGATAAGCCATAGTAATACGCCGCAGAATATAAGAATAAACCAATAAAGCCTAATATGACCATAACAGCATAATCCTTAATTGAATATGACTTTAGTTCTTTAATCATTCCATTTTTGATGTTTACAAGTAGTAAAAACAAAAATGCAAATAAACTACTTACAGCTAATGCTTCTAAATTAGGTATATCAAATAACATTTTTTTTACCACGGCAGCCATCGTTGCCCAGATAAGTACTGTTATTATTGCATATGTATAATTCTTTTTCATAATACTACAACTCAAATATTAAATCGCCGTATGATGGGAATGGCCATAATGTTTTATCTACAAGCATTTCTAATTCATCACATGGTTTGCGAAGTTCTACCATTGTAGTAGCTATGTTATCCTTGAAATATATAGCCTTTTGTTTTGCATCGGCAATTGATTTAGCATATTCTAAGTTAGAAACAAGCTTTGCCATTGCTTCCTTTGCATTTCGAAGGTAGATGGTTACGCTGTCTAAAATTTCCTTTTGTGTTGAAGCATCACATCCGGCAGCTGTTACTGAGTTGATTGAATCAGCCAAAGCAGTAGTATATCTGATTACAGCCGGGATTATGTGCTTGCTTGCTATTTCTACCATTGCACGGGCTTCAATGTTGATTGCCTTTGTGTAGGCCTCGTATTGAATTTCGGCACGTGATTCAAGCTCTGTTTTTGTAAATACACCAAATTTTTCAAAGAGTTTAATTGCTTTATCTGTAATAAGAGCAGGTATTGAATCAACCATTGTTGGAAGATTTGGAAGGCCACGACGTGCAGCTTCCTCAACCCATTCATTTGAGTAACCGTTACCATTGAAAATGATACGGCTGTGTTTTTTGATTATTTCCTGAATAATAAGCATAACTTCTTGTTCAAAATCGCTACAATTTTCAAGGCGTGTTGCAATTTCATCAAATGCTTCAGCTACAATTGTATTAAGTACAACATTTGGACTTGAAATTGAAGCAGAAGAGCCTACCATTCTAAATTCAAATTTATTACCAGTAAATGCAAATGGAGATGTTCTGTTTCTGTCAGAAGCATCCTTTTTAAGCTCTGGCAATGTTGATACACCTGTATTAAGACGTTCACGTTGCATTGTATTTGTAACAGAACCTGTTGTTGCAATTTGATTTAAAAGGTCCTCTAATTGTGCACCAAGGAATATTGATATAATAGCAGGTGGTGCTTCGTTTGAACCTAATCTTAAATCGTTACCAACGTTGGCAGCAGATTCTCTAAGCAAATCTGCGTGTGTATCAACCGCTTTAATAATTGCTGATAATACTAATAAAAATTGAGTATTTTCATGAGGCTTCTTGCCTGGTTCTAACATATTTATGCCATCATCAGTTGTAAGCGACCAGTTATTGTGTTTACCTGAACCGTTAACACCACTAAATGGTTTTTCATGTAAAAGACAAGTTAAACCATGATGTCCAGCGACCTTTTTTAAGGTTTCCATTACCAATTGGTTGTGGTCAACGGCAACATTTACCTGTGCATATATTGGCGCAAGCTCATGTTGCGCAGGAGCAGCTTCATTATGCTGAGTCTTTGCAGAAACGCCGAGTTTCCAAAGCTCTTCATTAACTTCTCGCATAAATACTGCAACGCGTTCACGGATACTACCAAAATAGTGGTCTTCAAGCTCCTGACCCTTAGGAGGCATAGCGCCAAAAAGCGTTCTGCCTGTAAATATTAAATCTTTTCTTTGTAAATATTTTTCTCTGTCTACGAGGAAGTATTCCTGTTCAGCTCCAACAGAAGGTATAACCCTCTTAGAAGTTGTATTTCCAAATAATTTTAAAATACGAAGAGCTTGTGTGTTAACGGCCTCCATTGAACGAAGTAGAGGTGTTTTGTTATCAAGCGCCTCACCAGTGTATGAACAAAAGGCTGTAGGTATACAAAGAGTTGCACCAGCAGCATTTTCTTTAATAAATGCAGGTGAAGTACAATCCCATGCAGTATAGCCTCGAGCTTCAAATGTAGCTCTAAGTCCACCAGAAGGGAAGGATGATGCATCAGGTTCACCCTTAATTAATTCTTTACCTGAGAATTCCATAAGAACTCTGCCATCTTCCTTTGGTGCAGATATAAATGAATCATGCTTTTCGGCAGTAATACCTGTCATTGGTTGGAACCAGTGAGTATAGTGTGTGGCGCCTTTTCCGATGGCCCAGTCCTTCATAACATTTGCAATAACATTTGCAACAGCAGGATCAAGCTCAACGCCGAAGTCAATAGTATTACGTAATTTGTTATAAACATCTTTTGGAAGACGTTCTTTCATAACAGCATCATTAAAAACATTTTCAGCAAATATTTCTGAAATATTAATTGAATCGCTCATTGAATATATTCCCTTCTAAATAATTTAGTTCATTCTTTTTGCGCAAACAACAAGACGTTTTGAGTCATCGTTGTCAACACAGGTTGAAAGAGTTAATATCTTGTCAGATATATCGTAGGTAACGCCAGTGTCATACAATGCATATTTTTCTATAACACCTTGGATTGTCTTAAACGTAAGCTCTGTATAGCTTGTGTAGTATACAAGACTGTTATCAGGAACTATGCATGCAGCAAAAATTTCGTATTTGTAAATGCCTTCTTTTGTATAGATGTAGAAGTATTTATTGTTACCTGTTTTGTAAAAATCTTCGCGCATATATCGGTTTAACATACCAAACATTGCACCATTTTTCATACTGTGACCATAAATGATTGTGTTAGGATCGTCAAAGCCGTGTGTGTTGCGGGAATCTGAAAATAAACATCCTGCTGCATTCTTGGTGCCATTAATTGTATGGTCGAGATAGTAGGAGTTATTGTCTGTGTGTACCACAGGAAGATTTGTTGAAATAGCAGGGAGACTTATGTAGCCTATAGCGTCTGCATTAATAGCAACAAGTCTGTTGTGGTCGTAATTTAAAAACTTATAACCACCATCAGCAGTAGGAGCCTCGCTTCCATCATAAGAGCTGTCACCGATAATAAAGTTAGGTACGGTTGGTGAAACGAATATATCGTCTTGTATATCATCATATTCCTTATCACTAACACTATATTCATGTGAAATTTTATAAATGTTTACTACAGAAACACAAAGAACAATTGATGCGATTGCAATAATGGCATATCGAAGTATCTTGAAAATGAGACTGCCCTTTTTAGGGGCAGGCTCATTGTTATCATCTATAGATTCTTCAATAGGTTTTATCTGTTCTTGCTCATCTAATTCTTCTTCAAGATTTATCTCGATAATGTCTTCGTCTTCCTGTTCAACATCGATTGAGTTGAAATTTTCTTCCATAAAACACTCCTTGATAATTAAGCTTTATTAATTGAACCGAATAATTCCATCTTTTCCTTAACGGTGTTTTTGATTGCTTCGCAGCCTGGTGCAAGAAGCTTTCTTGGGTCAAAGCCCTTTCCAGCAAGGTCCTTGCCTTCTTCTATGTATTTTCTTGTTGCTGCCGCAAAGCTTAACTGACACTCTGTATTAACGTTAATCTTAGCAACGCCAAGAGAAATCGCTTTTTTAATCATATCTTCTGGTATACCAGTACCACCATGAAGAACTAATGGCATATCGCCAACTTTATCCTTAACAGCAGCCAATGTCTCGAAGCTTAAACCAGCCCAGTTTGCAGGATATTTACCGTGGATGTTACCAATTCCTGCAGCAAGCATTGTAACGCCTAAGTCTGCAATCATCTTACATTCTTCAGGATCTGCACATTCGCCTGCGCCAATTACACCGTCTTCTTCGCCACCAATTGAGCCAACTTCGGCTTCAAGTGACATGCCCTTATCTGCACAAATTTTAACAAGCTCAGTTGTCTTTTCAACATTTTCTTCGATAGGATAGTGTGAACCATCAAACATAATTGAAGAGAAACCTGCGTCGATACATTTGTAGCAAGCTTCGTATGAACCATGGTCTAAATGAAGTGCAACAGGAACTGTAATCCCCATCTCTTCAATCATACCATTAACCATACCTACGATTGTTTTGTAACCACACATATATCTTCCGGCACCTTCTGATACACCAAGGATAACAGGTGAGTTGCATTCCTGTGCAGTTGCTAATATAGTTTTTGCCCATTCAAGGTTGTTTATATTAAATTGTCCTACGGCATACTTACCTTCACGAGCCTTTTCTAACATATCTTTTGCTGATACTAACATAACATAATCCTCCATAATAAAAGTATTTTATAATATTATAACAAATATATCGCAAAAATGAAAGTTGAAAATGCGTAAAGTTAGTAGTATAATATAAAAATCTTGTAAACTAAGAACGGAGGAAACTATGTTAAATACAATGTTGGCTTTAGCTACGGTAGCTACAGAAGAAGAGGGCAATCCACTTATGGCTTTTTTGGCATTTATATTATGCATAGTGGGGATGATTGTGCTGTTTTTAGGAATAATTAAGAAAAGCGCTAATAAAAGGGAATGGCATATATTTTTTGATTTGAGGAATCAGACCTTAGAACATCCAGATGCTAAAACACTTATGAAGGAAAAGAAACTATCGATTATTATGATAGTGTCAGGGATTGTAATGATTGTCGCATCAAACTTATTTGACCTTTTTATATAATATGAGATTCTATTTTATACAAGTGAACAAATTACCCATAAAATGGGAGGAGGCGAACAATAAAAATTGTTCGCCTTTTTATGAAAAAAATTTATTATATCATTAACGACTGAATCGTTGTAATCTGTTCTTATGAGTACATTATATTGTTAATAAGTGAAAAAACAATGTTTATAATGTAAATCTTTATTGAAGTAAATATGAACAAAATATGAACGATACTATTCTTTTTCAGGCTCTCCATATTCAACACCAAATGTGTCTACAGTTACCGATTTGATAATCTGTGGAGCAAGAGGTCTGTCTCTAAAATCAGTAGCTGTAGAACTGATTTCTTTAAGAGTTTCAACACCATCTGTTAATTTGCCGAATGCAGCATATGCGCCATCTAAGTGAGGTGCAGCCTCATCCATAATAAAGAATTGTGAACCAGCTGAATCTGGATGCATAGCTCTTGCCATTGATAAAACACCCATTGTGTGCTCTAAATTGTTTTCAAAGCCATTGCTACTAAATTCACCCTTTATAGTGTAGCCAGGACCTCCCATACCTGTACCTTCAGGACAACCTCCCTGAATCATAAAGCCTTTTATAACACGGTGGAAGCAAAGTCCATTATAATAACCCTTGTTAATAAGACTAATAAAATTTTTAACTGTGTTAGGTGCTACATCCGGATATAATTCGGCAACCATTTTGCCGCCATTTTCCATTTCGAATGTAACGATTGGATTTTGTGACATTGTTGTAATTCCTTTCTATGTTTGATATTTACTACATTTTAAAGTATAATACTAAAAAAGTCAAAGAAAAGTAGGATGCGTATGCTAAAACATATAATTTATATCTTGGATGAAAATTTTGATAAAGATACAATAGTAAATGAAAAAGAGACACTTATAGTTACTAATAACAGATATGGCGCTGATTATGCAAATGCACATAATATACCTGTTATTGCCTGCGAAACAAATGAATTTTTATCGCAGTATGCAATAGAAAATCATAATGATTTGGATTTAGAGTATGCAAATATCGTATATAACCGACATCATGGGAATCCGGTAGTTATATTTGAAACACAAAGATTAATAGTAAGGGAAATGCGCATCTCGGATTTGCCAAGCTTTTATGAAATGTATGAGGATGAGCAGATAAAAAAGTACAATCCACTATTGAGTAACAATGTAAAAGAGGAAGAGGACAAATTAAAGGCTTATATAAATACAGTATATCCTCTATACGGATATGGTATTTGGACCCTGGTTGAAAAAAACAGTAATCAGATTATTGGAAGAGCTGGTGTTGAAAATGGTGATGAGCTTCAATATATGATTAAGGCTGAATATAGAAGATGTGGCTATGCTAAGGAAGCCATAAATGCGATACTTGAATATATGTATTTAGAAATGAAAATGGAAGATTTTACAGTGAAAATTCACAATAACAATCTTCCATCAATTAAATTCATTCATAATTATAATATAAAGGCTACTGCCACAGAAAATGACGTTGTAATCTATAAGCTTAAAAACCAAAAATATAGTTAATGTATTGAATTGCCTTATCCTGTCTTTCGGAATTGCTTATGACAAAAATCATAATTGGCTTTTTGGTGTATAAAGAAGCATCCGTTGCAAACTGAGTTTCGTGAATGTATATTCCACAAGGATAAGTTTCTGTAACAGGGTTGTCATTGTCATCATAAACAACGCGTGTAGCATAAAACATTTTTCCTTCAAGTTTTTTTAAAAGCTCCTCAGGCAATACGTCTCGTAAATCGCTTGCACAGTTAAGTGATAAGAATATCTTAGAAGCTTCTTCAGAAGCAATTACAACATCGACTTCTTTAGTTGTTATTGACATAGTAAGCTTATCAAGCGTAGTGGAATAATAATCGTCACTAATATCTGTTCCTAAGGTGTCAATAGAAACACTTACTCTATCCTTCTTGTTGTCTATGCCTATATAGGTTCCAAAATCATCACCAACTACCTCAGAAAGCGCCAATGGTGAATTGTAGACATGTACATAAAAAACTCTATTGTAAGAATTTTTTAATATAGATGCTATAAGAACTATAATACCTATAACAATTACTAAAGTTACAACAACTGGAAATTTATAATAATCCCAGAAATAAGCAAGCTTTTGTGGAAATGTCATATCCTTGCTGTTAAGCTTAAACTCGTCTATACGAGCTTTAATACCTTCTTTAATGCTCATAGTAAAACCTCTCTGTAATAACAATGTTTGTATTATAACACAGATAAGAAAAAAACTGTACAAAAAAGTATGAAAAAACTATGAAATTGTATTGTAAGCCGAATAAAAGTGGTATATACTTATAATTTGTAAACATAAGAAATGGAGATTATACATATGGGTATTTTTAATATGGACAGCAAATTTATGAGATTTATGATTAAATTTGCTGATATGATGATTATAAATATTTTGGTGCTTATCTGTTCAATTCCAGTTATTACAATTGGTCCGGCAATTACAGCAGGATATTACGTAGCACTTAAAGAGGTAAGAGATGAAGAGGGCTATATAGTAAAAGGCTTCTTTAAATCCTTTAAAGCAAATTTTAAACAAGGTGTAATTGTAACAATTATAATTGGAGCAGTAGCTACATTTATTGCATATGAGGTATATACTGTATACAAATGGGCGTGTATGGATAATACGCCAGAATATGCAAGACTCGTATTTGGAGCAGTTGTTGGACTTGCAATACTTGTTATGATGACAATATTATATCTTTTCCCTCTTATGGCAAGATTTTATAATACTGTACCTAATTATTTTAAAAATTCAATTATGCTTGGAATTAAGAATTTCCCAGCATCAATACTCATGATAATAATTGTGATTTTTATGTTATATATGACAGTTGTTAATAAAACACTTATACTTTTTACTACAGGTGGTGCAATATACCTTAATTCACTAATTATGGTAAAAATCTTTGACAAGCTTATGCCTAAAGAAGAGGTAGAAGAGGATGAATATCCTGATGTGGAAGAAGAACCACAAAGAGTAGTGATTACATTAGAGAATATGGGCCTTAGCGAAGCTGATATTTCAGGTGATAAGGCAGATAAAAATTAGTTGAATATTTGCGGAGAATTCCGTATAATATAATAGAAAATTATTATTAAGAAAGGTGATAAGAGATGAAGAAGACAGTTTCTTTATTACTTATCGTATTAGGATTAACTACTGCACTTTACGGATGTAAGGGCGGCAAGAAGAATTCAGAGCTTAATAGTAATGCAGGACCGCAGTATGGCGGTTCAATCGTTGTAGGAGTACAGAACGATATCGACAGTCTTGACCCACATTTAGCAACATCGGCAGGAACTAAAGAGATTCTGTTTAACATCTACGAAGGATTAGTAAAATCGGATGAGAATGGTAATTTGATTCCAGCTGTAGCAAGTGATTATAAGGTTTCTAGTGATGGTAAGGTATATACCTTTACTCTTAGAGATGGAATTAAGTTCCATAATGGAAATGCTGTTACAGTAGAAGATGTTAAATATTCGTTAGAGAGATGCTGCGGATTATTGGATGGAGTTGTATTAAACTCATCTTTAAAAACTATAGAGAGTGTTAAGATTGTGGATCAGAAAACAGTGGAGGTTACACTTAAGTCTGCAAATTCTGAGATGATATGCTATTTTACTTCGGCAATCATTCCAAAGGATGTAGATACAGCAAAGACTCCTGTTGGTACTGGTCCTTTTAAATTTGAATCATATTCTCCACAGGAGAAGGTTGTACTCGTAAAAAACGATAATTACTGGATAAGCGAATTACCATATCTTGATACGGTAACATTTAGAATCGTAAGCAATTCCGATTCAGCAGTAATGTTTTTAAAAAGTGGCGGTATAGATATGTTCTCATATCTTACAGATGACCAGGTTTTAGAATTACAGGATAGTCATCAGATATTGACAGGTATGTCAGATACCGTACAGGCATTATTTATTAATAATGCAGTTGAGCCATATAATGATGTTAGAGTAAGACAGGCAATAAGCTATGCTATTGATACTAAGGCAATTGTAGAATATGTGAGTGGTGGAAAGGGTACTGCAATAGGTGCACCTATGACACCGGCACTTGAAAGATACTATGCAGACTATTCAAATGCATATTCGTTAGATGTAGCTAAGGCAAAGAGTTTACTTGCTGAGGCGGGTTATCCTAATGGCTTTACAATGAAGCTTACTTACCCTACTAACTATCAGTTCCATATTGATACTGCAACAATAATAGCAGACCAATTAAAGGCTGCTAATATCACAGTAGAGCTTGTTCCAGTTGAATGGGCAACATGGCTTAGTGATGTATATACAGGCAGACAATATGAAACTACAGTATGTGCAGTTACTGCAAATCTTGCTCCAAGCTACTTAGTGGCAAGATTTGAAAGCACTTCATCAAAGAATTTTGTTAATTACAACAGTGCCACATTTGATGCAGCTTTTAAGCTTGCTAACAACACAACTGATGATAATGTTAAGATTGAACAATATAAAAAGATTCAACAGATTATATCAGAGGATGCGGCATCAACATTTATACAAGTAGCTCCACTTAATGTTGCATTAAGCAAGAACTACGCAGGTTATAAATTCTATCCTATTTATGTACAGGATATGTCAACAGTTTACAAAGTGAATTAAAGAAAGAAGGTAGCGATATGAAATATTTTGCAAAGAAATGTGTAGCTCTTATAATTACATTATTTCTTATTTCTGTCGCTACCTTTTTATTGTTTCAGGTAGTGCCAGGAGACCCGGTGCTACTTATTGTAGGGACAGAGGATGTAAGTCCTGAAAGAGTAGAACAGATAAGAGAACAGTTTGGCTTAAATGATGGCCTTGTAACAAGATATTTTAATTTTGTTAAGGGCATATTTAGCGGTGATTTGGGAACGAGCTATGTATATAGAAGTCCAGTAGCGGAGCTTATTAAGGATAAGCTTTTGGTAACGTTAATGCTAGCTCTAATATCAGTGATAATTATTGTTTTGGTGGCATTTCCACTAGGAATTATGTGGGCGAGAGTCACAAACAAATATATAGAGGCGGCGTGCAATGTGTTTACGCAGATAAGCATGTCAATCCCATCGTTTTTTATTGGAATATTAGTTATATATATATTTAGTATTATTCTAAATGTATTTGTGGCAGGAAGATATGTAAGCTATGATGAAGATTTATTAGGCTTTATATCGTATCTTATATTCCCTGCAATTGCCATATCCTTGCCAAAGATTGCTATGGTAGCGCGTTTCCTTAGAAATGCGATGCTTGATGAAATGAATAAGGATTATGTAAGAACAGCATATAGTAAAGGTTGCTCAAAGAACAGAGTAATGTATTTACACGTTCTTAGAAATGCACTTATACCCGTACTTACATTTATGGGCGTAATAGTTGCTGAGGCAGTCGCAGGAAGTATAGTAGTTGAGCAAGTGTTTGGCGTGCCAGGAATTGGAAGACTTTTGATAAGCTCAATATCTAACAGAGATTATCCTGTTGTGCAAATATTGATACTTTATATGGCAGCAGCAGTTATAATAATATATTTTATTTTGGATGTAGTTTATAGAATTGTAGACCCAAGAATAAGGAGAAACCAGTGAAAAGGAAAAATGCTTATTTGATAAGTGGCGGAATCATTATAGCCGCATTTTTGATATTGATAATAGTAAGTATATTTTATACACCTTATGACCCAGTACAAAATTCCTATGGTGAGCGTCTTTTAGCACCAAGTGCTAAGCATCTTATGGGAACGGACAAGTTTGGCAGAGATGTATTTAGTCGTGTAATGATGGGGCTAAAGACCACTGCTTTAGTAGGTACACTGGTTGTATTTATAGGAGGCGGAATAGGCACAGTTATTGGCGCTTTGACCGGTTATTTTGGCGGAATAGTAGATGAAATCATTATGAAAATTAATGATGCAATAAATGGTTTTCCAAGTGTTTTACTTGCACTTGTATTTATCAGTGTATTTGGTATGGGTAGAGCAAATGTAATTGCTGCACTTAGTGTTGTATTTATACCAAGCTTTGCAAGAATCGTGCGTAGCGAATATATCAAGCTTAGAGAACGTGATTATGTGAAAAGTGCACGTCTTATGGGGGCATCACATATAAGGATTATATTTGCACATATTTTCCCTAATATAATTCCTACACTAATTGGCGCATTTACAGTAGGCTTTAATAATGCGGTTTTAGCAGAATCGGGTCTTAGTTATTTGGGACTTGGTGTTGTACCACCGGATGCAAGCCTTGGCATGATGCTTTCTGAGTATCAAAGCCGACTTTCAAGCGCACCATGGTGTGTGTTGTTTCCGGGAATAGTAATAGTGTTATTGATTTTAGGTTTCAGCCTTTTTGCAGAAGGCATAAGAAAGGAATACAATGTTTAGTATAAAGAACCTTGTAGTAGAATTTGATGATAATACAGCTGTTAATAATGTAAGCTTTGATATAAATGAAGGCGAAATTGTGGCAATAGTAGGTGAATCGGGTTCTGGAAAAAGTGTTACAGCCCTTACCATTGCGGGTCTTTTAAACAACGAAGCGAGGGTTACTTTAGGTAGCGTTTTGTACAATGATAAGGACCTTTTAAAGCTATCTAAAAAAGAAATGCGCTCTCTTCAAGGTGATGAAATATCTATGATATTTCAAGAACCAATGTCATCTCTTAATCCTACTATGAAGATAGGAAAACAGATGGCAGAAATGCTAAAGTTGCATAGAGAGTATGATAAGGTTCAGGTAAAAGAACTTGTGTGCAAGGCGTTAGAAAGCACAGGATTATCAAGAGATAATTATGATAAATATCCTCATCAGCTCTCAGGAGGTATGCGTCAGCGTGTAATGATAGCAATGGCAATGCTTTGTGAGCCTAAGCTATTAATAGCGGATGAGCCTACAACAGCACTTGATGTAACTGTACAGGAGCAGATAATAAAGCTTTTGCAAGAGATTAACGAAAAAAATAAGACAAGCATTTTATTTATAACTCATAATTTAAACCTTGCAAGAAGACTTTCGGATAAGCTTATAGTAATGTCAAAGGGATGTATTGTGGAAAGCGGAAATGCGAAGGAAATATTTGAAAATCCTAAAGAAGAATATACTAAAAAGCTTATAGAAGCAATACCAAAAAGACCGGAGTTGAAATAGTATATGAAAGAAATTCTAAGAGTCAGAGATTTGAATGTATTTTATAAGGAAAAACCGAATAATAAGCAAGTATTGTATGATGTAAATTTTGACATATACGAAGGCGAAACCTTAGGCCTTGTTGGTGAAAGCGGTTGTGGCAAATCAACTCTATCAAAGGCGATTCTTGGTATGGCTGATATAGTAAATGGAACAATTGTTAACGAAGATAAGCACAGCCAGATGATATTTCAAGATCCATATGGCTCATTAAATCCAGCAAGAACAATAGGCTGGATACTAAATGAGCCCCTAAAAAATATGACTGAGCTTGATAAAGATGCCCGTAAAACGGAAGTTTTAAATATTCTTAAAAGGGTAGGACTTAGCGAGGATTATTATGACAGAAAGCCGTCTAAGCTAAGTGGCGGACAAAGACAAAGAATATCAATTGCAGCAGCGCTTTTGGCAAAGCCAAAGCTTATAATAGCAGATGAACCGGTTTCGGCACTTGACGTAACAATAGGACGTCAGATAATGGATTTGATGCAAGAGTTACAGGATGAATTAAAGGTATCGTATTTGTTTATTTCGCATGACATAAATGTTGTATATCATATGTGCGACAGACTTATGGTAATGAAGCAGGGACGCATCGAAGAAATTGGCAACAGAGATGATATATTTAGAAATCCAAAATCCGAATATACAAGACAATTGATAATGACTGATTAGAAGTGAGAATTATGAAAAATTATCTAATTTCAATAAGCTATGATGGCAGTGCATATAAGGGCTGGCAAAGGCTTGCAGACAATGATAACACTATTCAAAATATAATAGAGCAGGCAATATTAACGCTTGCTAAGGAAAAGGTGCATCTAATTGCATCGGGACGAACTGATGCAGGAGTTCATGCAATATGTCAGCTGGCAAATTTTAAATGTAAATATTTAGATGAAGATACATTTATACAAAATATCAATGAAATATTGCCAAAAGATATAAGAATCAATAGCATTGAGCAGGTTAATAAGGATTTTCACTGCCGATATGATATAAAGCGAAAACGATACATATATCGTATGCATTACGGAGAAGTTAGAGACGTATTTCTAAGAAAATATGTATATGAAATAGAAAAACCAGACATAGAGCTTATGAGAAATGTAGCCAAAAAGCTGATTGGAGAACATGATTTTAGAGGCTTTTCGTCGGAAAAGAATATGGATAAAAGTACCATTAGAACCCTATATTCAATCGACATAACAGATAATAACGGTTATGTTGATATATGCTTTGAGGGAAATGGATTTTTATATAATATGGTTCGAATTATAGCAGGAACAATACTGATGATTGGACAATCAAAGCTCAATATAGACATTATAGATGAAATTTTTGCTACAAAAAGAAGAGAACTAGCAGGGGAAACCTTGCCGGGATATGCTCTTTTTGTAGATTTAAAATAAGAATAAATATAGAAAGGAAGTATAGACTAAAATGGCAGACGGAAGATTTGAAAAGGTTTATAGCCAAAATATGGGCATAGCAACAGGTATTGAAATTTTAAGAGACAAAACTACAGGTGTTAATTATATTTTTAACTATGCTGGTAATAGAGGTGGTTTGACAGTACTACTTGATGAAAATGGTAAACCAGTAATTACAAAATAGAAAGGTAGTATTAGGATGAGTAATTTAAAACGCTTTTATGAAAAAGAAGAAAAATATGGTTACTATGAGGTAATCACTAAGGAAGCTGGACTTGAAGTTATAGGAATGGATATGATTCGATTAAACGAGGACGAAGAAGTAGCAGCAGATTCTTTAGGATTTGAACTCGGACTTGTATTATTATCAGGTCAGGCAACAATAAATGCTGGCGCATTTGTAGCAGAAAATATTGGTGGCAGAAGAAATGTATTTGATGGTAAGCCAGCCACAGTATATATGCCATGCGATACAAGCTATACTGTAAAGAATACAGGCTGTGGCATTTTAGAAGTTGCTGTGTGCAAGGTAAAGGCAGATAAAAAATATGAGCCATTTGTAGTATTGCCACAGGATATTATAACAGAACACAGAGGAAAGCTTAACTGGCAAAGAGATGTTAATGACATAATAACAACAAAATACGAGGGCAAAGTAGATAAAATTGTTCTCGGAGAAACATACGGCTGTGCAGGACAATGGTCAAGCTATCCATCGCATAAGCATGATACAGATAACATGCCTTATGAAGTAAATATGGAAGAAATATACCATTTCAAGGTAAATCCAAAGCAGGGCTTTGGTATACAAGTAATGTATAATGATGATATGTCACTAAAAGAAAGCTACATCGTAAAAGATGGTGATAGCATTGCTATAAAAGAAGGCTATCACCCAGTAGCGGCAGCACCAGGCTATAGCGTATATTACCTTTGGGTAATGGCGGGCAATAGTGGAAGAAAACTTACGCCATGCGACGATCCAAACCATGCTTGGGTAAAAGCCGTAGAAAAGATGGTATAAGATAAGACATAGTTATATTGTATAATTAAAAAATACACATTTGCAAAGAAGTGCAAACGTCTCTTCTTGTAAATGTGTATTTTTTCCTTTATTGTAAGGTTATTGTAAGGTTTGTGTTGTATAGTTAATATATAAGATGAGTTATCAGGAGGTAGCCTATGAATTTTAGATTATTTAACATAACCATAAAAAGCTTTATAAGACGTCGTAAACAAGTATTCAATACCTGCCTTACAGTATTTGTTATTATGCTTTTTGTAACATTTACAGCAATATTTAGAGACAATATGTATAATGTTCAAAATGAACTTAATAAGGACAAATTTGGGGCTTGGTTTGTAATGGAAACTACTGCAGGAGAAGCAA
>SVDX01000010.1 GCA_015057605.1 Lachnospira sp. | reverse complement strand
GAATTTCTATTGCGCGTTTCCTTCACGATTGACTTGCAAGAGCAAGCCAATTACGTTTCGGAAAGGTGAATGATATGTATTTAGCAGAATTTGATGAAAAGAAGTGGGAAGCGATAATACGTGAAGAAGAGAGAGAAGAGGGCATAGAGATAGGTCGAGAAGAAATTATATTGGGTATTTTGGAAGACTACACTCCCGAACAGACAGCGATACTGTTAAAGAAACCATTGTCGTATATCTTGCAGGTGGCGAATGGTAAGAGTAAAATAACGTAAAAATCGTACTTATAACATTTTGCACGTTTTCTATACTAAGACTTGCAAGAATAGGTGGACTACGTTTATAAGGTAAGTCAATAGAGGATATTGCGCTTTTTACAGGAATGGAAAATGAAATCGTTTTGGATTATGCGAGGGCATTACAATGCTGTGTGTTATTAAATATGTGAATATAGTAAAGGAGTTGTTGCATATCATCATTGCGACAACTCCTATTATTTATCAAGAACTAAATTTCACACCCTAACAATATACCGCCTTTTTCTGCATAGTAGCTACAAAGTCCTCTGGTTTCATATATCAATAGAGAAATTTCACCATATTTATTTATTAAGGCTTCTTTTATTCTTTGGGCAAATCCAGGGTTTTGTACATGTGCAATTCTGATTTTTCCACCTTTGTATCCTATTTCTTCAAGCGTTGACATAATGGTGCTAAGGACTTTTGCTTCGCCACGACATTTGTGCATTGGTTGAAGAGTGCCTTTAGCGCTTGCGGTTCCAAATATTCTAATTCCCAATATGCCTGCGGCAGAAGCAACAATTTTACTTACGCGACCATTTTGAGCAAAGTTGTGTAATGATTCGAGTGAAAAGAATAAACGGGTTCTTTTTAAATATTCGTTTGCTTCACGACAAACAGTATCAAAATCATTCCCTTCATACACAAGTTCATCTATCTTTTCTGCTAACATTCTTAACTCTGGACCTGTACTTAAGGTATCAAAAACATGAGCTTTTACATGTGGATTGTCAGCACAATATTGCGAAACTGCTGACATGGCAGAGTTGTAAGCGCCTGAAAGACCGCTGGTTATAGTACATACATATAAAATGTCAGCGCCCTCAAAGCAATCGAGCCAGGAAGCTATACTTGGGCAGGCTGTGTAAGAACGGCCTTTATAATGAGCTAATTCATTTATCATATTAGGAATATCAAGCTTGTCATCATCAACAAAGGAATGCTCATTAGTACTTATTGTAAGTGGAGCAGATGCAAATGCAGTGTGTGTAAGCTTTGTTAAATCCGATGAGGAATCACATACTATTTTTATATTCATATACTTAAATCCTTTCAAAACTATATTTTGTAAATACTATTACTATATTAAACTGTTTTTAATACGGTGTCAACGGTTTTTGGAAAACTTATTGACAATAAGAGCTAATATATTTATACTGTCAGTATGGATAAAATAGTTATAGAAAATACATTAAAAGAAGATATTGTTAATTTTAGCCTGCCAAGATACTCAAAGCTGACAGGCGCATCTTTGTTTCTTGAGCAAACGGTTGAGTTGATTAATAGCTGGCTAAAACCATTAGGTGTTATTGAGCTTACATCTTCGATGGTTAGTAACTATGTTAAGCAAAGAATTATTCCATCACCCATAAAGAAACAGTATGGACAAGAACAGCTTGCATATTTGGTTTTTGTGGCAATTGCTAAGACGGTAGCGCCGTTAGAAGATATCAAGATGATGATTGATATGCAAAAACAGACATATTCCGTGCAAGAAGCATATGATTATCTTTGCAAAGAATTAGAAAATGTGTTACAATATATATTTGGTAATAAAGATTGCTTAGAAGAGGTTGGAGAGACCAATTCTGAGCTTAAAGAATTGTTAAGAAACATGATTATAACGATAGCTCATAAGATACATTTTGTTAAGTATTTGGAGCTTGTAAAATCACAAATGATAGGAGAATAGTATGAAATCCATATACATTTTGTTGACTCGCTCAGATTCTTGTGTGTCAAGAATTATAGGGTTAGTTACAGCGGATAATTATACACATGTATCAATTTCATTTGATAAAAGCTTGCAGACATTATATAGTTTTGCAAGAAAATATGTCAGAACACCATTGCCTGCAGGAATGATTAAAGAAGAATTAGATAGCGGATTTTTGGGTAAACATAATTATATACCATGTGCATTATATGAGATAAAGGTTAGTGATGAAGCCTATGCGGCAGCTAAGAAGGAAGTTGATGATATGGCTGCTCATATGGATGATTATCGTTTCAATATAGTTGGACTGTTTTGTTGTAGAATGAACATACAGTTGAATCGTAAGAGACACTATTTCTGTTCTCAATTCGTTAGTAAGGTATTAGAAAAGAGCAAGGCGGTTGAATTACCAAAGCCAGCAGCGCTTATGAGACCATCGGATTACCTTGACCTTGAAGAGATGAAATGCTTATTCAAGGGAAGTATCAGAAAGCTTGACGAATACTGTGCTAATCACGAATATGAAACAAACAGGATGTGTATATAGGACATATGTCCACTAAAACAAGCAGAGTAGAATCGTGTGCGTTAAGTGCCCCGTGAACAGGGAGTTGTCATGAGGACGAAAAGTTTTAACTTGCGGTATATGATTCGCATCCCGCTGCTACATATTGAGAGATAGATACTATGAGATTTCATAAGCATTTAACTCCGGTGTAGGGCGAAAAAACAGGAGGAATGTAATATGAAATCTTTTTTTTCGGCTTTTTCAGATTCAGCCAAAGAATTTAAAAATCTGAAGTCTATGATTCTTACATCGCTATTTATTGCGCTTCATGTAGTGTTAGCGATGTATTTGTCAATATTTGTTACGAACTCGTTAAGAATCTCAATTTCATTTATAGCAAATGTAATAACAAGTGCGCTATTTGGACCAGTTATAGGACTTGTGGCTGGTGCTATAGCTGATGTTATTCAATTGTTTATGAATCCGGTAGGTGGCGGATATTTTCCAGGTTGGACATTGAATGCAGCACTATCAGGCCTTGTATACGGTATATTTTTCTATAAGAAATTTCCAAGAACTCTTCATTCTTGCGATGACGAGCATAATGAAGAAAGACATAAGATATTTGATAGAGTTATATACATAATGGCACTTGTGTTACCACTTATAACGGCTGCTTTATGGGCATTTGCACCATTCTTAACTAAAGGAGATTTAAGTGGAAGCGGTCTTGATTTAATCAAGGAAGGCGGTAGCCTTGCAATTATTTCTGGTATTATGATAACAGTATGTGCGTTGATACTTATATTGAGCATTTTCAATCAGCATACTATACCTATGGCAGTAACTATAATATGCGGATTTGCAGTAGTTCTTGCAGTTTACACTGATAAAAAGACAGTTAGTGTTAGCTGGGGATTTATTGCAATTGTCGTACTTTTAGTTATATATATACTTTCACAGATAGCATTTATGATATCTAAGCATACAGTTGATACAAGATATATGATTCGCTGTTTTATCGCAATGACAATAGTTGCAATTTTG
This sequence comes from Lachnospira sp., assembly GCA_015057605.1. GTDB lineage: Bacteria > Bacillota > Clostridia > Lachnospirales > Lachnospiraceae > SIG291. The sequence continues at coordinate 65,578 of SVDX01000010.1, read as the reverse complement.
ATAAATTCAGTGCTTGGAACTTACTGGCTTTCAATTATGTACGGTAAGGGCTTTGAAGTATATTTTATATCACGTTTGATTAAGAATCTTATTCAGCTTCCAATAAATGTTATACTTACATATTATGTACTTAGCTTTGTGAAAGGTTTGCGAAAACAAATTTAAACAAGAAAGGAATGTATTTGTGAAGAAATTATTTAGTAAAAGCAAAGTAATAGCATTTTGCCTGCTTGTAGTGCTTATGGTTGTAGGGCTTACGGGTTGTAAGACTAAGAATGATAAGGTTATAAGAGTGGGTACTAACGCAGAATTTCCACCATTTGAGTATATGGATGAAAATGGTAAGCCTACGGGTTTTGATATTGAGTTGATTACAGCCATATGCAATGAAATGGGCTATGAAGTAGAAATTGTAAATATGGAATTTAAGTCCCTCATTGCTTCAATTCAAACAGGTGGTATTGATGCGAGTATCGCAGGTATGACAGTTACTGAGGAAAGAAAGCAGTCGGTTAACTTTTCTGAGTCGTATTTTAATGCAACTCAGTATATAATTCTTCCAATAGACAGTAGTATTACTGATATTGCTCAGCTTAATGGTAAGAGAATTGCAGTGCAGGAAGGTACAACAGGCGATTTGATTGCGACTCCAGGCACAGAAGATTCGATGATTACAGATACATCCACAGTAATAAAGCGATTTAAGAAGGGAACAGATGCAGTCTTAGAACTTAAAAACGGCGGTGTTGATGCAGTAATTATTGATTCAAGTCCTGCGAAAAAATTTGTTTCCTCTAATACAAAAACCTTAAAGTATATTGATACAAATATGGATGCGGAGGAATATGCAATTGCCGTATCTAAGGATAAAAATGAAATACTTGATATTATCAATGAAGGTCTTATAAAGGTTAAGGAAAATGGTACATATGATGCTCTTATCGAACAATATTTTGGTGAGGGAGATGTCGTAATAAGAAAGACCTCGGATAATTGGTTTATTAATCTTTGGTATACATTTGAATTCGTATTTATTTCAAATGGCGGTTACAAGCTTATTTTAAGTGGTCTTGGAACAACCTTGCTTATATCTGTTTGCGCAGTGTTACTTGGCGTTGTGCTTGGTATGGTGCTTGCATTTATGAAGCTTACAGAAGAAAAGAAGCATAAAAAGACTCTTTTATCAAGAATTGCGAGTCTTTATATTGATATTATCAGAGGTACGCCGGTAATCGTACAGCTGCTTATTATGTACATGATAGTTTTCCAAAACCGTATTGGTGTTGTTGCGGCTATCGTTACCTTTGGTATGAATAGTGCAGCTTATGTTGCAGAAATCATAAGAGCGGGAATTATGGCGGTTGATCATGGTCAGATGGAAGGTGGACGTTCACTTGGCTTTACATATGGTCAGACTATGAGATTTATCATTCTTCCACAGGCAATTAAAAATATATTACCTGCATTATGTAATGAATTTATCGTGCTTATAAAAGAAACTTCAGTAGTAGGCTATGTTGCGGTACAGGATTTAACAAAGGCTTCAGACTTTATTATTTCAAGAACCTATGAAACATTTATACCACTTATAACAATTGCACTTATCTATTATGTAATTGTAAAGGTATTGTCTAAGGTGTTTGCAGCATTTGAAAGGAGATTGCGTAAGAGTGATAAACGTTAAAAATTTGCATAAAAATTTTGGTAAAATAGAAGTGCTTAAAGGCGTGGATATTAACATTGAAAAGGGCGAATGTGTAGTAGTAATCGGACCTTCTGGCTCTGGTAAGAGTACATTTTTAAGATGTATTAACAGACTTGAGGAACCAAGCAGTGGAGATATTCTTATTGAAGATGTAAATGTAATGGATAAATCGACAGATATAGATATGCTTAGAAGAGAAGTTGGTATGGTGTTTCAACATTTTAACCTCTTCCCACATTTAACAATCTTAGAGAATATTACTTTAGCGCCTGTAAAACATAAGCTTATGAGCGAAGAAGACGCAAAGAAAAAGGCATATGAGCTTTTAGAAATGGTTGGAATAGAGGATAAGGCATTAGCATATCCATCACAACTGTCGGGTGGACAAAAGCAAAGAGTTGCTATAGCAAGATCATTAGCTTTGTCTCCAAAGATTATGTTGTTTGATGAACCAACCTCGGCACTTGATCCGGAAATGGTAGGCGAGGTACTTGAGGTTATGAAAAACCTTGCTAAAGAAGGTATGACAATGGTGGTTGTAACTCATGAAATGGGCTTTGCAAAGGAAGTTGCACATAGAGTTGTATTTATGGATGAAGGCGTAATTATAGAAGAAGGTACGCCGGCTCAAGTGTTCGACGCACCTACTAATGAAAGAACAAAAGCATTTTTGCAAAAGGTTCTATAATATCGGTCAGTTAATACCTGCTATATCGATAAAATATTTATCAGGATTAGATTTTTTGTAATAAATATTAACGTCGCAATTGACGTAATTGGTGGCATCAATCCATATGAGTGAATCGTAGTAGAAACGATTGGCACCTGTAACGGGGTCAGTATACACGCATTCAACAGCATATGGGTGGATGCCATTATTAATTACCTTAGTATTGCAATATACATTGGTAATGCGTGCTGTAATACATTTGCGAAACCTTTTGATAAAGTAACGTCGACTGACAGACCAAAAGAAATAAGCAAATGCGATGCATGAAATTAAAAATATGATAATGCTGAAAATTAGCGGGATAAATATCATATTGCGACTGGGAATATCATTTTCAATGTTATAAGGATTCTTATTATTGTAATATACATCAACTAAGTCGCCAACCTCCATAGATTGATGCGGATATGGCAACTTTACGGTGTAGGTCTTATCATTTGCATCAAAGGATACAAATACAGCAAAGGTAGGAGTATCTGTTATTCGATGTATTTTTGCCTCTACAAAGGTGCTATCCTTTATAACCTTTTGGGTAGAAACGGTATACGATATTGAAAAAAACAAAATAACAGCTGAGACTATAAGAAAGCTCAGTGATGTAAAGGTAAGTGAAATTTTGTCTTTGGTGTTAAAAATTTTCATACTAACAAATCTCCTTTCTGTTAATTTCTATTTTACCACAAAAATTCATTGAAATACAGCCTATAATAATAGTATAATTTAGATATGAATATTGCGACGGAAGGTAATGCATTTATGAAAATGGAATTTAAACGAAAAGCAGGGGTTTTATTAGCGGTGAGTAGTTTGCCTTCTCCTTATGGAATAGGTACCTTTGGTAAGGAAGCATATGTATTTGTTGATAAATTGGCAGAAGCCTCTCAAGGCTATTGGCAGGTTTTGCCGTTATCGCCTACAAGTTATGGTGATAGCCCATATCAGGCGTTGTCGGCATTTGCAGGCAATCCGTATTTTATAGATTTAGATGAGCTTATCAAAGATGGCTTGCTTAGTGAGTCGGATGTAGTGGATTTGAAGACGGTAGCTAATGAAGAATACGTTGATTATGAAAATATTTATATAAAGAGATATCCAGTACTTAGAAGAGCATTTGCTAATTGGAAGACATTGCAGGATATAGCTGCATATGAGGAATTTGTAAAAGCACAGGGCGAATGGCTTGCAAATTATGCTTTCTATATGGCGTTAAAAGGATATTTTGGACAGAAGGAATGGGCTTTATGGGATGAGGATATCAAATGTCGCAAGGCGGATGCCTTAAAGCACTATGAAGAACTTTTAAGGGACGATATAGAATTTTATAAATTCATTCAATATAAATTTTTTGAACAATGGAATAAGCTTAAAAAATATGCTAATGAAAAGGGTATAAGCATTATAGGTGACATACCTTTGTATGTGGCTTATGACAGTGCCGATGTATGGGCAAATCCTAAGATGTTTTGTCTATCAGAGGAGTTAGAGCTTACCAATGTAGCCGGATGTCCACCGGATTGCTTTTCTGAGGATGGACAAAAGTGGGGCAATCCTTTATATGACTGGAAGGCGCATGAAGAAGATGATTTTAATTGGTGGAAGGCTCGTATGAAGGCTAATACATCCTTATATGATGTGATTAGAATAGATCATTTTATCGGTATGGTAAGATACTACTGCATACCACACGATAAGAGTGCTAAAAGTGGATGGTATGAAAAAGGACCGGGAATTAAACTTATCAATGCGATTAATAGTGTAATTGGTGATTCGAAAATTATTGCAGAGGACCTTGGAGTTACAGGACCTGATGTAGAAGAGCTTTTAGAAGCGGCTGGATATCCAGGCATGAAGGAGCTTGATTTTGCATTTGATGGAGATGGAAGTAACACGCATTTACCACATTTCCACAAAAAACACAGCGTAGTTTATATAGGAACACACGATAATGAAACGCTTGTGGGACATATAAAAAGAGCGTCAGAAAAAGAGCTTTCTTATATAATGGATTACCTTGGTGTTAGTAGCATTAAGGATATTCCGGATGCAATGTTTAGAATTCTTTATATGAGCGTTGCTGACACAGTTATATTGCAAATGCAGGACATTTTGGGCAAGGATAATTCTGCCCGTATGAATTTTCCATCGACACTCGGTGATAACTGGAAATGGCGCATGAAAAAGGGCGAATTTGATGATAAGGCTTGTGAAAAGCTTAGAAAATTAGCAGATACATATAACAGAAGGAGTTAGGTTATGAATATAAAGGCGGCAATTTTTGATTGCGACGGAACTATACTTAATTCTATGTGGTTTTGGCCAATGGTTGGAGATATTTATCTTAAAAAGCGTGGAATTACGCCACCTGCGGATTTGTATGCGCATTTAAAGCCTTTGACCATAATCGAAATGGCGACTTATCTTAAAGAGCACTTTGATTTGCCAGAGACAGTCAAAGAGCTTGTAGAACAGGTAAATGCCGTAGTAAGAGAAAAGTATGAGAAAGAATTTCCTCTAAAGGAAGGTGCAATCGAGGTATTTGAAAACCTTAAATCACGTGGAATAAGGATGTATCTTGCGACTGCGACGGACAGATATTTAATCGAGCCTGCATTTAAAAGATTAGGCCTTGATAAATATTTTGAAGGAATGATAACTTGCACAGAAGCCGGAGAAGGTAAATCTTCGCCAAAGATATATTTAGAAGCGATGAAAAGGCTTTTGGCAAGTCCTAACGAGACTATCATAGTAGAAGATGCCCTTCATGCAGTAGAAACCTGCGTAAATGCGGGATTTTTCACAGTAGCGGTAGCTGACGTATCTACGGTTAAAGATAGTGAAGAGATAAAGAAAATTGCAAGCGTTTACTACGAAACGCTTAAAGACTGGAGTCTATAATCATGGGCGAAACGATTAAAAAATGCATTTACGCTGATAAATGCGGTGGCTGCGATTATCAGGGAATACCTTACAAAAAGCAGCTTGAAATGAAGCAGCAATATGTGACTAAATTATTGGCAAAGCATTGCAAAACGCCAAAGATAACAGGTATGGACAAACCTTACAATTATCGTAATAAGGTTCATGCAGTTTTTGACGTGGACAAAAAGGGCAATGTAATCTCTGGCGTATACGAGGCAAACACCCACAATGTAATCTGCGTGGACAAATGCCAGATTGAAAATGAAAAAGCGGATGCAATCATTTTAACCATTAGAAATATGCTTAAATCCTTTAAAATACGTACCTACGACGAGGATAGAAGAACAGGTCTTTTGCGCCACGTTCTTATAAGGACAGCCCACAAAACAGGGCAGATAATGGTAGTTCTTGTAATGGCAGATTCTATATTTCCTGGAAAAAACAACTTTGTAAAGGCGCTTTTAGAAGCACACCCAGAGATAACAACAATAGTTCAAAATATCAATAACAGAAAGACAAGTATGGTCCTTGGCGACAAAGAAATGGTGCTTTATGGCAAGGGCTATATTGAAGATATACTTTGTGGCAAGCGCTTTCGCATTTCACCAAAATCTTTTTACCAGATTAATTCAGTTCAAACAGAAAAACTTTACACTAGAGCTATTGAAATGGCAGGATTTAAAGGAAATGAGACCATTCTAGATGCTTATTGTGGAATCGGTACAATAGGCATTATAGCTTCTGACAAAGTAAAGCATATAATAAGCGTGGAGCTTAATTCGGATGCCATCGCTGATGCTAAGATGAATGCTAAACTCAATGACATAAAAAATGTTGAATTTTATAATTGTGATGCAAGTGATTTCCTAGTGAATCTTGCACAAAACAATAAGAAAATAGATGCAGTTATAATGGACCCACCACGAACAGGAAGTGACAAGCGTTTCTTAAATTCAGTGGCAAAGCTTGCACCTGAAAAGATAGTTTATATTTCTTGTGGTCCAGACACCTTGGCAAGGGATTTAACATACCTTAATAATAAGGGGTATAGAGCGAAGAAGGTTGAGCTTTTCGATATGTTTCCGATGACAAAGCACTGCGAAGCAGTGGTGCTTGTGGAGAGAAAATAAAGGGTGAAGTGTTATGGGATTTCGATATTTAGTGTGGCTAATAAATGAAATAAATAAATGAAATACTAGATGTAGTAGTTGACTAATGCACCAAGAATGGTGTATTGTTCAACGACGAATGATTAGTAAAGATTGGAGAAAAAATATGAAAAAAACGAAATCAATTGATGATAAAAAGTATCTTATACTATACATAATTAGTATTATATTTTTGTTTGGAAGTCTATTTTTGATTGCACAGCTTTCTTATACAGATGATGCTAGAGAGAACAAGCTAATGAATTTTTTGGTTGTGGGGTTTGTATTAGCTGCCATAGCAATATTTTGTATTGTGTTAGTATTTCTTGCTGATTGGACTAAGGTAAATATAAGCGAGGGTTTTAGCTATGTAATATATTTGGGCTCTTATGTTGAATTTCTTATACATCTTATATGTGCATTTACACAATATGAAAATGTGATAAGAGTAATGCTTATATATGTAATTATTATGGCTGTACTGTTGGGAGTAGAGTTTAAGAAAAAGGGCAATAAAAAACTAGCGCCAATATTTATACAAACAATTCTTATGTTCTATATAATAAGACCCATAGTAAGGTATTATTACATAGAGGTACAGCCACATATGACAGTATTTATGTTGATATATATATTGCCGTTACTGTTAATTGGTATTTTTAGAAAGAACAATTTGTTAAAGTATTCAATGCTGCTACAGTTATTTGTTTGTTTTATATGGAATATAGTGTGAAATTTATTCTGAGGATTAAGGAGTTAAAAAATGAGGTACATAGAAATTGGTTGACTAATGCACCAAGAATTGTGCAGAACAGAAAGGAAAAAATAGATATGTCAAATTCATTAAAATATAAAAATAAATATACACTAATACTAGCAGCTATTACTGGAATTAATTTGGTTCTACTTATGGCTATGTTGTTGTTTTGTTATAGGTATGTGTTTATTGAAGATGCAGATATACCTGGACTTTGCATTGAATGTATGGAGGAACACCATATGACAGGAATAAGAATGATTTTAGCTATGTTCATTAATATCATTCAGATTGTATTAGTAGTAAGTATGTGTATAGTATTAAAGGCTTTCAAAAAAAATAAAGGTACTTGTGCATTTTTAGTATTAAGTATAATGACAATGATTCTTTCAGGGATAAATATGCTTCAGTTTTGGGGATTAAGAACAATGGGACACTTAGAAACGGGGGCGGAGATGATTAAACTTGATGTACAGTTTATGAGTGCAAGAGTTATAAGTGCCATAGTAATTTGTTTGAATATTGTATTACTTATTTTTGTAGAAAAGTGGGATAAGGAAGATTAAAAATGAAAAAGAAAATTATATTGTTATGTACAACAATTGTGGCAATTGTGTTAGAAGCTTTACCTTATGGTGCAGTACTTAAATTTGGTAACCCTAATGGGAAACCGTGGCGTCGTACATTTTCTTACTTTGATATAACTACTTTTGGTTATGCCAATTTCGCACCATTTATTGTTGCACTTTTAACATGTACTTTGCTTATTTTAATTATAGTGTCATTATTTATGAAAAAGTCATTGCGAATACCAATTATTGCAGTATCTGCTATTGCAACAATACTCTCTCTTGCACCATTATTAATAGGCGTTGACTATTTCACAATAGTAGCTGCATTTATTTTTATTGTGTTAATGATAACTACGATAGTAGCATTTGTTAAAGAATAAATAAAGGTGTACTTCATTGGGAAGAGAATAGAAAAGAAGGTATAGAAAAGTTTGGTTTAACAAGCACTTTGCGGAATCGCAAGGTGCTTTATTAGTTGATATAAATAATAGGTTGACTAACCAAAAATATAGTGTTAACATATACGTAGATACGAAAGTTAATAAGATTTGGTTTACGTATATACGAGCGAATGATTGGAGAATGTTATGCTTATCAGTGAAAGAATTTTTAAAATATTAAAAGACAAGAATATGTCGCAAAATGCTTTTGCAAAACAGGTTGGGCTGGCAAGTAGTACTATAAGTGATTGGAAAACGAAGAAGACTAATCCATCGGCAGACAAGATTATGGATATTTGTAGGGTGCTTGAAATCACGCCGGAGCAGTTATTAACTGGCAAAGAATCTAAAATTTCTAAAGCGGATATGCGTATTATTGAGGATATTAATGGTATGAAAGAAGCGCAACGAAAAAGGGTTATTAAGTATATAGAGGCTTTGAAACAGGTAGAGGAATTGGAAGATTTGGAGTAGAACTACATTTTGCATAAGATTATGTTAATACACGGAGGTTTTTATGGGAGAAAATACAGAGGTTGCTATTGTTTCAGAAAAAAATATCCATAACAAAATATATAATATTCGAGGACAGAAGGTAATGTTAGACTTCGAACTTGCGGAAATATATGGGTATACTACAACTCGTTTCAATGAACAAGTGAAAAATAACATAGAAAAATTTGATGAAGATTTTATGTTTGAACTGACGAAGGAAGAGTTTGAAAACTTGATATCGAAAAAATCGACATCAAGTTGGGGTGGAAGAAGAAAGCTACCAAGGGCGTTTACAGAGCAAGGAATTTATATGTTAATGACGGTTCTTCGTGGAGAACTTGCGATTAAGCAAAGTAAGGCACTGGTTCGTACATTTAAGAATATGAAAGATTACATCATCAATAATCGAGAACTAATTGGACAAAGAGAGTATATGCAACTTTCTATGCAGAATGCGGAAAATACACGTGATATATCAAAATTAAAATCAGATATGGGTTCTGTTGAGAAGCAGATGTGTGATATAATGGACAAACTTAGCGATGTTGTTAAAAAGTCTGATTTAGCAGATGTGATGAATAACTTTGTAAATGATGAAGATAATGGATGGCTGATATATAATACAAAGTATTGTACTGCAGATTTAGCATATTCAGAGGTATATGCGCAAGCAAAGAAAACAATTTATGTGGTAGACAATTACATCGGTTTGCGCACATTAGTACTATTAAAAAATGCTCCTATTGGTGTTAATATAACGCTCTTTAGCGATAATATTGGTGGAAAATTACATAGTATTGAGTATAGAGATTTTTCTAATGAATACCCATCAATCAAAATGACACTTAAAAAGACTGGTGGCGTATATCACGATAGATTTATTGTTCTTGATTATGGAACGGAATATGAGAGAATTTTTTTATGTGGTGCATCTTCAAAGGATGCAGGAGCGCGGGTGACAAGTATTGTAGAAGATTTTGGAATAAAGAAATATAAACCATTAATCGATAGTTTATTGAAAAATCCAAATTTAGTACTAGCTTAAAGGAGATTTTTATGCAGGAAAGAACAAAGAGAGAAGATTTTGATGAAGAGTTAATAAAAGAATTTGCTAGCTGGGCTATTAAAACAAAAGGCATGCCTCATTGGGAAGAGAATAGAAAAGAAGGTATAGAAAAGTTTGGTTTAACAAGTGGCGAGTTTAGTAAATTGCTTCATATAACAGCTGAATACTGGGTGTTTTAGGTTTTTAAAAAACATTGGTACTACTACCTATATTATGTTATAATTATAACATATGTATTTAAAAGGGTGGAGGTGCGCAATGTTTTTTATTTGTTATCCTAAGTGTACAACATGTCAGAAGGCAAAAAAGTGGCTTGATGAACATAATATAGAATATAAAGAACGCCACATAGTAGAGGAAAATCCTAGCTATGATGAATTAAAGGAATGGTATGCAAAGAGTGGATTGCCACTAAAGAAATTCTTTAATACAAGTGGTTTGTTATATAAGGAGATGCAGCTTAAGGATAAGCTCTCTGCTATGAGTGAAGAGGAGCAGTTAAAGCTCCTTGCAACAAATGGAATGTTAGTGAAACGTCCACTTATAGTTGATGAAGATAGGGTGCTTGTTGGGTTTAAAGAAAGTGAATGGAAGGAGATTTGAAGGTATGCAACCAAAGATAACCGTTACAGGAAACATAACTAAAAATATCAACTTTGCAATGCAACAAAATTATGTGCCTATTATACGTAACCTTGTGGTTAATAACGAATCAGGTGTTGCGCTTACAAATCTTGATTTAAAAATTAGCTTTGAGCCAGATTTTGCCAAAGAATTTGTTTATAATATTCCACAGATTCAGGCAGGAGCGGCAGTAGAGATTTCGCCTGTGCATATAAGCATTAAAAGTGAGTATTTATTTTCGCTTACAGAAAAGATGTTAGGAACCATTACAATAAATGTTTCACAGGGTGAAGAGGTTTTATATAGCAAGGACGAAACCATATCTTTATTGGCATTAGACCAGTGGAGTGGTTTATTAGTAATGCCTGAAATTGTTGCGTCATTTGTTACTCCTAACCATCCTTGTGTTGCGGGTATTATTGCAGATGCTTCATGGATACTTTCGCAGTGGACAAAGGATCCTTCATTTACCGGATATCAGACAAGAAATGCTAATAACGTTAAACTTCAAATGGGCGCCATTTATGAGGCAATAAAGAAGCAAAACATCATATATAATAATCCTCCTGCAAGCTATGAAGAGATTGGTCAGCGAGTAAGATTACCACATACGGTGATTGAACAAAAGCAAGGAACCTGTATTGATTTGGCTATACTTTATGCATCATGTCTTGAATCAGTTGGCTTACATCCGCTTCTTATATTTAATAAAAATCATGCCTACGCGGCATGCTGGCTTGAAGAAGAAACCTTTGCAGATTGTATGATAGATGATGTATCAGCGATTGAAAAACGTGTTGCAGAGGGTGCCAAGAGTCTGCTTATAGTTGAGTGTACAGATATGGTTGCAGGCAAGGTAGCTAACTTTGACCTAAGCTTAAAGCATGGAAATGATAAGCTTAAAGAAGAGTTTGATTGTGCTATTGATATAAAGAGAAGCAGAAACAGCGGTATTCGACCAATGCCTTTAAAATATAGTGAGAATGAGGTTTTAGAAAAGCAAACAGATATTAATGGAATAAATGAGGCCCCAAGTATGCTTGACAATTCGCTTGCCGGCAAGGTTGCTAGTGGTAATGAAACAATTACAAAGCAAAGAATTTGGGAACGCAAGCTTTTAGATTTTAGTTTACGCAATGCTTTACTTAACTTTAGGGTAAATAAAAATGCATTTCAGATAATGACTGCAGATTTAGGCGAGCTTGAGGATAAGTTAGCAGAGGGTAAGGATTTTAGGGTAATGTCAGCTCCAAGCGAATGGACATTTACACCAAAGGATTCTAAGATATTTGAGATAGAAAATGAAAAAGATTTAATTAAAAATATAGCAACGGAAGAATTCAAAAATTTAAGAATAAGAACCTTTTTAAATGATACAGAGCTTGAGCAAAAGCTAAAGGGTCTGTATCGCGCGGCAAAGGTAAGCATGGAGGAAAATGGTACTAACACCTTATTTATGGCGTTAGGCTTCCTTCGCTGGTATGAGACGGATATTTCTGAAAAGGCAAGATATGCGCCTTTAGTTCTTATACCTATTGATATTGTTAGAAATGTAAGGGATAAGGGCTACATAATTAGAAGTCGCCAGGAAGAGGCACAGATAAATGTTACCTTGCTTGAGTATTTACGTCAGGATTATGGTGTTAATATTACAGGCTTAGACCCACTTCCAGAGGATGAAAATGGCATTGATTTACCTTTAGTATATAATACCATTCGTCAGGGAATTATGGGTAAAAAGAGATGGAATATTGAAGAAATGGCATTTGTAGGATTATTTTCATTTGCACAATTCGTTATGTGGAATGATATTCGCAACCGTAGTGATGAATTGAAGAAAAATAAGGTTGTTGCGAGCCTTATCGAGGGTGCGATGATTTGGTCGCCAATTACAGATACTATAACTGTGGATGAGGTTGATGAAAAGGTTGATTTAAGCAAGATGGTAGTTCCAATGGCTGCAGACTCTTCTCAGATGGTGGCTATTGCACAGGCAGCAGCAGGACAGAGCTTTGTACTTCACGGACCTCCGGGAACTGGTAAGTCGCAAACTATTACAAATATGATTGCAAATGCATTATATAACGGCAAATCAGTACTTTTTGTTGCAGAGAAAATGGCAGCACTTAGTGTTGTTCAAAAGCGTCTTGCAAAGCTTGGCTTAGATCCATTCTGCCTTGAATTACATTCAAACAAAACTAACAAATCATCAGTGCTTTCGGAGCTTGATAAGGCATTAGAGGTAGGAAGAATAAAAGAGCCTGAAGAATATCAAAAAACAGCAGATAAGCTTAGAGAGCTTAAAGCGGATTTAAATTATTTAATAGAAGCTCTTCATGAAAAACGCAACTATGGAAAGAGCCTTTATGAGGCTATAGAAATATATGAAAAGAACTCTAATGAAAAGGACAAAATAGCATTTGCAAAAGAAGTTTTCAATGGCGTGACAGACAACACCATAGCTATATGGGATGAATTAATACGCGAGTATGGCATTTTGACGGCACAGCTTGGAGAATATGCTAAGCATCCATTAAGAGGAATCGAGAATAAAGAGTATTCGATGGAGTTAAGGAATGACTTTGAAAAGGATACCAATGCATTGCTTTTAAGCTACAACACCGTAAATGGAGCATTTGATACTATGCTTTCATGGCTCAAGCTTTCAAAAAAGACTGAGGCTATGATAAATGCAGTATTGGCTATATTTGACGTGGCTACGAATAAGGCGATTCTTTTAAGTGATGTGGTTAACTTAGACAACTACGAAAATATTATGGCAGATGCTAAGAAGCTTGCTGATACCGGTTATGCCTATAAGAATGAGCGTAATGCTATTAGTGAGCGCTTTGATAAGGCGATATTTAATTATGATGTCGCAGACGCTAAGTTACAATGGAAGAAAGCAAGCGATTCATGGTTTTTACCTAAAATGTTAGGACAAAATAAGCTTCTTAAAGCCATGAAGCTTTATGCGAAAAATCCATCTGAAATTGATAAGAATAGTATTGTTAAGATATATGACAGCCTAAGTTCTATTGCAGATAAGAAAAAAGAGATTACGGATACACCTAATCAGCTAAGTTCGCTTTTAGGCTATATATTTGTAGGAGTTAATACAAATTGGGATGAGCTTAACAGTGCAATCGAAAAAACAAGTCAGTTAAAAGATGCAATTGATGCGTTGTCAATAGAAGAAAGAATTACTGTTACAAATGTTGTTAAAAATAATGCAATAAATGAAAAGGTCGTTTCGGCAAGAGGTATTTTAAGCCAGTATATTTCTGAATTAAAGCAGTATATGACAAGATATACTATAAATGCAGATATAGCCTTAGATGCGGATTATTTGAAGGCTATAAATCATTTACTTTCAAATTATTCGAATAATGTATCTAAACTGCGTGATAAGATAAGCTTCAATCAGATAGATGAAAAGCTTATGAATGAAGGCTTAGAAGCAGTTTGCAAGGCATATAAAGAAGGCTTTGTTAATTCAGATAATCTTGCAAAAGCATATCAGGCAGCACTGCATTATACACTTATCATAAATACAATTGCCAAGGATTCAAGACTTAGTGAATTTAATGGAAAGCATTATGATGACGTAATAGCAAAATATAAAGAGGCTATCGACAAATACCAAAAACTCACAGTTCAAGAATTAGTAGCAAGGCTTTCTGCAAATGTACCTGTAAGCGGTACTGCAGCTGCAAGCTCAGAACTTGGTATTTTAAAGAAGGCAATTAAAAATAACGGTAGAATGTTACCAATTAGAAAGCTATTTGGTCAGATACCAACCTTACTTAGAAGATTATGCCCATGTATGCTTATGAGCCCTATTTCAGTAGCTCAATACATAGATCCTACATTTCCTAAGTTTGACCTTGTAATCTTTGACGAGGCATCACAGCTTCCGACAGCTACGGCGATTGGTACGATTGCAAGAGGTGAAAATGTGGTAGTAGTAGGTGACCCTAAGCAGCTTCCACCAACAAGCTTCTTTACTGCAAATTTTGTTGATGAAGAAAATGCAGATAAAGAGGATTTGGAAAGTCTGCTTGACGATTGTCTGGCGTTATCAATGCCACAAGAGCATTTAAAATGGCATTATCGTTCAAGACACGAGAGCTTAATTGCTTACAGCAATATGAAATACTATGATAATAAGCTTTATACTTTCCCTTCGCCAAGAGATTTGGTATCAGAGGTAAAACTAATTCAGGTAGAAGGCTATTATGATAAGGGTAAATCAAAGCAAAATAAGGCTGAGGCAAAAGCGATTGTTGATGAAATAATTAGAAGACTTAAGGATGAAAAGCTTCGCGAGGACAGTATTGGTGTTGTAACCTTTAGCTTGGTTCAACAGCATTTGATTGACGATATGCTTTGCGAAGAATTTAGAAAATATCCTGAACTTGAAGAATTTGACAGAGCTTCAAAAGAACCTATATTTATTAAGAATCTTGAAAATGTACAGGGTGATGAAAGAGACGTAATTCTCTTCTCTATTGGCTATGGACCTGATGAAAACGGTAAGGTACTTATGAATTTTGGACCACTTAATCGTGAGGGCGGATGGCGAAGACTCAATGTTGCTATTTCAAGAGCGAGAAAGAGCATGGTTGTATATTCTGTGCTTCGTCCAGAGCAGATTGATTTGTCGCGTACACGTTCAGAAGGTGTGGAAGGCTTAAAAGGCTTCTTAGAATTTGCACAGCGTGGTAAAAATATGCTTGCAGCCCGCACAGATGTTGCAACGAAAAAGGACGATGAACTCATAGAAGAAATTGCTAAGGCTATAGCAAATATGGGCCATGAGGTTAAATCTAATATCGGTTGCTCTGAGTACAAGATGGATATTGGTGTGGTTAATCCTGATAATAAGGAAACCTATATTTTGGGTATTCTTATTGATGGTGAAAACTGCAAAGAGGCTTCAACAGCTAATGACAGATTTGTATCGCAACCTGGCGTTTTATCAGGGCTTGGCTGGAATGTACTTCGTATATGGACACTCGATTGGTTAGACGATAAAAAACGCGTATTAGACGAAATACAAGAAGCAATAGAAAGTGCTCCAAAGGCGATAAAAATGTCCGAGGGAGCGAATGCAGATTGTGAATTTAAGCCGGTAGCACAAGCACCAATAGAAGAGACCTTCGAAAGGGTAGAAGAAGCTGAGCTTAACACAAGTTGCAGTAAGGAATATGTTTCATACAAAATAATACCACAGGGAAGCGCGGACGAATTTTATCTTGATGCAAATTTTGCTAAGGTAAAGAAGCTTATGAAAAACATTTTAGATGTGGAAGCTCCAATAAGCCGTAGACAGCTTGTAAAAAAGGTAGTTAGTGCGTGGGGTATTAATAGAAGTACCATAAAGGTTGAAAAGGTATTTGCAAATGCACTTCGTGACCTTGATATAAGAATAAGCGCAGATGGTGACATCGCATTTGTTTGGAAGCAGGATATGCCAGCTCTTACAAGCTACCGTGTAGCAGATAAAGAAGGCAACAAGCGTAGTATGGATGATGTTCCATCAGAGGAAATCATAATTGCATCGCTTGAGGTTTTAAAAGAACAGGGAAATTTAAGCGAAACAGACCTTGTGAAGGAAACTGCTAAAAAGTTTGGCTATATGCGACTTGGAAATGTAATTACCAATACTATAAAGAATGCAATTACAAAGGCCATAAGTGAAGGAAAAATGCAACTCCTTGAAAATGGCTATATTGGAAAGGAGCCCATTTAATGGAAAATACATTTGATGAATATGCAGTATTTACGGTTACTGCAAAGGATGGTTCTTTGGTTGAAATGGCAGTTGTAGATGAGTTTGAATTTGAGCATAAGCACTATGTTGTAGCAAGTCTAATAAAGGATGATGAAATTCAAACTGACGGACAATACATTTACAAAAGCGTTATCAAAGAAGATGGCTTTGAGGTGGAAAAAATCACAGATGAAGTTGATTATAACCGCATTGCAAAGGCATATATGGAAATGGAATAAATATATAAAAGCACATCTCAAATGGGATGTGCTTTTTTAATCTATCTAAACGAAAGACCAGTAGCCCTTTCAAGACTTTTAACAACGCCGGTAGAAATACTTATCTTACCGTGGTTCGGCACCGAAAGACTTATTGTAAAGCCCTCGTGTTTGTAAATGTTGTGAGAGCTATTCACTCTAACCTTGTACCAATCGTTTGCACGCAAAATCTTGTCTATATCTTTAAATACCATAATAATTCCTCCTTGTGACTTTAAAACATGTTAATTGTTCTGTCGACCGGGAAAATTATCAGGTAAGAGAAAATCTTTTTGTAAACCTATCCGTTGTCCATCTGCATCATAATGCAGCCATTCATCGAAAATAATCAGATCAAATTTTATACATAAAAAGTCATGATTTAGAATCGTTAGGTATTCAATTGTGGGCTAGTTATATTATAACATATGAGGGGGAGATTTTCAAATTATGTAGAGTAGGTTGTATTAGAAAATAATTTATGAATAAAGTCTTCTTTTTCGTGAAACATTTCTGTGATAATAATGGTGTCGCTCTTGATAATGTAGAACAGATAATGATGTTCAATATATAGATATCTGTAGTCACAATCAATATTATACATAGAAGAGACAGAGGCTCCTTTTAAGGGAAAAATAGAAAGAGTTTTAATATTTTGAATGATATTAGTTATAGATTTTTGGGCTATTTCTGCTCCGTATTCGATTGATAGATGTAATTTGAGGAGATTTAGCTTGTTACGTACAATTAAAGAGTATTCAATGTATTTCAATATTGCACCCCCAATTCTTTTTCTAAATCATCCGAAGATATAGTACCGTCTTGCTGAATGGAAAGTTCTGCTTCATTTAATTTGTTCATTAAGTGAAAAAGTGCGAGTTTCTTGTCAATTTCGTCAAGTTCTTTAATATCAATTATAGCGCATTGACCATAGCCATTTCGAGTTAAGTAAACTCTATTACCGTAAGAAACTTCATTGATTACTGCGGTATAATTTCTTAAATCTGAAATAGGTTTAATATTTGGCATAATGAATTCCTCCTTTTAAAATATATTATAAAACAATGCGATGAATTATGCAACAAAATTGCATGTAAATTTACAGCAGGTAAAAATGAAATTACCGTTCATGTCGTATTTCGACCGTTCATGCAAAATCTATTGAAAAATATATGTCAATTTTGTATAAAGAAGTTAAAAAAATACGAAAGGAAGGGTTTGTATGAAGAAATTTAGAATTTTTAAAGAAACAGAAGGGATAAAGGTTATAGGAATAATAGTTATTATTGCAATTTTAAGTTATGTGTTAGTACATTTTGATGTTGTTGCAGTAATGAAGTATATTGAAAAATATCCAAAAAAGCCTACTGTCAATATAAATACTACTGCGGATGTAGAATTCACGGATTATGTTATTCCTAACGGAACGTATTATAGAGGTACTATGCAATTTTCAAAAGGAGAATATTTTCCGATAGTACGAGCTGGAGATAGGTACGATTGTGGCTATTATTCGTATATATATAGTTCTGAATTGCAAGGCTGGAAAGTGAGTTTGAATAAAAAGTGTTCTAATTATATGGAGGAATATGGTGAAATATTGCCTGAGATAGCAAGAGTACCAATAAAGGATGCAAGCGGACTGTTTTTAGATTGTCAATATATGGTAAAAGCACCTTCAATACCGATAAGTGTAATAAATATAGATTCTGCATTTAAAAATTGTAAAAGGCTTGTAATTGCACCGGAAATACCTCCTAATGTGAAGAGTATGAGATATTCATTTGAAAATTGTGCATCATTAACTGAAATGCCTGATATACCATATGGTGTGCAAGATATGGACTGGACATTTTCTAAATGTGGAAGTTTAACGATATCAAAGGATATACCAGATAGCGTGACAAGTATGGAAAAGACATTTTATGCTTGTGTTAATTTAAATCAAATAGGAAAATTATCAAAGAATGCAATAGATTTAACGAGCTGCTTTGAACAATGTTTTTCGTTAACTGAAATGCCTGAAATACCGGACTCAGTTACTATTATGTACAAAACATTTTATTATTGTAAGATGCTTAAGACGACAAAGCCAATCCCTAAAAATGTAGTAAATATGGGAGAGGTTTTTAATAATTGCAGAAGTATAGAAGGCACAATAGTGATTAATGCTAATCCTAATCAATATACACAATGGATTATGGGATTAAGAAATATAAAATTAGAAGGGGAATCTCCTAAATTAGAAAAGCTTGCAGCATATCTTAACTAAATGCTATAATATCATAAAGGAGTTGATATTATGAAGCTTACCAAATTAGTATTAGGCGCGTGTATTACTAACTGTTATATAGTTGCTTCTGATAAGAATAATTGCATTATTATTGACCCTGCGGATGAAGCAGACAAGATTATTGCAGCAGTAAAAGAAAATGCACTTACGGTTAAGTACATATTTATTACACATGGACACACAGACCATATATTAGCATTAGAAGAGGTGGCAAAGCATTTTGATGCGCCTATTGTAATATCAAGGATAGATGCGTGGCGACTAGAGGATGAAGAACTGATAAATGAGCGTCCTTATGTAACCAAGCCATATAAGGCGGTTAAAGCAGATATATTGATTGAAGAAGGCGATGAAATAGAACTTGACGAATTGAAGTTTAGATTTTATGGTATGCCTGGACATACAGACGGTTCAATGGCTATAGTGCTTAACGATATTATATTTACTGGAGATACCCTGCTTAAAGAAAATCATGGAAAGACGACCTTGCCGGGTGGGGATGAAAATAGACTGATTGAATCGATTAATCGTTTGGTTAAGGATTTTAAGGACGATTATAAGATACTTACCGGACATAGAGAAGAAACTACGCTTGATTATGAACGAAAGCATAATCCATATATAAAGTTGGAGGAATAGAAATATGGGAAATGTAGTAAAAATGAAATGCAGTAGCAGATTAGAGACACTCGATATTATCGCTGATAAGATGAAAGAGGAATTTTGGACAGAGTCTGTATGTGATGAGCGAAATGATAAGGCAATATTGTTGTGTTTTGAGGAATATTACTTTAGAGTTAGCAGTTATGTGGCATTAACACTTATGTTCACTGAGGATGATAACGGACAATATGTTGTGATTGCTGGAATGGGCGGTGGCTCAGGGCTGTCTAATATTAGCTGGGGAGCTAATAAATCATTTGCAAAGAGAGCAGTCAAATTCCTTCAACAATATGGTTTTGAAATATATGAGTAAATAAGAATACCCTACGGTTTGAGGTGACCCCCAAAAGTCTAACTTTTTGGGGTCACCTCAGACCGTAGGGTGTTTTTATTCAGCCATTGCGGCAAGTTTTTTCCATTTTGGTGTTAAGAAATATGCAAGCATTGCAGTTACGCCAAATGCGAAGCTGATTGGAACTGCTGCCATAACAAATGTACCATCGAAAAATGTGGAAATGATATATGCGGCAGGGATTCTTACAGCCCATAGCATAAGGATATTTATTATAGTTGGATATCTTACTTCGCCAGTACCGTTAACATAGCTGATTATACCATTTAAAAGGGCATATCCCCATGTAAATGGAAGTACAACATAGGTGTACTGCGTTGCAAGCTTTAATACGTCTGAATTATCTGTAAATAAGCCTAAGATAGGGCGACAGAACAATGTAAGTATAAGACCGGCAGTTAAGGTTATGGCGGCTGAGAATAATGGAATTCTAAGTGCACCATATTTAACACGTTTATAATTCTTTGCACCTATATTTTGTCCAGCAAAGGTTGTAGCAGCAGATGATAATGCTGTTATGGCTACATTTGCTATACCGGTTAGCTTTTGGGCAACTGAGCACGCTGCAATAAAGGTTGAACCCTGTGCATTAATAAGCGACTGCATAAGAATATGACCAATCGAATATATTGAGTTATTAAGGCCGAGCGGTAAACCAACAGCAATGATAGTACCTAATATCTTTTTGCTGAAATTAGTAGGAATTACCTTATATTCGAGGTATGCATGTTTGTTTTTAATATAGATGATACTTATAAACCATGAAATAAACATAGCGATTGATGTTGCTAAGGCTACGCCGTGAACACCCATATGGAAAACTACTACAAATACGAGGTCTAAAACTATATTAACTACACATGATACAAGCAAGAATAAAAGCGAGGAAATGCTATCACCAATACCACGTAAAATACCTGCATTCATATTGTAACCCATATTTCCAAGTGTTCCAAGGAATATAATAATTAAATATGTTGATGCCAAATCAAAGGTATCAGCAGGAACCTTCATAAGCTTAAGGATTAGTGGTCCTAAGAAAATTCCAAGTATAGTAAGTGGAATGGCGCACATATATAAAAATGCTGTTGCTGTTGAAATTACTTTTTTAACAGCCTCCGTATCGCCCTTTCCTGTGTTTTGTGATACAAGTATGGATACACCAGTACCAAGACCTAAGAAAATGCATAGCAAGAATTCTACAGGTTGCGCACTTGTGCCAACTGCGGCGATTGAAACGGGGCCACAGTAGTTACCTACAACTAAGGTATCTACAGTGTTGTACAGCTGTTGCAATATATTACCTATCCAAATAGGAATGGCAAAAAGTATTATAAGTTTAAGCATTGAACCCTTGGTCATATCGATTTTTTTAACATTCATAAAAAACACCCTTTCTACGCTAAATTCAATATACGATATTTTAAATATGTATTTCTACCGAATTATTGACGGATTTATAAAAAAACAACTGAAAAATTGACAAATATATGCGATAGTAATATAATAGAAGCATAAATTTTTTTGTGAAATGGAGAAGTATTATGGAAAAAAGGTATTATCAACCAGAGATTGAAACTATGCCTGTTGACCAGATAAAGGCCTTACAGAGTGAAAGACTTGTAAAACAAGTAAAGCACGTATGGGAAAATGTTCCATATTATCGTGCAAAGATGGAAGAAAAGGGTGTTACACCTGATGACATCAAAGGTATTGAGGATTTACACAAGTTACCATTTTTGACAAAGGATGATTTGCGTGATGCATATCCATATGGGCTTTTAGGCAAGCCTCTTAAGGAATGTGTTCGTATTCAGTCTACAAGTGGTACAACAGGTAGAAGAGTTGTTGCTTTCTACACACAACACGATATTGATTTATGGGAGGATTGCTGTGCACGTGCAATTACAGCAGTTGGCGGTACAGATGAAGACGTAGTTCAGGTAGCATATGGCTATGGATTATTTACAGGTGGTCCTGGTCTTAACGGTGGTTCACACAAGGTAGGCTGTCTTACAGTTCCTATGTCATCAGGTAATACTGATAGACAGGTTCAGTTTATGGCAGATTTAGAGTCTACAATTCTTTGTTGTACACCATCATATGCAGCGTACATAGGTGAATACATTGAAGAGAAGGGTCTTAAAGACACTATTAAATTAAAAGCAGGTATATTTGGTGCGGAAGCATGGACAGAAGAAATGCGTCATGACATCCAAGAAAAGCTTGGAATTAAGGCATATGATATATATGGTTTAACAGAGACAAGTGGTCCTGGTGTAGCATTTGAATGTGAAGCGCAGACAGGTATGCATATCAATGAAGATCACTTTATTGCAGAAATTATTGATTCTAAGACAGGCGAAGTTCTTCCAGAAGGTGAAAAGGGTGAACTTGTATTTACAAGTATCACTAAGGAAGCATTCCCACTTTTAAGATACCGTACAAAGGATTTATGTATTTTGAATAGAAAGCCTTGTTCATGTGGTAGAACTCATATCAAGATGTCTAAGCCACTTGGTAGAAGTGATGATATGCTTATTATCCGTGGTGTTAATGTATTCCCATCACAGATTGAGACAGTATTACTTAACGAGGGAATGACACCTAACTATCAGATTATCGTAGACCGTGTTAACAACAATGATACATTTGATATCAATGTTGAAATGTCACAGGAAATGTTCTCAGATAATATGGCTAAGATTACAGAGAAAGAAAAGCAATTAGTAGAATCATTAAAGTCTATGCTTGGTATTCAGGCAAAGGTACATCTTGTTGCACCTAAGTCAATCGTAAGAAGCGAAGGCAAAGCAGTAAGAGTTATTGATAAACGTAAGTTATACGGCTAGGAGGGTTAAATATGACAGTTAAGCAGATTTCAGTATTTATTGAAAATAAGATAGGTGGTTTAGATGATATCACTGCTTCATTAGCAAATGCAGGCATTAACATTAGAGCGTTGTCGATTGCTGAGACATCAGATTTTGGTATTTTACGTCTTATAGTAGATGATGTATTCAAAGCAGGCAATGTTTTGAAGGAAGCAGGTCATGTATATTCACTTACTGATGTAGTAGCAGTTGCAGGTGAGGATAAGCCAGGAAGCATTGCTAAGATAGTTTCAGTACTTGCTAAAGAAGGTATCAGCCTTGAATATGCATACGCATTCTTTACAAGAAATAGAGATTACGCATATATGATTATTCGTGTAGAGGATAACGATGCAGCTATAAAGATATTAAGAAATAACAACATTCCAGTTATTGGCGATGAAGATTTAGCAAAAATGTGGTAAGAAAATTTAGTGCAGAGATGAAAGATGATGAATCTTTTATCTCTGTTTTTCTATAGTTTTAGCGTCCATTGAAAGACAAAAACGTAAGCAAAACAAAATTCATAAAGAAGAGCCTTTGGAGACGTCTCTTCGTATGACTTATTTTTGCTTTTGTCAAGCAAAATTTTTGAAAAAATCTTACCGTTCATGCAAAAAGTATTGAAATTTTTATGGGAAATGGTATAAAGAAATTAGAACTTGTCTTAACAAGTTTTTGGTAGCTTAAAATATAATCAATTATTAAAGGGAGGATTACACATGACAAACAGCAAAAAGACACAAAGAAAAGTAGCCCTTATATTAGTCATATCACTTTTGATACCACTAATGAACTACTACAAGCAATCAGTAAAAGCAGATAGTACTAAAACTACTACAACTACCACATCAAGCACAATAGGGGAAATAAGTGCTACAGATGAGGTGGAATTAGTAGAAGACTTTACAAACTCACCAGTTTTAAAGTACGTGAATGCAGAAAGTTTTGTTAAAAACAATCACGTAAAGAGGCTTAAGGATGAGGAAGAGTTAAACACTTACATGTTCAAAAATGCAGACGGAACAAAAACAATGTATATGATGTACGAAAATGTAAAGTACATAGATAAGTTTGGTAACGTAAAAGATAAAGATATCAGCCTAAAATTAGATAATGATACATATAGGGTAAACGATAATAACGTAGCATTATCAATACCAACAACTCCTCAAAATGGAATAGAAGTAAATTATGACAACAACATAGTAAAGATAACACCAGTTAGAAATCTTACAGCGAGCAAGATAGTAACAACAATGGAGAATAATGCTGTAACCTATAAAAACTATTACGGTACAGGAATAGACTTAAGATACACACCATTGCTATCAGGTGTAAAAGAAGATATAATATTATCAGAGTATGTTCAGCAGACATACACATTTACATTAGAAACTAACGGACTTAACATATATGAAAAAGAGGGAAGATATTACCTAGCAAAGGATGAAAAAGCAGAGAGTATATATGATATAGGTGAAGTACTAGTATACGATGCAGTAGGAAGACCAACTACTGGAACTATGTCGATAACAACAAAAGAAGCAGGTAAAACCTATGAAATAAGCATATCGGTAAGTGATGAATACTTAAAAGATACTATAACAGTATATCCGGTAACGATAGACCCTACGCTTACAATATCAGATACTTTAAATGGGGCAGGAGCGATAGAAGATGCACCAGTATTTTCAGGATTATCTACAGCTGCTTGCGGTAACTATACATACCTATCAGCAGGCTATGTAGATGATACTTACAAGATAGGAAGAGTATTAGTTAGAACACCTGGGCTCTATAACTCGACTGCATATCAGAACGCAACAATGGATGATATAGTATCAGTAAAATTTTACTGTAAAGACGGTTCAGGTAATGCGGCAAGCTACGTAAATCTTTATCCTAATATATCTAATTCGACGTGGAATGAAAATACAGTATCGTGGGCGACAGGCTGCAACTTTACAACAAATGTAAACTATGGAACAACAATGAGCTTTGGAACATGGACAAGCTTTGATATAACACATCTTGTAAGAGCGTGGAGAAGTGGTTATTATACTTACAAGAGCAATATGGGCTTTACACTAACTAATTCAAATGAAACGAGCACAGCATATAGAAAAGCAATCTTTTCATCAGAGTATGGAGTTACAACAGATAGACCATATGTGGAGATGACGTATTCAACAAGCCTTGATATAGATTCAGACAGAAGAATGGTAGCAATAGGAAAAACACATCAAATAAGTTGTGAGATAGATGAAAATAGTAACATATCAATAAGCCAATTAACCTGGACCAGTGGAGATACTAATATAGCTACAGTAAGTAGTGGTGGAATAGTAACAGGGGTATCGGAAGGAAGTGTAATAATAACGGCTTCATACACAGATGCAGCAACGGGTCAAACAGTAGCAGATAGTATACTTATAAAAGTAGTAGACCAAACGGGTATAAAAGAGAATGAAGAATACTTTATATTTAATAAGTTGTCAAAGGGGTTGTTGATTATAGCAGGTAACGGTTCGTATACGTTGCCGCCTACATCCGATGGGGCTACTATTTCAACAATAGATAATGCGGTCTTATCTGAAGATGAAGAATCAACAGCATGGACGAATGCAGCAAAATGGCAACTGATAGATAGAAGTAATGGCCTTTTTGGATTGAAAAATGTGTATGCTCAAAAACAATTAGGGGCAAATCTGACAGGAACAAGTGCATATTTAAATCAAAATAGTTCAGGAGAAAATTTTAAGTTTAATATCTATAGGTGTAATGAAGGTGGTATATTAAATTTAAGTATGTTATTGGAAGAAACTGAACCACAAGAACTAACAGACTATAAAAAAGGTTTATATTTAATATGCTATAATAATATGTATCTTAGTTCATATTCGAATGGTGGTGTGTATATGTCAAGTACAATAACAGATGGTTCGTACTGGTCATTTTCAGTGGCTGGAGACAAGAATGTTAAGATTGATTATACGGAAACAGAAAATAATGTACAAACTCAAGGTGTAGTGTATTATTTTAATGAAGTATATGAAGGAGCGACTCGTTATGAAAAAGTTTTTGGTGTTGCAATGCCAAGCAACGTAGCGTGTGAAGATTCAAAGGCTGAAGATATAATAAATCATATAAAAGTAGCTAATTTTTATATTTACAGAGGGCATGGATTTTCAGGAGGATTAAAGGGGTTAAAGGATATTGATACAAATGGTAATACGGAACCATTGTCCTATGTAATAGCTCATGATGAAATGCCGACAATTTTAAACACTAGAAAAGATGAAAATAGAGATGGTAGAGTAGATATAAATGATCTAATTGACACAAGTGTTAAAAAAGAAAATAACGCATATATTAATTTACAAGGAAATAATAGCTTTGCTTCGGAAAGTATTGTGTTATTTATAGGATGCAATACAGGCGAAAATTATATAAACGGAGAAAATAGTTATAATTTATTGGAAGAAACCTATAAAAAAGGAGCTAGTTTAGTGATAGGTACTACAGGTTTTATGGAAACTGATGAAAGCGATAAATTTGTAAAGGCGTTAATTGATAGTTTGCTAACCGATAGTAATAAGAAGGAAAGTATAATAGAGTGTTTAAGAGTGGCGTTGGATAATACAGTGGCGCAGTATTCTTTATTAGAAGATCGATTTGTAATAATTGGTGATATTAATCAATGTTTTCAGTATGGTGAAGAGGAGTGATAATTATGAAAAACAAAAAACGAATTATAATCATATCATTTATATCAATACTCTTATTAATATCAATAATAGTAATACTAAGTCAGTATGAATATAAAGGTAGAAATGTTAAGAGAGTTGAAAAAGGCTGTACCTACATCATAGCATCAACAGGAGAAGAGCTAAAAGAAGGAGCAAAGATTCCTACACCAGCCAATGGAGATATATATATAACGGAGGATTATCAGTATAAATATATATCAAATTTTTTAAAAGACGAAGATGGAGGAGTTAATATATATTATTCAGGTTATTTTCACAGCACTTATGGATGGTATGATTATTCTAAAGGAGATATACTTGAAATAAAATGTCCTCTAGAAGGGCTTTCGGGATGGGAACATAGTACGATTAATAAAGAAAAAACAGACTATGAAGATATAGCGGGTAGTATAGGTGGAAAATATATAGTGCAAGTATCGTTTAAGGACTGTACTAAAATGAAAAAATCACCTAAAATACCTAAGAGTGTAGCTATTATGTGGAAGACATATGCAGGGTGCAAAAGTTTAACGAAATCACCTAAAATACCTAAAAATGTAGAAATTTTATGGGGTACATATGAGGGATGTCTTGATTTATCAAAAGCTCCTAAGATACCGAGCGGAGTAATTATTATGGTAAGTACATTTTCGAGATGTACAGAGCTTGAAAAAATGCCTAAAATACCGAAAACAGTTAGGGTTATGGAAGATACATTTTCGAGATGTACAAATTTGAAAAAAGTAAACAAATTGCCGGATGGTGTAATTTCTATCGCGCATTTATTTACTGAATGTACAAGTCTAGAAGTTGCGCCAGATATACCAGATGGAGTATATAATATGAATTATACATTTGATAGATGTATTAATTTAAAAACAGTTAAAAAGATTCCTTCAGATGTAAGGAAGATGGAAGGAACATTTAAAGGTTGTACAAGTCTAACAGGAACTATAGAGATAGAAACACATACAGCTAGTATGTGGTTGGTGTTTTCAGGCGTAGACTTTGAAAAGCAAGACTTAACTTTAAAAGGAGATTCGCCTTTGGTTGAAAAGATGCTAAGACACTCTGAGGATTATTAAAATAAAGCCCAGGTCATGTGACTTGGGCTTTACAATTTATATCGCTAAATATATACTTTCAACAAAATACAAAGCTATTAAAAAGGACAGATTAATTGCAGTAAATTTTGCAACATAAGAAAGTGTTTTTCCTGGATTATGCTTTTTGTATTCGCTAAATGTTATAAGACTTGCCAAAGAAGCGATTAAAGTTCCAAGACCACCGATATTTACAGCTGGTAGAAGCTGCGCATAATCCGCAGTAAAATGTGATAGTAAAACGGCGCTTGGTACGTTACTAATGCACTGGCATGATAAAATACCAAATAGTAAAGTATTCTTTGGAAGTATTGAGGAGAATAGCTCATTTACTGCCGGAATTCTTGCCATATTGCCACTAAATACAAAGAAGAGGCAAAATGTAGCTAATAAAGGATAATTAACCTCTTTAATTGCATCCCTGTCCATAAAAAGAAGTATAAGCGTTATAATAACAGTTCCCTCAATATATGGTATGATTCTAAAAACTATAAGTATACTTGCAACGAACAAAGCCGAGTATACAAGAGTACGTTTTTTGTGTATGGTGTAATTTTCATTGCTCTTTAATGTTAAAGGAATTGGCTTTACAAATAAGCATATAAGCACGATTAATATTGTCGCCGCAATAAAGGTAGGTAGCATTATCTTAGTAAATTCTAATAAATCAATATCGTAATAAGCATACAAATACAAGTTTTGCGGATTGCCAAATGCTGTAACCATTCCTCCGAGATTAGCAGCTATATTTTGCATAATAAATGTAAATGCCATAGCCTGCTTGTTATCAGTTGTATTTAATACAAAAAAGCCTAAAGGCAAAAATGTTAAAAGCGCCATATCATTTGCAAGAAGCATAGAACCAAAAAATGTAATAAATACAAGACCTAAGGTTGCATTTCTTAAATTGTGAAGCTTTAAAACTATGGCCTTGCTGATGATTTCAAATATATGTATATGTGAAAATGCGCTAACTACC
Source organism: Lachnospira sp. (assembly GCA_015057605.1). Lineage (GTDB taxonomy): Bacteria > Bacillota > Clostridia > Lachnospirales > Lachnospiraceae > SIG291. The sequence goes on along the minus strand of SVDX01000010.1, from coordinate 37,074 downwards.
GCGAGTGTACAAAACAAGGTAGCAAGTGTTTGCATATTAAAATATCCGATATATTCCTTGTCTACCGGTACAAAAAAGCATGTAATAATAGTTGCGATAGCTGCGATGACTAAAACAAATTGTTTTTTGGCAAAGCCTGTTACAGGCATAATTATTTTTTTCATAAAAACTCCATTAATATTTGATGCTAACCTCGCCTGAATGCAAGGTTCTTGTTATATTGTCACTACATTCTACGATTAAATGTCCTACGGAATCTATATCCTTCGCAATTCCATTATATTCAATATCGTTTAGTGTAAATGTCACATTTTTTCCAATAAGAAACATACGGCTGCGATATTCTTTGATGATTCGGTCGCTGTCAAAATTCTCTATCTCATAAAATAGATTATTTAAAATAGTTGCAATAAGCTGATTGCGACTTATGCCAACCTGATTAAGCGAGGTGGCTATGTGTTTAAGCTCATCAGGGAAATCTTCACTTGTTGTTGAAAAGTTAATGCCAATGCCTATTACTAGATTTTCGATTGTTCCATTTGTAGGGTTGATGACAGCTTCTGTGAGTATGCCACAAGATTTTTTGTCATCAATGAAAATGTCATTTACCCATTTAATAGTCGGCGTAAGGCTTGTAAGTTCCTCAATAGCCTTGCATACTGCGACTGCACTTAAAATAGTAATAAATGCAATATCTGCAGTGTGTTTTTTCGCAGAAATAACTGTACTAAGGTAAATACCAGAGTTAGCAGGCGAATAGAAAGTTTTTCCAACTCTTCCGCGCCCAGCTGTTTGCGAATTGGCAACTAGTGTAGTGTATTGGCTACAAGCATCCAAAGCCATTTGCTTAGCAACGGTATTTGTAGAGGAAATGCTTTCAAACACCTGAATGTCAATGTTATTATATTTATCATTTAAAAAAAGCTTGATAGCATCTGCTGATAAAGCATTATTATTTTGCATAAATAACCTCATTTCAAAAATTTCCACAACAGTCTAATATTAGCAAAGCAAACACTCGTTGTCAACTTAAGAAAATAAAGATTAATAAGGCAGAGAATAAGTAAAGTTAGTGATTTGACATTTTAGATTTAAAAAATTAGGACAATGATAAAAAATATCTTGTAATAGCTAGGCGCTGTTGATATAATTACTACATAAAATATATAAAAAGGAGATATTATATATGTCAATAAGAGTTGGTATTTATGGATACGGTAACCTTGGACGTGGCGTTGAATGTGCAATCAAGAAAAATCCAGATATGGAATTAGTTGCTGTATTTACAAGAAGAAATAAGGAATCAGTAGAGATTCTTACGAAGACAGCAAAGGTTTGTCATGTAGATGAAGTTGAAAGTATGGTAGATGAAATTGATGTTATGATTTTATGCGGCGGAAGTGCTACGGATTTACCAGTGCAGACACCAAAGTTGTCTAAGTTATTTAACGTTATTGACAGTTTTGATACACATGCAAAAATTCCACAACATTTTGCAAATGTTGATGCTTCAGCAAAGGAAGCTAAAAAGGTTGCAATTATTTCTGTAGGTTGGGACCCAGGTATGTTCTCGCTTAACAGACTTTATGCAAATGCAATATTAGTGGATGGTAAAGACTATACATTCTGGGGCAAAGGCATCAGTCAGGGCCACTCAGATGCGATTAGAAGAATAGAAGGCGTTAAGAATGCAAAACAGTATACAGTGCCAATTGAGGAGGCTGTAAATGCGGTTAGAAGTGGTTCTAATCCAGAACTTACAACAAGACAAAAGCATTTAAGAGAATGTTATGTTGTTGCTGAAGAAGGTGCTGATAAAGCAAGAATAGAAGCAGAGATTAAGAATATGCCTAATTACTTTGCAGATTATGATACAACAGTATACTTCATTTCAGAAGAAGAATTACAAAGAGACCACGCAGGACTCCCACACGGTGGCGTAGTAATTAGAAGTGGTAAGACAGGCTGGAATGATGAACATTCACATACAATCGAATACAGCTTAAAACTTGATTCAAACCCTGAATTTACGGCAAGTGTACTTGTAGCATATGCAAGAGCTGCTGTGCGACTTAATAAGGAAGGTAAGTCAGGCTGTAAGACAGTATTTGATATAGCACCAGCATACTTAACAAGTATGAGTGGGGAAGAGATAAGAGAACATCTTTTGTAAACACGCTTGCGCTATATGTCCGCGCAAAGATAAGGTTCTAAACGAGTTTTACAACTATTGAGCCACGCCTATGTCGCCGTTGGTACTTAGCTGTAAGCAAGCGAAAGCGTAGCTGACAGCTTATGTATCCATTACGAGCGACATCGGAATGAAAATGTCGTGGCGAAATAGTTGATAAGGAGATTTTATGTGGAGACATTTAGATAATGGTGATAGCAAGGTAAGCTTGCATGATTGCAGAGCAACGAAGGTTTCGTTTAAGAATGGTAATTTAAGTTTTTTATTTACTGATGGTATTTTTCTTGTAAAGGATAAAAAGGTGTTAAGAACTGGTAGTGCAAGGGTTAAGTTTTATTTGGAAAATAGAGATGAAGATGATGTTACTATTCAGGTTTTTAAAAAGAAGCTTAATAAGATAATCCGAGAGGAATGGACATTAAAAAAGCTAATTAAAGGAATTAATAAAGGTAAGTATGAACTTGAATTTTTATATAGGTATCAAGGCTATAATTCAATGATTTTTGAATGTTGGTTGTGGTTTGATAAGAAACCTTACCATATGGAATGTACATTGAAAATGTATATAGATAAGCTTGAATATTATTGGAGCGATATATTGGCATAAAAAAAACCGGCTATAAAAAGCCGGCTTTTTTTATATCTTATTTTGCGCTACCTTTGACAATACTAACGCTACTACAAAGAATGGAATAATGAATAATGCTTCAATTCCAATGTTTGTAAGTGCTTCTGATATGGCACCATTTTCTATTGCTGTTACTGACATTGTAGACCAGTAAGTTGGCAAGAAGCGAGAAACGGTATTTACTAAAGTTTTGTCAAGGAAGGATATATCTACAAATATTCCACCAAGGAAAGCGCCACCAAGACCAATTACATTTGTAAGAATTGTTATTGTGTTTGGATTTGGAGCTATCTGGCTAATTGCTAATGCAATTGCTACAGAAGCAATAATAAATACAAATGCGTTAAGCAAATATAATAACGTTGTGAATTTAAAAAATTCCTTTTGCAAGAATAGCATACCAGATAGTGCAAAAAATGCGAATAATGCGAGACTGAATATGCTACAAGCAAGTATTAATTGTATGTTCTTTGACTTTAAAGTAAGGGCAGAGGAATTAATTCTTGCTGCTACTTCTTTTTTCTTGAATTCTACAAGTATATTGCCAAGACCTAATATCAATATTGAAATTGCGGCGTATGGAATATATCTAAAGAAGAAATATGTTTTTGAGTAAGATAGTTTAGCTTCTTCCTTAGTTAATTCTACATTTACTGTGATGGCCATGGTTTCCTTTGCTTTAGCTATAGCGTTGTCTATAGTCATACCAGATGAAAGGTTTACATTTATATAATTTAAAAGACTTGAAAGCTCATTGCTTACTAAACGCGCTTCGCTATCACCAGGGAGAAAATCCTGTTTTAAGCTGTTTTGACCTTCTTTGGCAACAAATTTTTCTTCAAAGCCTTCTGGTATGGTTAATACATAAGAAACGCTTATGTTGAAAAGATCGTCCTTTATGCTTTGAGCATCATCCTTAACCTCTACAATTTTGTGATTTTCGTTAAGGTAATCGTATAAAGCCTTGCTAAGTGTTGAGTTATCTCTATCTATTATGGCAACCTTTACCTTTGAGTCAGTAAAACTTGTAGTTTTATTTGGGGCATCTGAATTAGTCATTGCTATTGTGGTGCCTAAAAATACGCCAATATAAATTGATATTAAAGGTAAAAGTTTTACTGCTATTTTCATAAATGCTTTAAACACTGGCATATTTGTTCCTCCTTAATTTGATGTAGCTTAATGCACATAATACAACTGCAAATGTAAGTAATGTGCCCATATTTATATAAAATCTTTTGTCAATTCCGTACATATTAAGCGAATAAATCGCATCGCAGATAAGTGCGGATGGATTAATTCTATTAATGATTGGAGCACTATGCTCTATCTCATTTCGTATTCCATTTATCATAAGACCTGCTAAAAAGCTTGATACCATTGAAAATGCAAGAACGATACCAATTTTTGTTCCTTCTGATTTGTTAAGAGAGCCAACGAAAAGCCCGAGTGCAATACCGATTGTGTTACCGATAAGCATAATGATAAACAATGCAGGTATGTTGTTTGATAAATGTATTTTTAATATAAATTGTATATATACAATAAATATTACACTTGTAATTGCCTGTAATACAAATGCTGCACTAAAATCACTTAAAATATTTATCATTGGTTTGCAAGTGCCTATTTCACGGCGCATACCAAGCGGAGAAATATTTGCTTTCATATCTAATGAAACCTGAACGCCTGTGAATGAAGCATAAAGGCAAGTCATTGCAACAAGCGCAAAGAAAAATTCGGAAACGAAGTTAATATCCTCGCTAAATTTGATGTCTTCGTAGAAGTAATCAACGGTTTCAATAGGTCTGCCTAAGCTAAATTGTTTTAAGTATTCTTCAACAAAGCTTTTGATAACAGTTTGATTGATACCATTTTCTTTAAAACTTACATAAGGCGTTGCATCAATATAAATGATACCGCTAACCTTTCCTTCTTCCATAAGAGAAAGGGCATTTTCCTTATCTGTTTTAGTCTGTGTAAATAAATCATTAGTATCTTCTAAAACAGATTCAAATATTGGATTAGCATTATTTGTAACAACTGCAACAGGTATTTCTTCAAACTCCGTTGTTGTTTCAATTAATGGACCTAATGCAACAAAGAAAAGTGTTCCAAGTATAAGTGGAAATATCATAGTCCAGAATGAAATATCTTTAGTTTTAAATAGCGATTTTATTTTGTATTTGAATAAATGAAAAAACATATTTTAATCCCTCAATTCTTTTCCTGTTATTTCTAAGAATACATCGTTAAGTGTTGGCAACTTTGAATGAACATTTGAAAATGGAATATTGTTATCCTGAAGATAAGCAATAAGTCTTATTAAGTTATTTTGTCCGCCATTGCACTTGATATTTAAGTCCGAATTAGTATAGCTTACATCATAGAAATGTGGTAAAGCCTTAATTTCATTTAACTGAGTTTCGTTTAATGAAGCGACATTCATATAAATATTTTCTGTATTTTTGATAAGCTTCTTTAATTCATTTGAAGTTCCTACAGCTAAGTTTTTACCCTTATCCATAATTACGATTCTGCTACAGATTTCTTCTACCTCTTCCATGTAGTGTGAGGTATAAATGATGGTTGAGCCTTGACGGTTAAGCTCCTTGATGCCTTCAAGGATTTTGTTACGGCTTTGTGGGTCAACGGCTACAGTTGGCTCATCCATAATAATAAGCTTTGGTTTATGGGCGATACCACAGGCGATATTTAATCTTCTAAGAAGACCGCCAGATAATTTCTTTGGTAAGAATTTTTTGTAATCATTTAGTTCTACGAAATTAATAGCTTCTTCTACATATTGTTTGCGGAGTGTTTTATCCTTAATATATAGACCACAGAAGTAGTCGATATTTTCATATACTGTAAGGCTTTCAAATACGGCTACATTTTGGAAAACAACACCGATATTTTGTTTTATATCGTAGCTGTCCGGCTTGATTTCCTTACCAAATACTTCAATGTTACCCTTGTCATATGAGAGTAATGAAAGAAGGCAATTGATAGTTGTGGTTTTACCTGAACCGTTAGGACCAAGAAGACCTAAGATTTCGCCTTCCTCAATGCTTAAGTTAAAATGGTCAAGTGCGACCAATTCTTTATAACGTTTAACAAGATTTTCGATTTTTACAACTGTGTTACTCATGTTTAAACTTCCTTTCAATGAAATGTTATCTTATGAGTGTATTTTACAAAATATAGATGTCATTGTTAAGTGACTAAAACAATAAATGAATATGACAAATGTCATTGAATTTTAGGTACATTTGTGTGTATAATTAAATGGAAAATAAAAGAAAAGAGTTATATATGAGAACTTTAATTGACAGATTGATTTTGCTTATATGCGTGGTAGGCATTATGTGCCTTAAGGATTTAAGTATAAAGGGACTTGTAGTGATTTTACTTATAATTTCGCTGGCGGGCTTTATGTACTATATTAATGAAAGAAAATATGGTGCATTAGTTGAGAGTTTTATTGGGGCTGTGTATAGCACTATTGTGCTTATATATCCCATGGCAGTGCTTGGCGCACCTATAATTATATATGAATACATTTACACAAGAACTATTAATAAGAAGCTACTATATATGTGTGAACTATTAAGAATATATAGCATTTTTATGCTTTTATATGCATTTAAGGATAGCGACAGATATGATATTTTTATTATTGTGATAATGATGGTTGTTGCTATATGGATGGCAATTCAGACCAAGAATGTTACACGATTAGAAGAAAAACTGGTACATACTATAGATACAGATGCAGAATATCAGTTAGAACTTAAGAAAAGTAACAGAATGCTTCTTGAAAAGCAGGATAATGAAGTATATATGGCAACCCTTAAGGAGCGTAACAGAATCGCAAGAGAAATACATGACAATGTAGGACATATGCTAGTAAGAAGCATAATGCAGTGTGGTGCCATTATAACAATTAATAAGGATGAAACCTTGGATGAGCATCTAAAAGCATTAAAAGAAACCCTTGATAACTCAATGACAAGCATTAGAAGCAGTGTGCATGACCTTCATGATGATGCTATTGATTTAAAAAATGCGCTTGAAGATGCGATTTTAGAGCTTAAAGACTATAAGGTAAGCTTTGAATACGATATTGAGAGTGCTATTGAAAGAAATGTTAAATGTACGATAATAGCCATTGTAAAAGAGGCTATAACCAATATTGTTAAGCACAGTAATGCAAAAAATGTGCAGATTATTGTAAGGGAACATCCTGCATTTATACAAATTATTGTAAATGATGATGGTACTAACATTAAGCTTAATGATAAAGGAATTGGTCTTTCTAATATAAGGGACCGCGCAGAAATGCTTTCGGGAACTGTTGTTATTAACACAGATGCGGGCTTTAAAATTTTTGTAAATATACCTAGGAGGTAATTATGAACGTTGTAGTAATAGATGACGATAGATTGGTTTCTGTATCGCTAAAAACGATACTTGAAGCAGATAAGGATATACAGGTAGTGGCACTTGGCAATGATGGAAGTGAGGCGCTTTCACTATACGAGGAGTACAAGCCGGATGTATTGTTAATGGATATTCAGATGACAAAAATGACTGGATTAGAGGCAGCAGAACAGATACTTTCAAAATACAAAGAAGCAAAGATACTTTTACTAACTACATTTGCAGATGATGAATACATAATTAAAGCATTGCAGTTAGGCGTAAAGGGATATGTGCTAAAGCAGGATTTTGAGACATTAGTACCTGCTATAAAAGCAATAGCTGATGGGACGCAAAATGTATTTGGAGCACAGATTACAGAGAAGTTTTCAAACTTTGTTAAAAAGCAAAGTAAATTTGATTATAAGGCATATGATTTAACTGAAAAAGAGTATGAGATAATTGATCTTGTTGCAGAGGGGCTTAATAATAAAGAGATAGCCTCAAAGCTATATCTTTCCGAAGGAACAGTAAGAAACTATCTAAGCCAGATACTTTTAAAATTGGATTTAAGAGATAGAACACAATTGGCAATATTTTATTTGAGACATAAATAAAGTGTTGACATTTTATTATGAGGGGGGGTATAATTTCAGATAGAAGTAGGAGTTAAACTAAAGATAAGGCACACTTGTAGAAATATAAGGTCGCAAAGCTGGGAGTCTAAGATAGTGGATACATTATTATGATAGTTCGGTTGCAATGATTAGGAATACTAATTGTTGTAGCCTTTTTGTTTATCAGACTCAAAGAAAATGTTACAAATCTGGAAGGGAAACTTAAATGAGATATACATATGTGAAACAATATGACACTACTGACTGTGCAGCAGCATGTTTGGCGATGGTGTGTTTACATTACAAAAAAGAAACAACTATTACTAAAAATGTGTTATGACGGAGCTTTGGTTATGCCAAGTAGTTACGCGGTAATGAGCGAAGAAGAAATGACTTATGTGGAAGGAGGTGGATGGAGTACATATAAAGGAATGGAAGCAATTATGGGTATTACTGCGATGATAGGGTGTTCGGCAGCCTTTATGGGTATTTCGAAATCAATAGTTGCATCAATGGTAGCAACTGCAGCAACAGGTATAGGTTTGTTGGCAACAATAGCACTTGCAGGAGGACTATCACTTAGTCTAGCTATATCGGCATACCAAGGCACATTGGCTTTAGCAGCAGCAGTTAATATGGTAAATTCATATTCAAAAACAAAATCCTTTAATAAGTCGGGATATAAAGCTTGCTCATATGGAATTTGGACATTTAGTGTATTCACACAGGTAGCTTCTTTGTAGTGAATATAAGGATATAAAAGGAGTTGATATTAATATGATAGAACCAGTTAAAAAGATATTTATTAATATACTACTATTATTATTATGGATTATGTCGACAGGAATGGACAGTTTTCTGTTGAGAATTATTTTTATGATAGTAATAGCAGCTGTTTTTGTTATGACAAATTTTAAATTTAAAAGTAAAGAGGACAATGTGACAGCGAATACAGATAAAAAGAAGAATATACTTATAGTAGTTATTGCAACTATATCTATAATTGTTGGTATTTTAGTAGCGATATTATATGGAATTAAGTAATATACTATATGAACTGTAATGCCATTTATTATTTCAGTGCGTTCAGACTCTGAACTTAAAATAAAAGAAATGGTAAAGAATAAATGGATTGTTAGTTCTTTTATTCTTTGTATATTAATCTTAATAATAGTTATTATAAGATTAGTATTGGTATTAATTTAATTGTGTGCATTGATGTTTTTGGTAAATATATCAATGCACACATACAGATATATCGGTATGATAAGGAAAGTAAATGTTATGAATAAACTACAATTCCACCCGAGCAAAGTGTTAAAGTTAACTAATGTGTTAAAGTACAAGCTTATAATAAGTGATGAACAATTTGATTTTAATGTTGCCATTGAGCAGATGCAGTCATACATAAAAGTAAGATGATGGTTATGGTGTTAAACTTAGAATGACAGGACTTCTTAAAGTGGAGGCTGTTTGTACAGGTGTAAGTGCATTATCTAAGAACCAAGAAAAATCAATAGCATCAAAAAACAAAATAATTTGGTAATTTTATAAGGAATATGGAGATAATATATGAAAAATAAAATCATAAATATAATTATAATAGTATTATGCTTAGGAGCGATATTTATAAATATTTATTTGGATGATTATGAAGCTATAGGAGCAGCTTGTATAATGTTAATTGGTATTTTATCAATTTGTAAGGATACAAAAAAAGAAGCAGAAAAATAATATAATGTATATTATAGGAGCTTTAATATTATTTATAAATTCAGTGCGTTCCGATTCTGAATTTAAAATAAAAGAAATGATAAAGAATAAACTACATTTCCACCCGAGCAAGGTGTTAAAGTTAACTAATGTGTTAAAGTACAAGCTTATAATAAGTGATGAACAATTTGATTTTAATGTTGCCATAGAGCAGATGCAGTCATACATAAAAGTAAAGGATGCCATACAGATAGGTCCCCTTATTCGGTATTCAAGAACATTTATGAACGATACAGGAGAACTTGATATTGAAATAGTTATGATGCTACAGTGTAATAATTTTATACACAATGTAGAGGCGCCATATTCTATAGAATCTGTTATAAGAGTGCCTGATGCATTTGCAGGTACATAGGACCAGAAGATAAGTTAAAGTTTGCTTATGACAAGATTAACGTTGAGGCGTTTGAGAATGATATAAAATTAAGTGATTTTAATTATACAATATTTGTGTCTCATAATGCAGAAGAAGATATTATGACTGCGGATGTGTTTGTAGGAAGAGCAGATTAAGCTTGCGCTTGGAACAGGTTGGGTCGCATATGCACTTATTGCTGTAGCAGTGATAATAACTGGTGGTGGTATCGCGTATATTGTAGTCAAGAAGCGATACTGGTTTTGGTAATAATACGCTCTATACGTCAATTGTAAAAATGACATATAGAGCATTTTTATTGCATAAAAGTATTGACTATCACTTACAATTAGATGTAAAATATGATTACACATTTGTTTTCAAAGATTCGTTCGAATCATTTTTCCCAATATTAAAATTAAATATATTTACGAAAGGATGAGTAAATGGGATACGAGGAGTTTGTAGCCTTTATTAAGGAGAAAGTATCGCAAACTGTAGGAAAGGAGGGGTATGTAGCTGTTAATAAGATTATGAAGAATAACGGTGTAGAGCTTGATGGAATTGTTATAATGAATACTAATAGAATTTTGTCGCCTACTATATATTTGAATGAATTTTATGAAAAATATCAGGCAGGAATCAGCACTGATAATATAGTTGACGAGATTATTAGCTTGCATAACGAGAATAGCTGTACACTAAAAATAGATCCGGATTTTTTTAAGAGCTTTGAAAAAATAAAGCCATATATAGCATATAAAATTGTTAATTACGAGCAAAATAAAAAGCTACTTGAAAAAGTGCCATATAAGAATTTTTTAGATCTTGCAATAGTCTTTTATTTAAGTCTTGAAATGGATAATGGTGAAAATGTCTCAGCGCTTATCTATAACTCACATTTAGAGACATGGGGAACTGACCAAGCAACTATTTATAAAATAGCAAAGGAAAATACACCAAAGCTTTTAGGTTGCGATTTTAGAAATATGAAGGAAATTTTATGCGAAGTTTTCGCAGAACAAATGCAGGATGAGGAATTTGCTGATTTTTTAAGAGATTGTGAAAGACAGGTGCCTATGTACATTCTGACTAATAAAATGCGTACAAATGGAGCAATAGCAATGCTTTATAGAAATGTATTAAAAGAATTTGCAAATAACATAAAAAAGGATTTGTACATATTGCCTTCAAGCGTACACGAAGTAATTGTAATACCAAAGGAAGAAGATATGGATAGCGAAACTCTCACAAAAATGGTAAGAGAAGTAAATCAAGAGGAAGTAAGCAAAACAGAAGTACTTTCAGATAGCGTATATATATACGATAAAGAAAACGATGAAATAAAGATAGCGGAATAAAACAACGAGAGTAAACTTAGCCTAACTTCCTAAAAACGTAAAAAAAAACACATTTAAAAAGAAGTGCAAACGTCACTTCTTTTTAAATGTGTTTTTGCATGCACCTGACAGGAGTCGAACCTGCGCTAACTCTGCTCCGGAAACAGATGCTCTATCCACTGAGCTACAGATGCGTATATAATATTGTACCTTAATAAAATGATATTCACAATACCTAAATTTTGTGCTAATATATTGTAATGAGATTAATTTTGTCCGGAGGAATGTTGATGGAAGTCAGAATTAATAAATATCTTAGCGAAGCAGGAGTATGTTCAAGACGTGCAGCTGATAAATATATAGAAGACGGAAAGGTTACCATTGATGGCGTTGTTGCCACAATGGGTAGCAAAGTAGGTGATGGACAAAAGGTTGTATTTTGTGGTAAAGAGCTTAAAAAGGTTGAAAAGCTAATTATGATAGCCTGCAATAAGCCAGTTGGAATAGTCTGTACTGCAGCTAAGGATGATAAGGACAATATAGTTGATTTTATTAATTATGGCGAACGTATTTATCCTATTGGTAGACTTGATAAGGATTCGCAAGGGTTAATATTGCTGACTAATAATGGCGATATGATGAATAAGATTTTGAAAGCCGCGAATAATCATGAAAAGGAATACATTGTTACAGTTAATAAGCCTATTACTGATAGTTTTATTGAAGGTATGGCAGGCGGCGTGCCTATATTAGATAGAATTACTAACAAATGTAAGGTAACTAAGCTTAACGATAAAACATTTAATATAATACTAACACAGGGGCTTAATAGACAAATTAGACGAATGTGCGAATATTTTGGATATAAGGTTGTTAAACTTAATAGAATAAGAATTATGAATATAAAGCTGGGCAATTTAAAGCTTGGAGAATATAGAGAAGTTACAGACACAGAGATGACAGAATTAAGAAATAAGTTAGGTATGTAGCTTGAATGGAGGAAGTTTGTGAATAAAATAGATAGAATTAAAGAGCTTGTAAAACTTTTGAATAAGGCTGCAAAGGCGTATTATTCTGAGGCTGATGAGATTATGAGTAATTATGAATATGATAAGCTCTATGATGAATTAGTAGCATTAGAAGAGGAAACTGGTTATGTTCAGTCAGATAGTCCTACTATTAATGTTGGATATGAGGTACTTAGTGAACTTCCAAAGGAAAGTCACGAAAAGCCTATGTTAAGTCTTAATAAAACAAAAGAAAGAGAAGAATTAGCAGCATTTTTGGGGGAACAAAATGGTATTCTTTCTTGGAAATTAGATGGTCTTACAATAGTGCTTACCTATGTAGATGGCAAGCTTACAAAAGCCGTAACAAGAGGCAATGGCGAGGTTGGTGAGGTTATAACTGGCAATGCCAAAGTGTTTAAAAATATTCCTCTTAATATTGCTTTTAGGGGCGAACTAATTATACGTGGCGAGGCTGTTATTAAGTATTCAGATTTTGAGAGTATTAATGCTGCCATTGAAAATGAAGATGAAAAATACAAGAATCCACGTAATCTTTGTAGTGGTTCAGTACGCCAGTTAAACAATGAGATTACCGCAAAAAGAAATGTTAACTTCTTTGCATTTTCTGTAGTTAAGGCAGACGGAGTAGAATTTAACGATTCAAAAGAAGAACAAAATAAGTGGCTTGAGAGTCAGGGCTTTATGGTAGTTGAACGAAAGCTTGTTACTGGTGCAAATGTAGTAGAGGCAGTAGAATATTTTGCTGATGCAATTAAGGACAATGACTTTCCGTCAGATGGCTTAGTGCTTACATTTGACAGTATTTCTTATGGCCAGTCACTTGGAAGAACTGCAAAATTTCCAAGAGATTCTATAGCATTTAAATGGGCAGACGAGACAGCAAGAACACATTTGTTAGAGGTAGAATGGAGTGCTTCAAGAACGGGACTTATTAATCCAGTAGCAATATTTGAACCTGTTGAGTTAGAGGGAACAACTGTAAGTAGAGCAAGTGTTCATAATGTAAGTATTGTAGAAGAGCTTATGTTGGGGCTTGGTGATGAGATAGAGGTATATAAGGCAAATATGATTATTCCACAGATTAGTCAGAATTTAACTAAGAGTGGTACGCTTGTTATTCCTTCTGAATGTCCGGTATGTAATGGACCAACGAAGATTAAAAAGCAAAATGAGACAAGAAGCCTTTATTGTACCAATCCAGATTGTCTTGCAAAGCAGCTTAAGAGTTTTTCGCATTTTGTTTCAAGAAATGCTATGAATATTGATGGTATTAGTGAAGCGACTCTTGAAAAGTTCATTTCTATGGGCTTTATTAAGGAATATGCGGATATATATCATTTAGACAGATATAAGGAGAATATAGTATCTATGGAAGGCTTTGGTGCTAAGTCATATGATAATATTATTGCTTCTGTAGATAATTCAAGACAGACAGAACTTCCAAAGCTTATATTTGCACTTGGAATTGCTAATATTGGTCTTGCAAATGCAAAGGTTATATGTAAAGCTTATAATAACGATGTTGATAGAATTGTTATGCTTAACGAAGAAGAACTTACAGCTCTTGAAGGTATAGGCGATGTAATCGCTGAAAGTTTTGTGAAATATTTTGCAAACACTAAGAAAAAAGAGCAATTTATAAAGCTGTTACCTGAACTTAACTTTAAGCAGGAAGAAAAGAAGGAACAGATATTAGAAGGAAAGGTATTTGTTATAACTGGAAGTGTTATGCATTTTGCTAACCGTAATGAAATTAAGGATTTAATTGAAAGTCTTGGTGGTAAGGTTACAGGAACTGTTTCTGCTAATACTAACTATTTGATTAATAATGATGTTAATTCAACATCAAGTAAAAATAAAACAGCTAAAAAGCTGGGTGTTGAGATAATCTCAGAAGAACAATTCTTAAGTATGATTAAAGGAGAATAGATATGCCAATTAAGATTAATAGTGATTTGCCAGCCAAATCAATACTGGAAGAAGAAAATATATTTGTAATGGATGAGCATAGGGCTCTAAAACAGGATATAAGACCTTTAAAGATTCTTATTCTTAATCTTATGCCAATTAAGCAGGATACAGAAGTTCAGTTGCTTAGAGCACTTTCAAATACACCATTACAGATTGATATTACATTTTTACAATTAGCAACACATGTGTCAAAGAATACGGCTGCATCGCATTTGGAACAGTTTTATACTACATTTGAACAGATTAAGCACAAAAAATATGATGGATTTATAATAACTGGTGCACCGGTTGAGCAGATTGCCTTTGAAGAGGTTAATTACTGGGATGAATTAAAGGAAATTATGGAGTGGTCAAAGTCACATGCCACTTCAACACTACATATTTGTTGGGGCGCGCAAGCAGGCCTTTATTATCATTATGGTATCGAAAAATCGCCACTAGCAAAGAAAGCATTTGGTATATTTGAGCATAGTGTGTTAAACAGAAAGACACCATTAGTAAGAGGCTTTGATGATATTTTCTTAGCACCTCATTCACGTCATACAACGATAGCAAGAGAGGATGTCCTTAAAAATGATAAGCTTACAATTCTTGCTGAATCAGAGGAAGCTGGTGTATTTATCGTAATGGCAGAGGATGGTAAACAGATTTTCTTAACAGGTCATCCAGAATATGACAGAGTTACATTGGATGGAGAATATAAGAGGGATAAGTCTAAGGGACTTGAAATCGAGATCCCTAAGAACTATTATCCAAATAATGATCCAGAGCAAAAGCCAATTTTAAGTTGGAGATGTCATGCTAATACTTTCTACACAAACTGGCTAAATTATTATGTATATCAGGTAACACCTTACGAGTTATAATTAATATAAAAAGAGGCATAGCAGTTATTTGCTATGCCTCTTATGTGTTATTTTGTTTTGTTTTTACTTTTTATTTTATATCCAATTGCACCAGAAACACCACCAGCAACTAAAAGTACGACTATCCATAGCCATTTAAGGTTGGATTTGTTAGCTTCTTTTGTAGGAGCCTGTGTAGTAGGCTCGGTAGGAGATTGCGTAGTAGGTTCTTTAGTTGTAGCCTGTGTAGTAGGTTCCTTGGTAGAAGCCTGTGTAGTAGGCTCTTGTGTAGGTTCCTCGGTAGTAGGTTCTTCGGTAGTAGGTTCTTGTGTAGGCGCCTCGGTAGTAGGCTCAGTAGTAGGCTCTTGTGTAGGAGCTTGTGTAGGAGCTTGTGTAGGAGGCTCGGTAGGAGGCTCATTTTGTGTTGTAAATGTATATGTAAGCATTATTTTTGATTCGGATATATATTTTACAGTAGCATTTTGATTGTTTAAAGTAGCAGTAGTTGAAGTACTAAATGCATAGTTATCTAATGCATTTAGTGTGATTTCAATAGTATAGCTTGTGCTGTATTTTAAAGGACCACTTACAGTGTTGTTGCCTTGTTTTAGGAGTGCTGAACAATCCTTTATGCCTGCTGTGTTACAAGTAACTGATGGTGAAAATGTTTCATTGGCATCAGGGATAGTAACATTTTTTACAGCTACTGAGTTAAGTGCTATTTTTGTTGATTTTAACTCAACCATATTACTTGCGAAGTCTACATAGTTGCCAGTTGTAGAATTAACATCTTCTGCAAAAACATACATTTTGTACTCGTCATTAGGAAGAGAAGATGGTATTGTTACCTTAATTTCGCTATCTAAAAGATTTGATGAGAGCTTTCCGTAGCAGGCAACATTGCCGTTTGCATCTATAAGCATTCCTGATATTTGTGTATATGTACATGTTGCATTTGTTGGTAAGGCTTTAATTTGTACAGTTACAGTACTACCAGGTGTGATTTTTTCTATTTCGCCAGGCTTTCTTATTGCTAAAAAGCCTGTTCCATCACTTAATGTTATATTCCAATCACTTGATACCTTATCATTGCTTATGACTGAAAAATTCCCTTTTTTATAATCTATTGCAGTGTTGAATGCAATACTTGATTTATTAATGTTCATTGCAGGAACAACACCTAAGAGAGAATCAACATAAAAATATTATCAAAGGTTGCCTGAGTGTAATTTGAATGAGCTAAATTCATACCTACGAGATATGTATAACCTTTTACTGGTGAACGAAGCCAAGTGTACTTATATGTTCTTCCAACTAAAGAATAGTCAGTAGGCATATATATTAATGTTTTGTTGCTTTTAGCCAAGGCTGTTTTAAAGAAACCATAACTTGGATTAGTGGATTCTTTAGCACTGAGTACAAATATTTTTTCGCCCTTTAAATCACTTCCAACTAATGGGTTTACATGATTTTCAACGTTGGCTTCATTTTCATCTTCGTTCCAAGTAGTATTAAGAATTATTTTCTTTTCTGAGGTGTTAAATGCAGTATTATAAAATCCACCTGCATGACCGCCTGTGTATGTATCGTTTGAGTTTAACCATTTGCTTAGGTTAGAACTTGTAAAGCTGTTGCCTGCACTACGAGAAGTGTTAAACTTTATTTTGTCTAATACCATATCAGACAGAATAAATATACTGTCAGTAGTGCCGTCGCTGTTACTATCACTGTTTAGATTAAGGACTCTAAAGCGAATTGGTTCTTTTGTTGTACCATTTTTATCTGACTGAGGATAAGTGCCAAAGTATATGTAGCTTCCAATTCCTTTGCCCCATGCATCAGTAGCGGCAGAGGGGGTGCCAGGGTTTACAAGTCCGTTAACATTTAAATTAACATTTTTGGTTATGTTTGCAGCTTTTGTAGGTGTCAAATCTATTGTCATAATAAATAGATTGATTGTTAGCAAAAGAGCTACGAGTTTCTTAAAATGATTTTTCTTCATTTGTATCTACCTCACTAATATTTTATCGCTTTATTATACTAAAGAAATTTCTTTGTTGCAAGTTTGAAATATAATATAAACGAAATAAGTAAATATACGCCACTGGATATGCATAGATTAAGAAAGTTGTTGAAGATACTTATATTCCTTAAAGTAAGTAAACACCACTTTGATATAACAAATGCAATAGCAACACATAATACAGGAATTGCAATATTTTTAACGGCATCAAAGTTGAGTGAAACACAATAAAAAAGCATAAAACTTTCAACCACATGACTTATTAAAAGACCAAGCATATATCCATAAAGACCTAATTTTGGAACAAATATAATAACAAATATAAGTGAAATTATATGACTTGCAAATGCACAAATAAATGTATCCTTAGTTTTTGCAAGACCATTTAATATACTTGAAAGAGTATTGCAAAGATATATAAATGGGCATAAAAATGCAAGGCATTTAACGTATGGTGAAACGAGCGCATCTTTAAAAATTATTCCTCCTAATTCGTGCCCATAAATAAGGAAAAAACCACAAAATATTATGCCAAAGGTTAAAGAAAAACCAATGCTTTTTGAACAGGTTGTTTTAAGTGCATTTTTATTGTTAGTATTGTTCTTTTTTGATACTTCAGGTAAAAGCATTACTGAAAATGAATTAATAAGTGCGCTAGGGAAGAGCACAAGTGGAAGTGCCATTCCACTGAGTATTCCGTATGTACTAAGTGCAGTACTTTGGCTTAATCCACTTTTTATGAGCATTTGTGGCAATAAAATGGTTTCAATTGCAGATAAAAAATGTATACATACGCGATTTACTGTTAAAAATAAGGAGAGGTTAAATATTTCCTTACAGCCACTTGTAAGATTGTTTATAACACTAAGTGAAAAATGCTTATGAAGCTTTAGGGAAAATATAGAAAATATTGCACCTAAAGCTTCGCCACAAACCAAGGCAAATACAGTGATTGCAGGTGTTATAATCTGAAAATGAGAAATAATATAAATGCTTAATACTCGTGTAATTTGCTCTAAAAGTTGTGAAATGGCAGGTATGATTGAGTCAGATTTACCGTAATAATAACCATTTATACAAGAATGTATACAAGCAAGTGGAATTGCAAAAGCTAAGATTTTAAGAAGGCTTATTAAACGCTCATCCCTAAACCAGTTAATTGCAAGAAATGGTGCATTTACATAAACAAGGAGTGCAATAATAGTACTTAAGCTAAGTGATATGACTGTGCCGCAAACAAGGTAATAGAGCGCATTTTGTGGCTTTTCTGATACTAGCTTTGAAATCGCGGTTTGTATTCCTAATGCACATAGTGCAAATGAAAATGTAAGTATAGGCGAGATGAGCTGATATAGTCCCATTCCTTCGCTGCCTATTGCATCAGCTAAATAAATTCTATAAAAGAACCCAATAAAACGACTGATTAAGGCGGCTATTGTAAGGGTAAGAGTACCTTTAATTAATGGTGAGAGTTTTTTCATATAATTTTACCAGTTTTATCATATAATCATTTATAGATATATTCAAAAATGACTTGACATATGAAAAATAAAGTAATACACTCATAGTTGATATCCGACTAATTTAGTAGGATATAAAAGGAGAGATTGATTATGAAGCTGTCTACAAAGGCAAGATACGGATTAAAAGCATTAGTGGATTTAGCACACAATAGCAAGGAAGAACCGGTATCAATTAGCAGTATTGCATTAAGACAAAAGATTTCTGAAAGCTATTTAGAGCAATTGATGTTAAAGCTTCGAAAGGCTAACATAATTAAGAGTGTTAGAGGCGCTAATGGAGGCTATACCTTATCAAGAGAAGCTGATAAGATAACAGTTGGAGAAGTTCTTCGAGTGTTAGAGGGTGATTTAACGCTTGTAGAGTGTCCGTATTTGAATGAAGATGCAGATTGTGACAATGAGCATAGCTGTGTTACGAAATATGTATGGAAAAAGGTTAATGATAGCATTAATGAAACCGTAGATAAGATTACAATTGGTGAATTAATGGATTTATAATGGAGGATATATAAAAATGGACAGATTGATTTATTTAGATAATGCGGCTACAACACCGGTTAAGCCAGAGGTTTTAGATGCGATGTTACCATATTTTACTGAAAAATTTGGTAATCCGTCAAGCGTATATAGCTTTTCGGCAGGCAACAAAGAGGTGATTGAAGCCAATAGACAGATTATTGCAGATTCAATTGGTGCTAAGGCGAATGAAATTTATTTTACAGCTGGAGGTTCAGAGTCTGATAACTGGGCCCTAAAGGCGACTGCGGAAGCTTACAAGGATAAGGGTAAGCATATCATAACAACAAAGATTGAACATCATGCTATACTTCATACCTGCGAATACCTTGAAAAGCAAGGCTTTGAGATAACATATTTAAATGTTGACGAGAATGGTATGATAATGCTTGACGAATTGCTTGCAAGCATAAGACCAGATACAATACTTATTTCAGTTATGTTTGCTAATAATGAAATTGGAACCATTGAGCCGATTAGGGAAATTGGTATGATAGCTAAGGAGCACGACATTTTGTTCCATACAGATGCAGTTCAGGCGTTTACACAGGTTGATATTGATGTAAATGCAATGAATATCGATATGTTAAGCGCTAGTGGTCATAAAATTAACGGACCTAAGGGTATAGGCTTTATGTATATAAGAAACGGACTTAAGCTTCGTTCATTTATTCATGGTGGAGCGCAAGAAAGAAAGAGACGTGCCGGTACTGAAAATGTTACAGGCATAGTTGGACTTGGCGCAGCCGTTAAGCTTGCAATGTCTAATATGGCTGAGAGAACTAAAAAGGAAATTCTTTTGAGAGATTATTTGATAGAGCGAGTTTTAAAGGAAGTTCCATATACAAGATTAAATGGACATAAGGAAACAAGATTACCAAATAATGCGAATTTCTGTTTCAGATTTATAGAAGGCGAGTCGCTTCTTATTATGCTTGATATGAAGGGAATATGTGCATCAAGTGGTTCGGCATGTACATCGGGTTCATTAGATCCATCTCATGTATTGCTTGCAATAGGACTTCCTCATGAGATAGCTCATGGCTCATTAAGACTTACACTTAGCGATGCTACAACTAAGGAAGACATTGATTATGTAGTAGAATCAATTAAAGAAATCGTTGATAAGTTAAGAAAAATGTCTCCATTATATGAAGACTTTGTAAAAGATAAATAGAATCGGAGGATACAAATATGTATAGCGAAAAAGTTATGGATCATTTCCAAAATCCAAGAAATGTAGGAGAAATTGAAAATGCCAGTGGTGTAGGTACTGTTGGTAATGCAAAATGCGGAGATATTATGAGAATATATCTCGATATAGATGAAAATCAAATTATCAGAGATTGTAAATTTAAGACTTTTGGTTGTGGAGCTGCTGTTGCAACAAGTAGTATGGCAACAGAGCTTGTAATGGGACTTTCAATTCACGAAGCCTTAAAGGTTACTAATAAGGCAGTAATGGAAGCCTTAGATGGATTGCCACCGGTTAAGGTTCACTGCTCACTTTTAGCAGAAGAAGCTATTCATGCAGCTTTATGGGATTATGCAGAGAAGAATAATATTACAATTGAAGGCTTAGAAAAGCCAAAATCAGATATTCATGAAGGTGAAGAGGAAGAAGAATATTAATGAAAAAAGTTGTTGTAGGTTTAAGCGGTGGTGTTGATTCGTCGGTTGCAGCATATTTGTTAAAAGAGAAGGGCTACGAAGTTATAGGCGTAACTATGCAGGTATGGCAGGATGATAAGGCATCAAACAGCAAGGCAATAGAGGATGCACAAAATGTGGCTAAGGCATTGTCAATACCGCATTTTGTCGTGGATTTTCGCAAGGTATTTAGAGAAAAGGTCATTAACTATTTTGTAGATGAATATATGCATGCAAGAACTCCAAATCCGTGCATTGTCTGCAACAGATTTATCAAATGGGAAGCGTTGCTTGATTATGCAGATAAAATTGGTGCAGAGTATATTGCAACAGGACATTATGCAAAGATAGTTCAATTGGAAAATGGCAGATATTCGCTTTTGCAGTCAGAAGGTAATGCAAAGGATCAGACCTACGCATTATACAGACTTACACAAGAACAGCTTGCGCGTACAATTATGCCAGTTGGCGAGTATACAAAGGAACAGATACGTTATATAGCCAATAAGGCAGGTATCCCGGTTGCTAACAAGGCTGATAGTCAGGAAATATGCTTTATTCCAGATGATGATTATGCTAAATATATTGAAGAATATACTGGTAATACATTTGAAAAAGGCAATTTCGTTGACAAAGACGGCAACATTTTAGGTAAGCATAATGGTATAATTCATTATACAATTGGACAAAGAAAGGGTCTTAACTTAGCAATGGGAAGACCTGTATTTGTTACAGATATAAAGGTTTTAGAAAATGAAGTTGTTATAGGCGAAGCTGAGGATGTATTTTCGGATACATTAGAGGCTAGGGATGTTAATTATATGTCAATTGCCGATTTAAAGGAGCCTATTAAGGCAACTGCTAAAATACGATACAGTCATAAGCCTGTAGCCTGTACGGTTACAAAGCTTGATGAAGATACAATTAAGGTTGTATTTGATGAGCCTGTAAGAGCAATTACAAAGGGACAGGCTGTCGTATTATATGATAATAATTATGTGCTTTTAGGTGGAACAATAGTATGAACTACGAAAGATTTAAGCAACAAATGAATTTTATCCTTGAGGTTGATAAATTAAAAGAAATATATAGACAAACATATATTTCAAGTGCCAATCGCAAGGAAAATGATACAGAACATTCATGGCATCTTGCATTAATGGCTATGCTTATGGCAGAGCATATGACAGAAAAGCCAGACATTTTAAGAACTATTTCTATGGTTATTATTCATGACATTGTTGAAATTGACGCAGGAGATACCTACGCATATGATGTTAAAGGCAATGAAACTAAGCGTGAAAGAGAAGAAGCAGCGGCAGATAGAATATTTAACTTGTTGCCAAAGGACCAGGCTATCTATATGAGAGAGTTGTGGGAAGAATTTGAAGCAAAAGAAACACCTGAGGCAAAATTTGCAAATGCCTTAGATAAATTGCAACCATTAATGCTAAATGATGCAACTAATGGAAAGGCGTGGCTTGAGCATGATGTATGTAAGAGCCAGATATTAAACAGAAATAAAAGCATCGAAGAAGCTTCTGAAAATATATGGAAATACATTACAGAAACCATCGATGCTAATGTAAATAAAAATAATATTAAGGATTGTTAATCAAGCTTTACAAATGTCGGTTTTCTTTCAGAGAAAATAGTATAGTATCTGAAACCGGCATTTTTTAATATTTCAGGGACTTTATAAAAATCATAGGCTATATGCTCAGGCTTGTGAGCATCAGAACCAACGGTAATTATTTCTCCACCTAATTCATTGTAAAGATTGATAATGCTTTCAGTTGGATTAGGGTGGTTAAGACCATATTTAAAGCCGGCAGTATTGATTTCAATGCCTTTTCCTTTTTCGATTAAAAGCTTTAATACTGTATGAATATAATCATAATAATCAGTTGGATTATATACGAAACTGTTATCAGGAACATATCTTATTATGTAATCAATGTGTCCATATACATCAAAGTTATCAAATGCATTGATGCTTTGTATAATTTCTTCGAAGTATTGGCAGATGGAAGCATTTATGTCTCTGTCATTCCAATAGTCCTTATAATATGGGTCCATACCAGACACAAGATGAGAAGAGCCTATAATAAAATCAAAGGGATGCTCATTTGCTATAAGCGCATTTTCTTTTCCTAAATGAGGTTGCATGCCAAGCTCTATTCCTATGTTTACATTGATTTTATCCTTATAAAAATCTCTTAATTGAGGCATTAAGTCAAAATATGAAGTGAAATCAGTTAAAAAGTCTACACCTTCCTCTGTTGCAGGGTAGTAAAGGTCATGATGGTCTGTGATACAAATATCAGAAAGTCCCTTTTTGATGGCAGCTTCAATCATATCCTTTGGGTCAGCCTTTGAATCAGAGGAAAAATTTGTATGAATATGATAATCAGAGAGCATAAAATTGTCTCCTTTCGGTTAGTTTTTACAAATACTATTATAGAACAAAAAAATATTTCATTTAAGGCTTGAAATTTTTGTGGACATTGATTACAATATACTATGATTAACATTTAACAATGTATTATTTTATTCACTTTAGGAGGATTTTTAAATGTCAGTAAAAGTAGCAATTAACGGTTTTGGCCGTATCGGTCGTCTTGCATTTAGACAAATGTTCGGCGCAGAAGGTTACGAAGTAGTAGCAATTAACGATTTAACAAGCCCAACTATGTTAGCTCATCTTTTAAAGTATGATACATCTCAAGGTAGATATGTTGACTTTGGTTGTGAAGGTGACGTAACTGCAGATGATGAAGCAGGTACAATTACAGTTAAGGGTAAAACAATTAGAATTTACAAAGAATCAGACGCTAATAACTGCCCATGGGGTGAGTTAGGTGTTGACGTTGTATTAGAGTGTACAGGTTTCTACACATCTAAGGCTAAGTCAATGGCACACATCAATGCAGGTGCTCGTAAGGTTGTTATTTCAGCTCCAGCTGGTAACGATTTAAAGACTATCGTTTACAATGTAAACCACGAAACATTAACAGCAGAAGATCAAATTATCTCAGCTGCTTCTTGTACAACAAACTGTTTAGCACCAATGGCTAAGGCACTTAATGATTTAGCACCAATCGAATCAGGTATTATGTGTACAATCCATGCTTACACAGGTGATCAGATGATATTAGACGGTCCACAAAGAAAGGGCGATTTAAGAAGATCAAGAGCAGGTGCTTGCAATATCGTTCCTAACTCAACAGGTGCTGCTAAGGCAATTGGTTTAGTTATTCCAGAACTTAACGGAAAGTTAATCGGAGCTGCTCAAAGAGTTCCAACTCCAACAGGTTCTTCAACATTATTATTTGCAGTAGTAGATAAGGAAGTAACAGTTGAAGAGATTAATGCAGCTATGAAGGCTCAGGCTACAGAATCATTTGGTTACAACACAGATGAAATCGTTTCTTCAGACGTAATCGGTATGAAGTATGGTTCATTATTTGATGCTACACAAACTATGGTATCTAAGTTACCAGGTGGCAAGTCACAGGTTGAAGTAGTTTCATGGTATGATAACGAAAACTCATACACAAGCCAGATGGTAAGAACAATTAAGTATTTTGCAGAATTAGCTTAATTATTTAGTTTATAACTATTTATAGGATCCGGATAAGGTTTCTAAGTCCGGGTCCTACAATTCTATAAAGGAGACATTATATGCTTAATAAAAAATCAGTAGATGATATTAATGTAAAAGGAAAAAGAGTTTTAGTAAGATGTGACTTTAATGTACCTATTCAAGAAGGCGCTATTACAGATGAAAACAGATTGGTTGCAGCTTTACCAACACTTAAGAAGTTAATTAATGATGGTGGTAAGGTTATCCTTTGCTCACACTTAGGTAAGCCAAAGGCACCAAGCGCAGAATTTTCTTTAGCACCAGTTGCTAAGAGACTTTCAGAATTATTAGGACAAGAAGTTAAGTTCGCTGCAGATGATGAAGTTGTTGGCGCTAACGCAAAGGCAGCTGTTGAAGCTATGAAGGACGGCGAAGTTATCTTATTAGAAAATACAAGATTCAGACCAGAAGAAACTAAGAATGGCGAAGCTTTCAGCAAGGATTTAGCATCTATCTGTGATGTATTTGTTAATGATGCATTTGGTACAGCTCATAGAGCACACTGCTCAAATGTAGGTGTTACACAATTTGTTGATACAGCTGTAGTTGGTTACTTAATGCAAAAGGAAATTGATTTCTTAGGTAACGCAGTTAACAATCCGGAAAGACCATTTGTTGCTATCTTAGGTGGCTCAAAGGTTTCTTCAAAGATTCCTGTAATCAATAACTTACTTGATAAGGTTGATACATTAATTATTGGTGGCGGTATGGCTTACACATTTATGGCAGCTCATGGCTATACAGTAGGTAATTCGCTTTTAGAAGAGGATTACAAGCAATATGCGCTTGATATGGAAGCTAAGGCTAAGGAGAAGGGCGTTAAGTTACTTACTCCAGTAGATAATATCGCTGCAGATGATTTCTCAAATGATGCAAACAGAAAGGTTTGCAACCTTGGTGAAATCAAAGACGGTTGGGAAGGTCTTGATATCGGACCTAAGACATGTGAAATGTTCACAGAAGCTTTAAAGGGAGCAAAGACAGTTGTTTGGAACGGACCTATGGGTTGTTTTGAAATGCCTAACTTTGCAAACGGTACACTTGTTGTAGCTAAGGCTTTAGCAGAATTAGAAGATGCTACTACAGTAATCGGTGGTGGTGATTCAGCAGCAGCTGTTAATATTTTAGGCTATGGCGATAAGATGACACACATCTCTACAGGTGGTGGAGCTTCATTAGAATTCTTAGAAGGAAAAGAACTTCCTGGTGTAGTTGCCGCTAATGATAAATAAGAGTCATTATTGACTTTAATGTAGGGAGGTAATTAACATGAGACAAACTGTAATAGCTGGTAATTGGAAGATGAATAAGACTCCAAGCGAGACAAGATTATTACTAAATGAATTTAAAGAGCTATTAAAAAATTCAAAGTCTAAGATTATCATATGTGTACCTACAATTTCTCTAAAAGATGCTTGTGAGATTGCAAAAGATACTAATATTAATATAGGAGCGCAAAATGTTTATTTTGAAGAAAGAGGTGCATTTACAGGTGAAACATCACCAGAGATGCTTGATGACATTGGCGTTAAATATGTAATTATAGGTCATTCTGAACGAAGGAAATTTTTTGGAGATACAGATGATACGGTTAACAAAAAGGTAATTAAAGCTATTGAACATGGAATTACCCCAATTATATGTTGCGGAGAGACACTGTCTCAACGGGAAAAAGGTGTTGCAATTAATTGGGTTAGGAAGCAAATTAAAATTGCTTATAAAGATGTAACAAAAGAACAAGCCGTTAATACAATAATAGCTTATGAACCAATATGGGCAATTGGCACAGGCAAGGTTGCTACTTCAGAGCAGGCACAGGAGGTTTGCCATACAATTAGAAAATGTCTTGCGTTTTTATATGACGAAGAGACAGCAGAAAAGATTTCCATTTTGTATGGAGGTAGTGTAACTAAATCATCAATTGGTGAAATTGTTTCACAGGCTGACATAGATGGCGGATTGGTTGGAGGAGCAAGTCTTACTTCTGAATTTGCAGAAATAGTTAATATTGCAGATAACTAATAGACGAGAAAAGAATCGATTAAAAATCGGTTCTTTTTTTGTTCACATTTTATTGTTAAAAAGTTAACTTGTGTATAGGATATATAACTGA
The DNA here is from genome assembly GCA_015057605.1 of Lachnospira sp. Lineage (GTDB taxonomy): Bacteria > Bacillota > Clostridia > Lachnospirales > Lachnospiraceae > SIG291. The sequence continues at coordinate 10,430 of SVDX01000010.1, read as the reverse complement.
TAAAATAAATATAGTAACAAATAATCGGTCACAAGAAGGAGATGTAAAAATGGCACAGAGATTTATATTGAATGAAACTTCTTATCATGGAGTAGGAGCAATCAATTCGATTGCAACAGAGATTAAGGCAAGAGCATTTAAGAAAGCATTTGTATGCTCGGATCCAGATCTTATCAAATTTGGTGTAACAAAGAAGGTTTTAGATGTACTTGACGGTGCTAATATTGCATACGAGGTATATTCTAATATTAAACCTAATCCAACTATTGAAAATGTTCAGACTGGCGTAGAAGCATTTAAAAATGCTGCAACAGACTGTATCGTTGCAATTGGTGGTGGTTCATCAATGGATACAGCAAAAGCAATAGGTATAATAATAGCTAATCCTGAATATGCAGATGTTAAAAGCCTTGAAGGTGTAGCACCTACAAAGAATCCATCAGTTCCGATTATTGCAGTTCCAACAACAGCAGGAACAGCAGCGGAAGTAACAATTAACTACGTAATTACAGATGATGAAAAGAATCGTAAAATGGTATGCGTTGACCCACATGATATTCCAATAGTTGCAGTGGTTGACCCAGATATGATGTCAACTATGCCAAAGGGACTTACAGCAGCAACAGGTATGGATGCTTTGACACATGCAATTGAAGGCTATATAACAGCGGGAGCATGGGAACTTTCAGATATGTTCCACATAAAGGCAATAGAGATAATTGCAAGAAGTCTTAGAGGTGCAGTAAATAACACACCTGAAGGTCGTGAAGGTATGGCACTTGGTCAATATGTGGCAGGTATGGGCTTTTCAAATGTAGGACTTGGTATAGTTCACTCAATGGCGCATCCTCTTGGTGCACTTTACGACACACCACATGGCGTTGCAAATGCAATTATTCTTCCGACAGTTATGGAATACAACGCACCTGCAACAGGTGAGAAATATCGTGAAATTGCAAGAGCAATGGGTGTTAAGGGCGTAGACGATATGACACAGGAAGAATACAGAAAAGCAGCGATAGATGCAGTAAAACAGCTTTCAATAGATGTAGGAATTCCAACAGACCTAAAAGAAATTGTAAAACCAGAGGATATACCATTCCTTGCACAATCAGCATATGATGATGCCTGTCGTCCTGGCAATCCAAGACAGACAAGCGTAGAAGAGATAACAGAGCTTTATAAAAAGTTAATGTAAAAATAAAAAGAGAGAATTGCGTAAGCGGTTCTCTCTTTTAGGTTATAGACAAAATACATTTGTTATATTAAAATATAAAAGAATTATATTATTAATATGGAGGTATACTAATGAAGAAGGTCAAGTTATCTTTTGTTATTATGATGATAATTACAATGCTTATGTCTTGTGTGGCATGTGCTAAAAAGACAAAGTGTGATTATTGTGGAGAGATGGCAAAGTGCCAAAAAGTAGAGACATTAATGGGTACGGAGTTTAATGCTTGCGAAAAATGTGCTGCTATTTTAGATTCTTTGCAATAGACTTAATGACAAGTCACAGAATTTATATACTGTGACTTGTTTTATTTTTATTCGTATGCTATAATACTTAACTGGATTATTAAACATTATATATTTTGGAGGAAAATATGAGCAAAAAACCAACAGTTTTAATGATATTAGATGGTTATGGAATTAATGATAAAATTGAAGGCAACTGCGTTGTTAATGCTAAGACTCCAGTTATGGATATGTTAAAGGAAAAGTATCCATATGTTAAGGGATATGCTTCGGGTATGGCAGTTGGTCTTCCAGAGGGTCAGATGGGTAATTCAGAAGTTGGTCACTTAAATATTGGCGCTGGTCGTATAATTTATCAGGAATTGACAAGAATAACAAAGGAAATTGAAGATGGTGATTTCTTTGAAAATAAAGCATTTTTACAAGCGGTTGAGAATTGTAAGAAGAATGATTCAGCTTTACACATGTATGGTTTAGTGTCTGATGGTGGTGTTCATAGCCACAATACACATTTATATGGTTTGTTAGAGCTTGCTAAAAGACAGGGCCTTTCAAAGGTATATGTACATTGTTTCCTTGACGGAAGAGATACAGCACCTTCATCAGGTAAGCAGTTTGTTGCAGAATTAGTTGACAAGATGAATGAAATTGGTGTTGGTAAAGTAGCATCTGTTATGGGTAGATACTATGTAATGGATAGAGATAACAGATGGGATAGAGTTGAATTAGCATTTAAGGCTATGGTTAAGGGCGAAGGTAACTTTGCAGAAGATGCAGTTAAGGCTATTGCTGATTCATATGAAGATGGAAAGACAGATGAATTTGTTGTTCCAACAGTTATTTGTGAAAATGGAGCACCATTAGCAAAGATTAGTGAGAATGATTCAGTTATTTTCTTTAACTTTAGACCAGATAGAGCAAGAGAAATCACAAGAGCAATTTGTGCAGATGAATTTGACGGCTTTGATAGAGGCAATAGAATGAATCTTGTATACGTTTGCTTTACAGAATATGATGTTACAATTCCTAATAAGATTGTTGCATTTGAAAAGGTATCAATTACTAATACATTTGGTGAATTCTTAGCAGCTAATAATTTAAAACAGGCAAGAATTGCTGAAACAGAAAAATACGCACACGTTACATTTTTCTTTAACGGCGGTGTAGAAAAGCCAAATGAAGGCGAAGATAGAATTTTAGTTAACTCACCAAAGGTTGCAACTTATGATTTACAGCCAGAGATGAGCGCATATGAGGTTTGTGACAGATTAGTTGAAGCAATTAAGTCTGATAAATATGATGTAATTATTATTAACTTTGCTAACCCTGATATGGTTGGACATACAGGTGTTCAGGATGCAGCAATTAAGGCTGTTGAAGCAGTTGATGAGTGTGTTGGTAAGGCATATGATGCACTTATGGAGGTAAATGGTCAGATGTTTATCTGTGCTGACCATGGTAATGCAGAACAGTTAGTTGATTATGAAACAAAAGAAAGTTTTACAGCTCATACAACTAATCCAGTACCATTTATACTTGTAAATTATGATGAAGCATATACCTTAAAGGAAGGTGGCAGACTTGCTGATATCGTTCCTACATTAATTGAAATGATGGGTATGGAAAAACCAGTTGAGATGACAGGTTCATCGTTACTTGTAAAAAGATAAAAAACAACTTGAAACATCGTTAATGATGTGTTACAATAAAACACGTGTGATTAGGAGGTGTAATCGTGGAAATTTTAAGAACAGTATTAACAATAGTTTTTGTTTTAGTATGTATAGCATTGACACTTATAGTATTATTGCAGGAAAGTAAATCAGAAGGCTTAGGCGCTATTAACGGTATGGCTGAGACATATTGGGGAAAGAACAAGGGTCGTTCTATGGAAGGAACACTTGAAAAGATAACAAAGGTTCTTGCTGTTACATTTATTATTCTTGCAGCGGTTTTGAATATTAATTTTTAGATGATATGAGTGTTGCGTGTGATTTGCATGCAACACTTTTTGATTTGTATAGGGAGGCAGAATATGGAAAATAATAAAACAGAATATAGAAAGAATATGTTGTTAGAATTATTTAACGATAAGCAATATGTGCCTATGAAGGTAAAAGAGCTTGCAATTTTGTTACAGGTGCCAAGAGAAAATCGTGAGCAGTTGCAGGCTGTTTTGGATGAATTGGTATATGAGGGCAAGATTTCTGTTTCTAAAAAAGGTAAATATTCTATCGCTCGTGATGAAAAAGTTGTTGGAGTATTTGAGACTACTCAAAGAGGCTATGGCTTTGTAAGAGTTGAAGGTCAAAGTGAAGATATATTTATACCAGAATCTTCAGTAAATGGTGCATTTCATATGGATACGGTTGAGGTTATTATAACTTCAGGAAAAAGTGGCGATAGAAAATGTGAAGGTAAGATTTTAAGAGTACTAAGCCATGGAATTGAAACAGTTGTTGGAACTTATCAAAAGTCAAAAAGCTTTGGCTTTGTAGTGCCTGATAATTCTAAGATGCCTGATGATATATTTGTTAGAGAAGAAGATTCTATGGGCGCCGTAACAGGGCATAAGGTAGTTGTAAAACTTACAAAATACAGCTCAAATGGAAAGAGCCCTGAGGGTAAGGTAGTTGAGATAATCGGACATTTGAATGATCCTGGAACGGATATACTTTCAATTGTTAGGGCATATGATATTCCTATGGAGTTTTCTAAGGAGCTTATGCAATCCTTAGATGCAATTCCGGATGAAGTACTGCCTGAAGAAAAGATAGGCAGAATGGACATAAGAGACTGGCAGACAGTAACCATTGATGGCGAGGATGCTAAGGATTTAGATGATGCGATTACAATTACTAAGAATGAAGATAGCTACACCTTAGGCGTTCATATAGCGGATGTTACTCATTATGTAAAAGAACGCTCGCTTCTTGATAAGGAGGCTGTTAAACGCGGTACAAGTGTGTATCTTGTGGACCGTGTGATTCCTATGCTTCCACACAAATTGTCAAATGGTATTTGTTCTTTAAATGAAAGTGTTGACAGATTGGCTTTAAGCTGTATTATGGACATTGATTTAAAGGGAAATGTTATTGACCATAGGATTGCAGAAACTCTTATAAATGTAGATAAGAGAATGTCATATGCTAAGGTTAAGGCGGTTCTTGAGGACAAGGATGAGGATGCTATTAAGGAATATGACGGCTTTGTGGAAATGCTTTGCAATATGCAAGAGCTTGCTGCTATTTTACGTGAGAAAAGATATGCACGTGGTTCTATAGACTTTGATTTTCCGGAAAGTAAGATAATTCTTAACGAAAAGGGCGAGCCTATTGAGATTAAACCTTATGACAGAAATGTAGCGACTAAGATTATTGAAGATTTTATGATTGCTGCAAATGAAACTGTTTCAGAAGATTATTTCTGGCAGGAAATACCATTTTTATACAGAACACATGATAATCCGGATACAGAGAAAATTAGCAAATTAGCTTTATTTATTAACAATTTTGGTTATACTCTTCGCGTGACAAATGACGAGATACATCCAAAGGAGATTCAAAAGCTTATCACTAAGATTGAAGGAAGTCCGCAAGAAGCTCTTATTAGCAGACTTACACTTCGTTCAATGAAAAGAGCGCAATACACTACGGAGGCAACAGGGCATTTTGGCTTATCCTCTAAGTATTATTCACATTTCACATCACCGATAAGAAGATATCCAGATTTACAGATTCATAGAATAATTAAAGAGAATCTTAATGCAAAATTAGATGATAAGAGAAAAACTCATTATTCCAATATACTTCCTGAAATTGCAGGAAGCTCAAGCAGAACTGAAAGAAGAGCAGAAGAGGCTGAAAGAGAGACAGATAAGCTTAAAAAGGTTGAATATATGTCAAAGCGTATCGGAGAAGTATACGACGGTGTGATTTCTGGTTTGACAGCCTGGGGAATATATGTTGAGTTACCTAACACAATTGAAGGTATGGTGCGTATTACAAGCCTTAAAGGTGATTATTTCCACTATGATGATGAACATTACGAAATGGTAGGAGAAATGACAAATCGCAAATATCTCTTAGGCCAGAAGCTTAAGGTAGAGGTTGTAAGAGCCGATAAAATGCTTAGAACGATAGATTTTGAAATAGTAGAGGAATAAAGATGGAAAAGGCAAATATTAAGCTTATAGCAAATAATAAAAAGGCTTATTTTGATTTCTTTATTGAAGAAGAATACGAGGCTGGAGTTGCTTTGCATGGTACTGAGGTAAAATCGCTTCGTATGGGCAAATGCAGTGTAAAGGAATCATTTATAAGAATAGAAAATGGCGAAGTATATGTATATAATATGCATATCAGTCCTTATGAAAAGGGAAATATTTTCAACAAGGATCCTTTGCGAGTTAAAAAGCTATTACTACATCAGGCTGAAATTAATAAGATTTCTGGAAAAGTTGCTCAAAAAGGGTATACTTTAGTGCCATTACAGGTATACTTTAAAGGAAGTCTTGTAAAGGTTAAGGTAGGCTTAGCACGTGGTAAAAAGCTTTATGATAAGCGAGAAGATATTGCTAAGAAGGATCAGCGTCGTGAAGCCGAGAAGGATTTCAAGGTGAAAAACCTTTATTAATATTGACAATAAAAATAAATTGTATTATTGTAAAGGTGTAAATAAGGGCTTGTACTGGTTTCGACGGGGTTTTAGAAGTTTGAGAAGCTATCCGCAGTCCGGGACTGCGTCATCAATCCGGAAATTAAAAATAAACGCAAACGAAAATTTAGCGTACGCTGCCTAGTGGCAGCCGTCGACCTTAAGTCACTCGCTGCTTAAGAGTTCGGCGTCGAACTTGCGAGGCACTTTGTTTCCAAAGCTTTGAGGAGATAAAAGATTTTATGAAGCTACTAAGGTTTGTAGCCTGTCTTTGGGCGACTTACTAAGGGAATGGCCGCAAGGCATAATACACAGACTGTGATAGGAGAAGCTTGAATGGAAGAGGCTTCGGACAGGGGTTCAATTCCCCTCAGGTCCACGCTAAAAGGTAAGTAAGGATTTTCTTTACTTGCCTTTTGTTTTTTGGTAAAATATAAGTAGGAAGGTTTGCATTTTTTGAAAATGGAGGTAGGTATGATGGAAGCTAAAGAAAAATTTATAGTTGATGGGTTTGAATTTGCTACAAAGAAAGAAGCGACAGCTGCGCAAAAGGAAGTAGAAAGCGTTAAGTACATTAAAGAAAAGGTAAAGCATGATAATTCCGACAAATTGCTTAGTATGTACAATAAACTTATTGAAGAAAATGTATTTAAAACGCCGGTTGGTATAAGCTATTTGCGTGAGCTACAGGGAAGGTTATATAGAAGTGGTGTGGTGGAAGAGGATATGCTTCCAATTACTTATAGTGTAAGTGTTGAGAAGTCTAAGGAGACAACAGAAGATAAGAAAGATTCACGCTTTAAAGCTCCATTTATAACATCACTTATAATAAATGCTGTTATGGCTATAATTATAATTGTTATGATATACATAGCATCTACAACTACCAGTCCTACAATTTTAGATTATGAAGTTAAACTTCAAAACAAATATGCAGGCTGGGCAGAGGAACTTAAAGATAAAGAAAATGATTTAAATAAGCTTCAAAAAGAATTAGAAGCAAGTAGTAAGAATTCACAAAATTAACATACATAGCTGATATTATATAGGTATCATATCAGACGATGTCTAAAAGAGAATAGGAGCGATTATATGTTAGATAGAGGAACAATACTTGTTGTAGATGATGAAGCGAGAATGCGAAAGCTTGTTAAGGATTTTTTGCTTAAAAAGGATTTTAATGTTATAGAGGCAGAGGACGGCGAAGAAGCAATTGATGAGTTTTATGCAAACAAGGATATTGTTTTGATTATTATGGATGTTATGATGCCAAGGATGGATGGATTTCAAACCTTAAAAGAGATACGAAAGAACTCAAAGGTACCAGTTATTATGCTTACAGCAAAGTCTGATGAAAAGGATGAATTGCTTGGCTTTGAATTAGGCGTTGACGAATATATTACGAAACCATTTAGCCCTAAAATATTAACAGCCAGAGTTGATGCTATTTTAAGAAGAACCAGTCATATGGATATGGATGATATAATTGAACTTTCTGGTATAGTAATTGATAAGGCTGCAAGAATTGTAACTATAGATGGTAAAAATGTTGATTTAAGCTTTAAAGAGTTTGAGTTGCTATTGTATTTTGTTGAAAATAAGGGTATAGCACTTTCAAGAGAAAAGATACTCAATAACGTATGGAATTATGATTACTTTGGTGATGCAAGAACAATTGATACTCATGTTAAAAAAATCAGAAACAAAATGGGCGCAAAAGGCGATATGATAAAGACTATCTGGGGCATGGGCTACAAACTTGAGGCATAAATTTAAAATACGAGGACAATATGGCTAAAAAAATTAAACATTCAATGCGTTTTAAGATGACCTTAGTTTTTGCGCTTATTACAACATTTACCGTGTTAGCGATATGTATTTTAAATGTTGCATTACTTGAAAAATATTATTTATATGATAAACAACAGGCACTTATTAGCGCGTATGAAAACATTAATAAATTAATTGAACAATATGAAGAAGGAACCATAGATATGGATGAATGTGAAGTCAGATTGGAACAGATTTGTGCTCCGACAAACATTTCTATGGTTATATTGGGTTCTGACTGGGGTGCATTATATGCATCTGTGGATGATACGGAAAAACTAAAAAAGCGACTTATGTTAGATACAATAGGCGCTGTCGATGAAAATGCACGTATTATAACAAAAACAGATGATTATAAGCTTCAAAGAACCTATGATAAAAGTATGGATGCAGAATATCTTGAAATATTCGGATATCTTGAGGACAATAATTCAGTATTGATGCGTCTTCCAATACAAAGTATAAAAGAAAATGTTAAAATATCCAACAGATTTATTATAACTATTGGAGTTTTGGCATTGATTTTCAATATAGCAAGTACCTATATATTTGCTAAAAAAATCTCAAAGCCGATATCAGATTTGTCCAATATAGCTGTAGAGATGTCTAAAATGAATTTTACAAAGAAATATACAGGTGATGACAATGGTGAGATAGGTCTTTTGGGAAATACGATGAATATGCTTTCAACAAAATTAGAAAAGAACATTTCGGATTTGAAGAGTGCAAATTTACAGTTACAAAAGGATATTGAAAATAAAGAAAAGATTGACCAGATGCGAAGAAATTTTTTGGATAATGTTTCGCATGAGCTAAAAACTCCAATTGCACTTATACAAGGCTATGCAGAGGGTGTCAAGGAAAATGTATTTGACGATGCAGAAAGTATGGAATACTACTGCGACGTTATAATTGATGAAGCTAACAAAATGAATAGTATGGTTAAAAAGCTTCTTACACTCAATCAAATTGAATCAAGCTCAGAACCAATTACGATAGAGCATTTCAACTTAACGACATTGATAAAATCAATTGTAGCTGCCAACGAACTACGTATAGAAAACAATGAGATACAGATAGAACTGGACTTGATAGATGGTACGTATTGCTGGGCAGATGAATTTATGATAGAAGAGGTAATTACAAATTACCTTTCAAATGCAATTAATCATTGTAAATATGAAAAACGTATACAAATTAGAATGACAAATGAAAATGATATAATTAGAGTTAGCATATTTAATACAGGTGACTCTATACCACAAGAAGATATAGAACATATTTGGGAAAAGTTTTACAAAGTGGATAAAGCAAGAACAAGGGAATATGGTGGTAACGGAATTGGGTTATCTATTGTAAAAGCAATTATGGATGCCCATAATAAGTGTTACGGCGTTGAAAATGCTGATAATGGTGTGGAATTCTGGTTTGAACTTGATAGTACAAAAGAATAATGTTATAATATATGTTATATAGTAATGGAGGTAACGGACATGAAGAGGATAATGGTGCTGGGATTGTTATTGAGTACTGTTTTGATTACCGGATGTTATGATGATATTAACAGAAGTCAGTCAGATATGAATCTTGTTGCAGAATATATAGCTAATGTTTTAGAAGATAAGGAATATATACCAGAGAAGACGACGCAGGAGCAATCAACACAAGGCGCTACAGAAGGACCAACACAAGGTTCCACACAAAAGCCGACAGAGACTCCGACGCAAAAGCCTACACAACCAGGTGTTGATAATCCTACCGAAGAACCAACTAGTGGTTCTACGCAAGAGCCTACAACATCGGCTGGTGGTGAATTGGGTGATACTTTTGAAAAAACATTAGGACTTACAAATGTTTCGATAAAGAATACAAATGTTGTAATTACAAAGGTGTATATGGAAAGTAATGGCATAGTTAGTACAGAAGCATCGGACGGTAAGAAACTAATAGTACTTGAGTTTGAATTAAAGAATACATCTAACAATACAATTGTTGTTAATACAAAGGATGTTGATACATCATATAAGCTTATATTAAATGATGGAAAAACACATGTAATGCGAATGGCAACAGGACTTAATTTGGAATTGCTAAACAGCAGAGATAAAACTCTCACTGCAGGACAAACAATTACAACTATAATGGCATTCCAAACAGATGAAGCAATTGCTGATAATATTAATAAAATTGAATTGTGTTGTTATTCAGGAGAAGAAAGATTGATTATCAATATTAGATAACAAAGATAGCCCATTTTTAATGGGCTATCTTTGTTTAATGTCATAAGAATAAGGCTCATAAGAGTGATTAAGAAAAAAGTTAAAAAAATTGTAAAATAGTGTTGACAAATCATTTTTGGTGTTATATACTAACATAGCTGTCGCAAAAAAGAAGGGCAGCCCAACCTTGATAATTAAATACTAAGACGAACCTGAAAATTCAAAAGAATTCAAAGAACGGTCAAC
>SVDX01000009.1 GCA_015057605.1 Lachnospira sp. | reverse complement strand
GACGATACAAGTTTGCTTGTGTGAGTCTGTCTTTTAATGTCTTGCATGTGAGCCAAACGAACACCGAGATGAAGCAAAGCGAAATCAAGGTGGCGTTCGCGCGTAAGGAGAGTGGCAATGCAAATTTATTTGTAATTGCCACTTCTCCTATATATCATAGGGATGCAAACGACCGCGAGAAGAAGCGAAGCGGAATCGAGAAGGAGTATAACCTTGACAAACTTAATTACATATGATATTCTACAAGAACTCTTTGCACTGCAATAAATCTACAGTACAAACTGAGCAGACCGTGACAGATTGTCATGGAGTCGGGTCGCATAAGCGACAGTGGAATTTTCCATCCACGGGACAGTAGTTGCTAATACTGATTCGTGGGTGTTTTTTATTCTTATATACAATTCGTTTAAACTCCCACATATAGTAAGTGTCATAGAGTTATCTTAAATATTGGAGGTAACTAATATGGAACAGAATTTTAGTAAAATCGCAAACAAGGTATCAATTGTTACAATTATTGAAAATGTAATGCTGGCGATATTTAAATTAATTGCTGGTATCGTAGCGCACTCAAGTGCAATGATTAGTGATGCAGTTCATTCAGCATCGGATGTATTTAGTACATTTGTAGTTATGATTGGCATCAAACTGGCATCAAAGGAGCCTGACAAGGAACATCCTTATGGACACGAGCGTTTGGAGTGTGTGGCTGCAATTTTGCTCTCAATAATTCTTTTTGCTACAGGAGCAATGATTGGTATAAATGCATTTAAAACAATTATTGCTGGAAATTATAAGGATTTACAGGTTCCTAGTATTTTGGCACTGATTGCAGCCGTAGTATCAATTCTTGCCAAAGAAGGGATGTATTGGTATACAAGATATTATGCTAAAAAACTTGATTTAGGGGCATTGATGGCAGATGCGTGGCATCATCGTTCGGATGCATTTTCGTCGATTGGAGCACTTATTGGAATAGCAGGAGCAATGCTTGGATTTCCTGTTATGGATTCAATTTCCAGCTTGGTAATTTTTATTTTTATAGCAAAAGCAGCCTTTGATATTTTTAAGGATGCTATGGATAAAATGGTTGACCATTCTTGCGATGAAGAAACAGAAAAAGCAATTTATGATTGTGCTATGAAAAAAGAAGAGGTGTTAGGCATAGATTTGCTACAGACACGTATTTTTGGAAATAAAATTTATGTAGATTTGGAAATTCGTTTGGATGAATGTTATACACTAAAAGAAGCTCATAATATAGCAGAAATGGTGCATGATGATATTGAAAAAAGCTTTCCTAAGGTTAAGCATATCATGATACATGTAAATCCGGGAAAATAAAAATGCTTGACAAATGATAAAACATATGCTTATATATTCATATGAATAACTGTTCATATGAGAAAGGAAAAGATAAGTATGTTTTATCAAATAGTGGCTATTTTAAGCTTAATAATATTTTATGTATATTTCGATATGTCTTATGTATTTCAATGTTCCGCTATTGATATGTAGCATATTTGCGATGCTTATGCTACATCTGCAGATTTTGCAGGAAGAAGGGCATATGCAAAAAATGTTTGGAGAGGAATATGTAGAATATAAAAAGCATACGCTAAGGTATTTTGGCAGAAGGTAGGATTATAATGACATTAGAAAAGCACATTGTAGATACTATGAAAGAGTGGCAAATCAAGATAGGTAGTTTTGATTCAAATATAAGATTGTATTATCCTAAAGTGTCCTTGTGCAGACATTTAGGCTTAGAAGATACAATAGAAAATGAAAAATTGAGAGAAAAAGTAGAACAGTATCTTTTAGAGATACAATATTTAGGAGCGGTAAATGTAAGCAAAGATGGCGACCGGTATTGTATTTTGATTGATAAATTAGGGTGCGATTATGTAGAGCAAAAGGTGGCGGAACCAGAGTTTTTAAGAAACTTTTTGAGAGTTCTGAAGAGTCAAAATATGCAAGCGGTTATCGATTATTTTAAAGGATTTGCTGATGAAAATGGCACAGTTTTGAAGATGAAAAAAGAAGACCACGGCACGGTTCTTTATTTTGAAAATGAAAAAGCAGATGCATATATGTACTGTATTGATGAAAATGAATTTGGTATAACATATCATAGATTTACAAGAGAGGATTATGAGGGAATGTAAGTAATAGCGCGAACGCCACCTCGAAAACACTACGTGTTTCCTCGGTGTTCGTTTGGCTCACATGAACAATAAAAAAGACCCACCTCACACAAATAAATTTGTGGGGTGGGTCTTTTTTATTGTTCGCGTTCGCGCTATTCTACATATCTTTGCTATCAAACACTATTGTATAAGGTCCATCGTTTTCTAAGTTGACTTTCATATCGGCACCGAATATGCCGTGTTGTACGTTTTTGACATATTCTTTTGAAAGTCGTATAAATTCTTCGTATAATTCATTGGCAAGCGTTGCAGGAGCGGAGTTGGTAAAGCTTGGTCTGTGGCCTTTTTTACAATCAGCGTAAAGTGTGAATTGCGATACAATGAGTAATTCGCCATTTACATCTAAAAGTGAAAGGTTGGATTTGCCATTTTCATCAGCAAATATTCTAAGCTTTACAAGCTTTTCTACATAGCGAGGCAGCATATCTAAGGTGTCTGTGTTACTTATTGCAAGTAATACTAATAAACCTTTAGAAATGCTGCCTACTATATTGTCGTCCACTGTTACACTTGCATGATTAACACGCTGTATAACTAGTCTCATAATTATTAAAGATTAAGCTTGATGTGTTTTGGAAGACCATTAACCATAATTGGTGATAATTCAGCCTGAATAAGTGGTGTAGCGTATCTGATAAATTCTGATGAAACGCTTGCTTCCTCAACATTAATCCATTCTAATGGAACCTTCTTTTCAACATTTGCAATCTTATGAACATCTTTTATATCAGTACCGCAGATGTATGGGTCTGATGAAACTCTTTCAAGAACAACAACGCGTCCAGTATAGCCTTCGCTTGCTGCCTTAACAGCTGCACCACCAACCTGGAATGCTTCTGTGATATCTGTTCTTGAAGCAAGATGAGAAGCAGCTCTTTGAAGAGTTGTAAATTCAATTGCACGAGTCTTACAACCGATTTCACGGCTAATTAATTCTGTAAGGTATTTTGCTGTACCTTGTAATTGTTTGTGACCGAACATATCTACGAATTCAATGTGGTCTGTAAGTTCAAATACATATCTTCCGTCAGCAACCTTGATACCCTCTGAAACTGCAACAACTATAGATTTTTTAACTTTGTGAAGTTCTTTAATCTTAGTCATAAATTTATCAATGTCAAATGGAATTTCTGGAAGGTAGATTAAATCAACACCTTCGCAGTCGTCGCCCTTAGCTAATGCAGCAGCAGCTGTTAACCAACCTGCGTTACGTCCCATAATTTCAATAACAGTTACGCTTTGTTGATCATAAACTAAACCGTCACGAATGATTTCTTTTGTAGAAGCAGCTATGTATTTAGCAGCACTACCGTAACCTGGAGTGTGGTCTGTCATAGCAAGGTCGTTATCAATAGTCTTTGGAACACCGATAAATTTGATGTCGCTGTTAATTAAAATGGCGTAATCTGATAATTTTTTGATTGTATCCATTGAATCGTTACCGCCAATGTAGAAGAAATAGTTGATATTTAATTCGCCAAGTATTTCAAAAATTGTGTCATAGATTTCTCTGTTATCACAGATTTCTGGTAATTTGTAACGGCATGAACCTAAGTAAGAAGAAGGTGTTCTTTTTAAAAGTTCGATGTCTAAATCACCCTTAAGATGCTCAGCTAAATCTACATATCTTCTTTCTAACAAGCCTTTGATACCATTAAGCATACCATATACCTTAGTAGCTCCTCTGTCCTTTGCAGTTTTGTAAACACCTGCAAGGCTCGCGTTAATAACACATGTAGGTCCGCCTGATTGTCCTACGATTACGTTTCCTGTCATTGTGAAATCCTCCTAAAAAAATATTTTTTGTTACAATATTTGATTATTTATATTTTAACATATAAATAAATTTGTTACAATAAGAAAAAGTGTGATAAAATAAACTAAATAGCTAAAAAGGAGTTGACAAATATGTTTCTTACAGATTTTGACAGATTTATTGGTACAGGTCAGCTGAATTTTAAGGGTCAGACTTTAGAGGAGTTTCTTAAGGATTATAATCCAAAAGCATATGATAATCCGTCAAATACAGTAGATATAGTGGTGTTTGGATATGATATTGTGGATGAAAAACTTAAAGTTAACAAAGTATTGTTGATAAAAAGAGCAAACCACCCTTGTATAGGGCTTTATGCTTTGCCAGGAGGCTTTGTAGAATATAGGGAGGATTTAGAAAATTCTGCAAAAAGAGAGCTTTTTGAGGAAACTAATCTTGATAATGTAAGAATAGAACAGTTTGCAACCTACGGAGATTATGACAGAGATCCAAGAACCAGAGTTATTACAACGGCATATGTGGCGCTTGCGCCAAATGAAAAAATTTCTGTGCAGGCAGGTGATGATGCAAAGGAAGCAAAAATGTTTGATTTTAGCTGTATAAAGACATTTGAAAATACAAAAGAGGGTGTATGTCGTGAAGAATTTACTCTTGAATTTCAGGCAGATGGTAGTATATTAGAAGCAGTGGTGGAAAAAAACTATTATACAGATGCTATTTTGCGGGAAGAAAAGTATAGTGTTGTTAAAAGTGATTTGTCCGCAGATCATGCGGCGATTATTGCAAATGCATTTTGCTATATAGAGGATAAGCTTGAAAGGAGAAGATTATGGCAAAGATAAGCTGGAAGCCGGGCAATATGATTTATCCATTGCCAGCAGTTATGGTTACTGTAGGTGACGGTAAGGGCAATGACAATATAATAACTGTAGCATGGACAGGAACGGTATGTACTAATCCTCCGATGGCATACATTTCAGTAAGACCTGAGAGGTATTCTTATAATCTCATAAAGGAAACAAAAGAATTTGTTATTAATCTTACGACAAAGGATTTATGCTTTGCAACGGATTACTGCGGCGTAAAATCGGGCAGAGATGTTGATAAATTTAAAGAGACGGGACTTCATAAGGAGAAGGCTAAAGAAGTGTCAGTTCCACTTATTGCGGAGTGTCCTGTCAATATAGAATGCCGTGTAAGAGAAGAAAGAGAATACGGCTCACATACTATGTTTATAGCGGATGTTGTAAATGTAAATGTGGATGATAAATATATGGATGAAACAAACAAATTTAACTTGCAGGCATCGGGGCTTATGGCTTATTCTCATGGAGAATATTATGATTTGAATAATAAGCTTGGAAGCTTTGGATATAGCGTTAAGAAAAATGGAAAGAAGTGATATTAAATGAAAATACAGTCTCTTGTTATAAAAAATTTTAAATCTATCAAGGAGTTATCAATTACTGACATTGATAATGCATTTATATTTGTAGGTAAGAACAATTCCGGAAAGAGTAGCATTTTAGATGCCATAAGAGCTGCGCTTGGTGATTATCAGATAAGTGAAAGAGATTTCAATATGCCTGAGAATAATATCGTTATAGGTATGACTTTGCATTTTGAAGAAGAGGATTTACAAATGTTTCACACACGTGGCATTGTAAGTAAAATGAAAAAATATGATATGTGGTTAAAGGAGTTTTCGCAGAAGCTGCCAGGATTTAACGGAAGCGAGCTTAGCTTTGAATACATTTATAACAGAGACGGCAAGGGCAAATATAAGGATGTTGCAAACAAGGACAATCCCGAGATAAAAAATGTATTGCCTAAATTGTATTTTATTGACCATACAAGAAAACGTGATGATTTACAGGAGAATATTTTAAAACTTCAGGGAAGTAATCCTATTTCTGATTACAAAGCAGATTATTGTATATTTGACAGAGCAAGAAAATGTAACCAATGCTTTAATTGTATCGGAGCTATAGCAAAGAAAGCAGTAAATGAGCTTACGGTTATGGAAACAACTCGTCTTTTGCAATATAAACTATTTGATAATAATCTTAACATTTTTGCTAACAAGTTGAATAAGAATTTCAAGAAAAATGGCGGACAATCTCAGGAAATACGCTATGAAATGAAATTTGATGTAGAAGAATTATTTAAGATAAATACTGTGGTTAAAAATACAAATAGAGGTACTCAGGGTGATATCAAGCAATTGTCAGAAGGCTTTAGAAGCATCTATGTTTTATCGCTTTTAGAAACTTACACAGAAGAGAAAAATGTAATTCCATACATTATCATGATTGAGGATCCAGAAATTTATCTTCATCCACAGCTTCAAAAGGTGGCGAGCGAAATATTATACAAGCTTTCGAAGAAAAATCAGGTTATTTTCTCAACTCATTCACCAAATATGATATTTAACTTTACCTCAAAGCAAATCAATCAGGTAGTTGTGGATAAACAGTACAATACGGTTATCCGTAAGAAAACAAATATTGATGAGATATTGGATGACCTTGGCTATAATGCAAATGACCTTATGAACGTAAATTTTGTGTTCATAGTTGAGGGAACACAGGACAGAAGCAGATTGCCACTACTTCTTAACAAATATTATTCAGAGGTATATGATGATGATGGCGATCTTCAAAGAATCAGTATAATACAGACAAATAGCTGCACAAACATTAAAACCTACGCTAACCTTAAGTACATTAATAAATTGTATTTAAAAGAGCAGTTTTTAATGATTCGCGATTCTGATGGAAAGGATAGAGAAGAGTTAGCAAGACAGCTTTGCCGTTATTATGATATTAGAGAAAAGCATGATGTTGGCAATCTTCCAAATGTTACAAGAAAAAATGTCCTTATCCTGAAATACTACTCATTTGAAAACTATTTCTTAGAACCTTCCGTAATGGCAAAAATCGGTATAATTGACAATGAGGAAGAGTTCTATGACATTTTATATAGCAAGTACAAGAAACAGCTTTATAAAATAACAAGCGTTAAAAATATGGAGCGTAAGCTTGGAATAAGAATTGACTCAAAACAGGAATTAAAGGACAATATCGAGAATATAAAGATATATGTAAGAGGCCATAATCTTTATGATATTTTCTATGGGCGCTATAAGGGTCAGAAGGAAAAAGAAATTCTTATGAAATATATTGATAATGCACCAAGAGAAGTATTTGCAGATATTTTAGAGGCAATAGATGCATTTGTTTATTTTCATAGCAGGAGGAAATAATGAAAACTAAACGATACGAAATGGATATGTGCAGCGGTTCTGTGCTTAAAAAAATGCTTGCATTTTCTATACCGCTGATGTTTTCGAGTATTTTACAACTTTTATTTAATGCAGCAGATATAGTTGTTGTTGGTAATTTTGCGGGTGATAATTCCTTAGCGGCGGTGGGTTCGACATCGTCGCTAATTAACTTGCTTACAAATCTTTTTATTGGTTTGTCCATTGGTGCAAATGTACTTACAGCAAGATTTTACGGAGCAAAGCAGGAAAAGGACTTAAAGGAAACTGTACATACAGCAATTAAATTAAGTATTATAAGTGGTATTATACTTACAATTATTGGTGTTGTGTTTGCCCCGATTGTATTAAAGTGGATGAAAACACCTGCTGAGGTTAGAGAACTTGCAGTTGTTTATTTAAGAATATATTTTATTGGTATGACTGCGGTTATGGTATATAACTTTGGCGCAGCAATATTAAGAGCTATGGGAGATACAAAAAGACCGCTTTATTACTTGATAGTTTCCGGAATTGTAAATGTAGTTCTAAATTTATTTCTTGTAATAGTAGTAGAGCTTGGTGTTGCAGGAGTTGCAATTGCAACAGCGGTGTCGCAATGTATATCGGCATTTTTGGTAATACGATGTCTTGTTAAAGAAAGTGGACCAAGCCATCTTGATTTAAAAGAACTTAAGATAAAAAAAGAGAAATTGATTAAGATAGTTCAAATAGGCTTACCTGCGGGATTTCAGGGCATGCTGTTTTCGTTTGCAAATGTATTTATACAATCGACAGTTAACTCATTTGGTCCTACAATAATCGCTGGTAATTCGGCAGCGCTCAACATAGAGGGCTTTGTTTATACTGGAATGAATGCTTTCCATCAGTCTACAATATCATTTACCGGACAAAATATGGGAGCAGGAAGAAAGGATAGAATCAATAAAATTCTTGTTACGGCATTGTGCTGTGCTACAGCTGTAGGAATATTACTTGGCGGACTTGCACTCATATTCGGCGAGCAGCTTTTGGGCTTATATTCTAAGAGCCCAGAGGTTATAGAAGCGGGAATGGTAAGACTTGGGGTTATCTGCAAGACCTATGCGCTTTGCGGACTTATGGATGTTACAGTAGGTTCACTTAGAGGTATGGGCTATTCAATAATGCCTATGATAGTGTCTTTGGTTGGAGTTTGCGCATTAAGATTAGCTATTATAGCGGTGCTTTTCCAAATGGAAAAATTCCATATAATTGAAACTGTATATTATGCATATCCGATAAGTTGGGGCGTTACATTTGTTGCACATCTTAGCTGCTACATTGCGGTTAGGTATAAAATGAACAAAGATGGAGAAAAATACTATGGATAAAAGTGTTATTTTGATAGGTATGCCTGGCGTGGGAAAAAGTACTGTAGGCGTAGTGCTTGCAAAAAGGTTAGGCTACAATTTTGTGGATGCAGACATAGTAATACAAAAACGCGAGGGAAGGCTTTTAAAGGATATTATTGCAACGGACGGCATAAATACATTTATTGAAATTGAAAATGCAGCTAATCTAAGTATTGAGCTTTCAAAAAATGTAATAGCGACAGGCGGAAGTGCAATATACTGCAAAGAGGCGATGGAACGCTACTTTGAAAATGCAATAGTAGTATATTTAAAAATTGATATGGAAGAGCTTTTGGTGCGACTTGGAAGCTTAGATGAAAGAGGTGTTGTCATAAAAGATGGACAAACCTTTGAAAAGCTGTATGAAGAAAGATGCGCATTATATGAGAAATATGCACACGTAACATTAGAAGTAAAGGGGCTTTCGCTAAGAGAGACAGCAGAAAAACTCGATAAAATAATAGACACTTTCAGACTTTAAATTGTGAATAAATTGTTAAAAAATCAAATAAGACTTTACAAAAAACGGAAACTTTGCTAAAATGCTAGTGTGTATCTTTATGAAATTGGATATGGAGGAAGATTATGAAAGGCATAACAAGATATTATAGAAGAATATATTCGTTATTTTTTAGTATAGTATTTGCTGGATGCGTATTAAGTTTATTTTCCGCACCAGTGATGGAGAAGTTATTTAAACAAGAGATTGTAGAAAAATTTGGATATATAGTAGTAGTTAACGGCAAAGAAGTTGGACAGGTTAGTTCACCTAAGGAAGCACAGCAAGCATATAATGCTGCAAGACTTATGCTTAATGCAGATGGAGTGCTTGTGTATGCAGATGTTGAACTTGAAGTGTATGAGACTTCGGATATGAAGGATTTTACAACACTTGATAATATGACATCTGATATATATGCAATAATGCAAGGCTCACAAATCACAACGGACAAGAAAGAAGCATATACTGTAAGAATAGAAGATTATGTTGTAACATTAGCATCAAAAGAAGAGGTTATAACACTTTTCGAGATGATTAAGCAGGATTATGATAAGGAGAATGAGTTCCAAGTAGTTCTTTCAACTAATGATGATGGAACAATGGCAGTTGCTTTAGAAAAGGCTACTGTAGATGAGATGGATCCAGGCAGAGTATCGGCTACATTAATTGGCAATACAGCTCATCTTAACCAAGAGATTATAGATCCTGAAAAAGTAAAAGACGGATTGCTTTTAATGGGATACTCAGAGTCAATTTCTATTATTCCGACTACAAAGAATGATTATGAAGTAGTAAGCCTTGAAGATGCATATGCAGCAATCACTAAGGCTACAGAAGAAAAGCAGTATCATACAGTAGTTGCAGGTGACAGCTTATATGGTATCTGCGGTAAGTACAATATAACAATTGAAGAATTATTGGCACTTAATCCTGATATGACAATTAAGTCAATGATTCATGTTGGAGATAAGATTGTAATATTAGTTCCTACTAAGGAAGTTAATATTCTTAATACAGAGATAGTAACATACAAAGAGAAGTTTAACTTACCTACAATATACAAAGATAATAATTCTATGTACATTGGTGTATATAATACAGTATCCGCAGGTAAGGCAGGATACAGAGAAGTTAAAGCGATGATTACTTACGAAAATGGTGTTGAAGTATCAAGAGAGATTATCGTAGAAGAAGTTATAGAAGAGGCAGTGGCAGCAATTGTTGAGAGAGGAACAGTTACTCCTCCAACATACATTAATCCATTCTATGGATGGGCACCAGTTACTTCGGCATTTGGTTACAGAACACATCCTGTAACAGGTCAGGTTAACAGCTTCCACACAGGTGTAGATTTTGGCGTACCATCAGGAACTCCAATGCTTGCATCAAGAAGTGGTAAGGTTATCAGAGCTGCATGGATGGGTGGATACGGATATTGTGTAGATATCCAACATTCAGACGGTGTAGTTACAAGATACGCACACTTAAGCGTTATTAACGTAT
Organism: Lachnospira sp.; assembly: GCA_015057605.1. Taxonomy (GTDB): domain Bacteria; phylum Bacillota; class Clostridia; order Lachnospirales; family Lachnospiraceae; genus SIG291. The sequence goes on along the minus strand of SVDX01000009.1, from coordinate 59,644 downwards.
ATGTTGGTCAATATGTAACACAGGGTCAGGTAGTTGCTAAGTCAGGTATGACAGGTGTTGCAACAGGCCCACACTTACACTTTGAGATAAGAATTAATGGCGGTTCAACACCAGTTGACCCATTGAAATATTTAAATAAATAATTATTAGCGATATAGGCTATGAGAGCCTCTCATAGGTTATATCGCTTTTTGCAGTAAAATAGTCAAGAGGTATAAAATGGAACAGTATATTATAAAAGGTGGCAAACCATTGCAAGGAGAGGTCTGTATCGGTGGAGCTAAGAATGCAGCATTAGGCATTTTGGCAGCGGCCGTTATGACTGATGATGTGGTTACGATAGAAAATCTTCCAGATGTAAGCGATGTTAATGTATTGCTTCAGGCAATTGAAGAAATTGGAGCTACTGTCAGAAGAAAAGATAAGCATACTGTTGAGATATGTGGAAAAACAATTAACAACGTAAGCGTAGAGTACGAATTTATTAAGAAGATAAGAGCTTCTTATTATTTGTTAGGTGCTTTGTTAGGTAAATATAAAGAAGCAGATGTAGCTTTGCCAGGTGGCTGTGATATTGGAAGCAGACCTATAGATCAGCATATTAAGGGTTTTAAGGCATTAGGAACTAATGTTGATTTATCAGAAGGTATGATAAAGGCAAAGGCGGAAAAATTAGTAGGAAGTCATATTTATTTGGATGTTGTATCAGTTGGTGCGACTATTAATATTATGATGGTAGCGGCTTTGTCAGAGGGTAATACAATTCTTGAGAATGCAGCTAAGGAACCTCATATTGTTGATGTAGCTAACTTCCTTAATAGCATGGGAGCAAACATTAAGGGCGCAGGTACAGACGTTATTAGAATTAAGGGCGTTGAAAAACTACATGGAACAACATATTCAATAGTTCCGGATCAAATTGAAGCAGGAACATTTATGTTTGCAGCAGCAGCAACTAATGGCGATGTAATTGTTAAGAATGTTATTCCAAAGCATTTAGAATCTTTATCAGCAAAGCTTGTTGAAATTGGATGCACTGTTGAAGAGTATGATGAAGCAGTAAGAGTTATTGCTACTAACAAGAAGGTTGCAACACAGGTTAATACAATGCCATATCCTGGTTTCCCAACAGATATGCAACCACAGATGGCAGTTGTACTTAGCACATGTGAAGGCACAAGCATTGTTACAGAGAATATATTTGAAAATAGATTTAAGTATGTAGATGAGCTTTCTCGTATGGGTGCTAATATTAAGGTAGAAGCTAACGTTGCTATAATTACCGGAGTTAATGGACTTAAGGGTTCATATGTATCGGCACCGGATTTAAGAGCAGGAGCAGCACTTGTAATAGCAGGTATGATGGCTCAGGGCTATACAATAGTTGAAGATATCAAGTATATTCAAAGAGGATACGAAGATTTTGAGGTTAAGCTAAGAGGTCTTGGGGCAAGTATTGAAAAGGTTTCTGATGATAAAGAAATTCAGAAATTCAAACTTAAAATGGCTTAATAGTGAATAAAATATATAATGAAAAACGCATTGCCGGGTTTACAAATTTTAAGGCAATGCGTTCTTTTTTATATTGTTTTATTATTATTGCTGTGTGTAATTATATCAACAATCTCTACACCTGGTGTTTGAGAAAGGTCGACAAAATCATTTCCAACTTTAACAACTGGTCGTGCTAAATTTAATTTGTTAATCATAACTATTCTTCCGATTCTACCATCGCTTAAGAAAACATCATTGTTCATATAGGTTTGTACAACGTTTTCAAGGAAGGTTAATATGATAAGTGGATCATATTTGTGAAGTCCTTCATCTTGGAATTGTTGAATAACCTTGAATGGACATACTGGAGCACGATAAACTCTTCTTGCTGTCATAGCATCATAAATGTCCGCGATAGTAATAATCTTAACAAAAAGTGGAATCTTCTGACTTGATAGCTTGAACGGATAACCACTTCCGTCACATTTTTCATGATGTAATAATGCAGCCTGTTTAATTCTATTGTCGATTGGCTGATCCTTTAAAATCTCATAGCCCTTTGATGCGTGAGATTTCATAATTTCAAATTCTTCATCAGTAAGTCTGCTTGGCTTTTTTAAAATCTCTGGTGGAATTGCTAATTTGCCTATATCATGTAATAAACCGCAGAGTGATAAAATCTTTAAGTCTTCCTTGCTTAATTGAATCCAACCGCCAATTAAAGAGGCTATAAGAGCAACATTCACACTATGTACAAAGGAAGAGTTATCAAAATAACTGATGTGATGTATCATATCGAATAATTCAAATGAATTGTAGTCTTCGTTGATAGAACTAAAAGTATCCTTTAGAATGGCATCTGTATCAATGGCATCATTCATTTCAACGATATTATTAAGATGACTCTCAAGATTAGTTGTTGCTGATTGATAGGTATTGCTAAATTTCTTAAAACGCTCTGTTTCTACTATGTTAAAAGTAGGGTTAGAAAGTGGAGAAACATCTTGTGCTTTGGGTTCTATTGGAGCTGGAGAAATATCAATAGGAACTTCCATTATAGAATAGTTGGCAAGGCGGTTAATGTTGACTTCATTTAAGATGGTTCGTGCGCCTAAAACTAATTGGCCACTAGGAGTATATACGTCTTCTGCCACGACCATACCAGGCTCTAATTCAAAGTAAAAAAAGGTCTTCTTTTCCATAACATTCCTCCGTTCTTAAAATAATCTTAAAAATATTATACTATATATTTTAATAGAATTCAATTAACTGCTTGACTATATTTTGCAAATGAATTATCATTTTAATATGGGTATTTTTATATTAATATTAAGAAATAAGTAATAAAAATAAATGTGAGGTATATTTTATGGAAAAAAGATTATTTACATCTGAATCGGTTACTGAAGGCCATCCTGACAAAATGTGTGACCAAATTTCGGATGCGGTATTAGATGCATTGCTTGAACAGGACCCAATGAGCCGAGTTGCATGCGAGACATGCACTAACACAGGTTTTGTTATGGTAATGGGTGAGATTACGACACAGGCATACGTGGATATTCAAAAAATAGTAAGAGATGTTGTGACATCTATCGGATATAATAAGTCAGAATATGGTTTTGATGGCAATACTTGTGCAGTTATCACAGCTATTGATGAACAATCTGCTGATATAGCTATGGGCGTAGATAAGGCATTAGAGTTAAAAACAGAGGTGCCTAAAGAGATGTCTATGACAGATGAAGAACTTGATGCAATAGGTGCAGGCGATCAGGGTATGATGTTTGGTTACGCAACTAATGAAACAGAAGAATATATGCCATATCCTATATCGTTAGCTCATAAGCTTGCACTTAAGCTTACAGAGGTTCGTAAGAATGGCACATTATCATATTTAAGACCTGATGGAAAGACTCAGGTTACAGTTGAATATGATGAAAATGATAAGCCTGTAAGAATCGATACAGTAGTATTATCTACACAGCATGATCCTGATGTTTCACAGAAAAAGATACACGAGGATATTAAAAAATATGTGTTTGAAGCAATACTTCCAAAGGATTTAATTGATGATAATACAAAATATTTTATAAATCCAACAGGCAGATTTGTAATTGGTGGCCCTAATGGCGATAGTGGTTTGACAGGAAGAAAGATTATAGTAGACACTTATGGCGGATATGCAAGACACGGTGGCGGTGCATTTTCAGGCAAAGACTGTACTAAGGTTGACCGTTCAGCAGCATATGCAGCAAGATATGTTGCAAAGAACATTGTTGCAGCAGGCCTTGCAGACAAATGCGAAATTCAGCTTGCATACGCAATTGGTGTAGCTCATCCTATGTCAGTAAGAATAGAAACATTTGGCACAGGAAAGCTTGCTGATGAAGCATTAGTAGATATTGTTAGAAAAGAATTTGATTTACGTCCTGCAGGAATTATAAAGATGTTGGATCTTAGAAGACCAATATATAGACAGACAGCAGCGTATGGACACTTTGGAAGAACAGATGTTAAGCTTCCATGGGAAGAATTAAATAAGGTAGAGGCATTGAAACAGTACTTATAGGAGTGATTAATGTGAAGATAAAGAAAAAGGTAATATTTTCTTTTGCGTTAATATTTCTTATACCTGCTATTGTGTTAGTAGTTGCAATGCATTTATTTGATTTAAGAACAGTTTCACTTATAAATAGTAGATATGATGTTAGTGGAATTAAGGCGAATGAATTAGATGATGAGATGAGACTTATCGCTAAAGTGTCAGAGCCATTTTATGATGCAGTTGTAAGAGATGCGGTTAATATGCATGTAAAATATGATTTTGCAACAGCAGAGTATTGGGAAGAGTTTGAAAAATATGTAGAAAAATTAGATGCAAAGATTGTTGTATACAAAGGCAAAGAAGTTGGATATAGCAATTGTGAGGCTGATAACCTTACTGAATTGAAGTCATTTTTGGACAAGAAAAATAATCAAATGCATTTTGATGACGAAATCATTTATTATACAACCGAGGATGCTTCTTATATAGTAAGATCTATTTGGTATCATGATTCTAATGCAGGAGAATCTGCGGTTCATATAGTGATGGATGGAGACAGAATGCTCCCTGAATGTGAAAACTTATTGAGATTAAAAATAGCCGTGGGCTTGTTAATAGCCGTTATAACGATTATGGTATTAGTCAGATGGCTTAAAAGACAGCTTTTTGATCCACTTGAGAATCTTGAAACTGCTACAGAAAACATTATGGAGGGAAGCTTTGATTATTCACTTGATGGCTTAGATAATGGATTGCTAAGTCAGGCGGTAACTAACTTTGAGAAGATGAGAGTTGCTATGAAAAACTCATCTGAGCTTAAGATGAAGAGTGATAAAGAAAGCCGAGAGCTTATAAGCAATATTTCGCATGATTTAAAAACACCTTTAACAACAATTAAAGGGTATGTAGAAGCTTTGATGGAAAATGTTGTTGATGACCCTGAAAAGCGCAGAAAATATATGATGACTATTTACAATAAAGCTAACGATATGAATAAGCTTATTGATGAATTGACAATATATTCTAAAATCGATACAGACAGTATTCCATATGTATTTACAGATGTTAATGTAATTGAATATCTTGAAGGGCTTGCTAATGAGCTTAAGATGGATTTGGATAACAGAAACATTGAATTTAATTTCTACAATTATGCAAAATACTCCGAGTACTGCATAATTGACACAGAACAGCTTAGACGTGTTATTAACAATATTGTTAGTAACTCGGTAAAAAATATTGTTAATAAATATGGAATAATCAATATGAAGGTTCGTGATGCAGGAGAATTTGTACAAGTTGAAATAGAAGATAATGGTAGAGGAATATCTATGAAAGATTTACCACTTATTTTTAACAGATTTTACAGAGGTGACGCATCAAGAAATACTGCCCAAGGTGGAAGTGGCATAGGACTTGCTATCGTTAAAAAGATTATTGAAGAGCATGGTGGCAAGGTATGGGCACGAAGCGTGGAAGGAAAAGGAACCACGATGTATTTTGTTTTAAGAAAGAGTAAGGAGGAATAACATATCATGAGTAAGATTTTGATTATTGAAGATGAAGAAAGTATTGCAGAACTTGAGAAGGATTATCTTGAATTAAGCGGTTTTGACGTTATTGTTTGCAATACAGGAGAAGTAGGTCTTAAGACTGCTCTTGAGGAAGAAATAGATTTAATTATTCTTGACATTATGCTTCCTGTAATGGATGGCTTTGAAATATGCAAAAAGGTAAGAGAAAAGAAGGATATTCCTATTATTTTAGTATCAGCAAAGAAGGAAGATATTGATAAAATAAGAGGCTTTGGAATCGGAGCAGACGATTACATAACTAAGCCATTTAGCCCAAGCGAATTAGTGGCCCGTGTAAAAGCACATTTAGCAAGATACGAAAGACTTGTTGGTAGCAAAGAGGCTGCAAATGAAGTATATGAAATTCGTGGAATCAAGATTGACAGAACTTCAAGAAGAGTATTTGTAAATGGTGAAGAAAAAGCATTTACAACAAAGGAATTTGATTTATTATACTTCCTTGCAAAGAATCCTAACAGAGTATTTACAAAGGAAGAAATTTTCTCAAATATCTGGGATTTAGAATCAGTTGGTGATATTGCTACAGTAACTGTTCACATTAAGAAGATAAGAGAAAAGATTGAATTTAATCCATCGAAGCCACAGTACATTGAGACTATCTGGGGCATAGGATATAGATTCAAGATATAGTAAGGAAGGTGTATCTAAGGTCCTGCCCCAGATAGTCTGCTACGCAGAGTATGTGCACTCGGGACAGAGGAAGGCAACTAACGTTGCAGTCCCTCGGCACACGTAGCTAGCGCTACGATAAAAGTGGCATAGGATATAGATTCAAGATATAGTAAGTAAAAAGTGTTTTAAAAGGAAATCCAATTGGGATTTCCTTTCTATATTTAAGTTGTTAGCAATAATAGGTGCGATAGCATTTATATTGTAAGCATATTCTAACAAAATAAGTTACTATGAGAAAAGAGGATATATGATTCTAAATATTTTATTTGAAAATGATGATTTAATAGTATGCAAAAAGCCGGCAGGGGTATTAGCGCAGGGAAATAATAGCTTTGCGACAGATATGGTAAGTGCTCTTATGACAAGAGAGGTAAAAAAAGGTGGCAAACCATATATTGCACCGATTAACCGTTTAGACTGCCCAGTGTCAGGGATAATGCTTTTTGCAAAAAATAAAAATGCGGCAGCGAAGTTAACGAATCAGCTTACTACACACAATATGAATAAATCCTATTATGCAGTTGTTGTGGGCGAGCTGACAGAAGAAATAGGCACATTTGAGGATTATCTTGTAAAGGATGCAAAAACAAATCTTTCAAAGGTAGTAGATGAAGCAACCCCTGGTGCAAAGAAAGCAAAGCTTAATTATGCGCTTGTTGCTAAAAAAGTGATAAATGGCGTAAATACAAGCTTAGTTAAAATACAGCTTATTACAGGAAGACATCATCAAATTCGCGTGCAGTTTTCAAGTAGAGGGTTACCGCTTTATGCAGATGCTAAGTATGGCAAGGCAATACGAGGAGAAAACATAGCCTTGTGCGCGTGCGAGCTTACATTTTCAGATATAAATACAGGCGAAAAAATGAAATTTAATATTGAACCGGAAGGCAGTGCATTTGAATATTATTTATAATTCTGTCCATACTACTAAAAAAGGAAGGATGTGGCAGAAATGGATAGAGAAAATAAGAAAAAATGCATTTTACTGGCAAGTTTCATAGGAGTTACATTGGGAATATATGCGTTATTTAAGTATATAGTACCTTTAGTAGCTCCTTTTATAATTGCTGTGATTATTGCATTTGCAATAAAAAAACCAGTAGAGTTTATACACAAGAAAATGCGTATTAACAAAGGGATTGCAACGATTTTAGTAATTGGGGTAATAGCATTTTTCCTATTCTTTTTAGTGGGTTATTTATTAAAAATGCTTTTAAGGGAAATTAGTCTTCTTAGCGAAAATTATGAAATATACTATAATGCCATAAATGATAAGCTTTCTAAATGGTGTGGTTCAATAGACAGTAGTATGGGTTTGAAAAAAGGCGCCAGTGCTCAATATGTAAGGGGCTATATTGATGAAGGAGTAAGTTCTTTGCAGGAAAATGTGTTGCCGTCAATTATGGAAAAGTCACTTGGAATAGTTATGGGAGTTATTACAACACTTGGCGTTATAATAATTACAGTTGTTGCGACAGTACTTATAGCAAAAGATTTAGACAAGATTTTGAATGATATAAAAGAATCTGCCTTCGCAAAAGAATTTAGATTTGTATCAAAAAGCATAGGAAATATAATTGGTGTTTATTTAAAAACGCAGGGAATCATAATGCTTATTACTGCTGTTATATGTATAATAGGTCTGTTTCTTATTAAAAATCCGTATGCAATGCTTATTGGGATATTAATAGGATTTCTTGATGCACTTCCGATATTTGGAACTGGAGCAGTGCTAATTCCTTGGAGTGTGTATTATGTGATTGATGGCGATTACTATAAGGGTGCAGTTATATTTAGCATTTATTGTATTTGCTATTTTTCAAGACAATATTTAGAACCAAAGCTTATGGGTGGCAAATTGGGTGCTTCTCCTATAATAATGTTAGTAAGCATATATGCGGGATTTGTGCTATTTTCGTTTTGGGGCTTCATTTTTGGACCGGTAGCTTATATTTTGATAAAAGATATTATGAAGGAAATAAAAACAAAAATATAAAGTTCTTTATTTTTGGGGGATTGTGTGATAATATATAAGCAGTATTTTTAAGGAGAGATAAAGATGGCAAACGATAAAAAGTTAGTTGAAGCAATTACATCTATGAATGATGATTTCGCACAATGGTATACAGACGTTGTTGTGAAGGCAGAATTAATCGATTATTCAAGCGTAAAGGGCTGTATGATTTTAAAACCTGCAGGTTATGCAATTTGGGAGAATATTCAGGCCGAATTAGACAGAAGATTTAAGGAAACAGGCGTTGAAAATGTATATATGCCTATGTTTATTCCAGAGAGCCTTTTACAAAAAGAAAAGGATCATATTGAAGGCTTTGCACCAGAGGTTGCATGGGTTACTCATGGCGGACTTAATCCATTACAGGAGAGAATGTGCGTAAGACCTACATCAGAGACTTTGTTCTGTGACTTCTATGCAAATGAAGTTCAATCATATAGAGATTTGCCTAAGTTATATAATCAATGGTGTTCAGTAGTAAGATGGGAGAAGGAGACAAGACCATTTCTTCGTTCAAGAGAATTCTTATGGCAGGAAGGTCATACTGCTCACGCAACAGCTAAAGAAGCTGAAGAAAGAACACAATTAATGCTTAATGTATATGCTGCATTTTGTGAAGAAGTTCTTGCTATGCCTGTTGTTAAAGGCCGTAAGACAGATAAGGAAAAGTTTGCCGGAGCAGAGGCTACTTATACAATTGAAGCTCTTATGCATGATGGTAAGGCATTGCAGTCAGGTACAAGCCATAACTTCGGAGATGGATTTGCTAAAGCATTTGGTATTCAATATACAGATAAAGAAAATAAGCAACAGTATGTACATCAGACATCATGGGGTATGACAACAAGATTAATCGGAGCTATGATTATGGTTCATGGCGATGATTCAGGTCTTGTATTGCCACCAAGAATTGCACCTACACAGGTTATGATTGTACCTATTATGCAAAAAAAGGAAGGCGTTTTAGAAAAGGCTGATGAATTAAAGGCTATGCTTTCTGATTACAAGGTAAAGGTTGATAAGTCGGATAAGAACCCAGGCTTTAAGTTTGCAGAACAGGAGATGCGCGGTATTCCTTTAAGAATAGAAATTGGTCCAAAGGATATTGAGGCTAACCAATGTGTAATTGTAAGAAGAGATACAAGAGAAAAGATAGTTGTATCTTTAGATGATGTTGCAGCTAAGGTTGGCGAGGTTCTTGAAACAATGCAAAATGATATGTTTGAAAGAGCTAAGGCGCACAGAGAAGAAAATACAAGAGTAGCAACAGATTATGAAAGCTTTAAGGATATCATTACTAATAAGCAAGGCTTTGTAAAGGCTATGTGGTGTGGTGATGTTGAATGTGAAAACAAGATTAAAGAAGACGTGTCTGCTACTTCAAGATGTATGCCATTTGAACAGGAAAACTTAAGCGACGTATGTGTATGCTGTGGTAAGCCTGCGAAGAAGATGGTATATTGGGGAAAGGCATATTAATATGACAATAAAATTACCGGATAAAGTAGAATATATAATTAATAGACTGCTTGAAAACGGATATGAGGCCTATGCAGTTGGTGGCTGTGTAAGAGATGCTATGCTTAAAAGAGAACCTGAGGATTGGGATATAACCACTTCGGCTATGCCATGGGAAGTGAAAGAATTATTTAGAAGAACCGTTGATACAGGTATCAAGCATGGAACAGTTACAGTTTTACTAGATGAAGATGCATTTGAAGTAACTACATATAGGATAGATGGTGAATATGAGGATGGAAGACATCCTAAACAGGTAGAATTTACAAGAAATCTAATTGAAGACTTGAAAAGAAGAGATTTCACTATCAATGCTATGGCATACAATTATGCAACAGGTCTTGTAGATGAATTTGACGGATTGGGCGATTTGAAAAAAGGTATAATACGATGTGTGGGCAATCCTAAGGATCGTTTTAATGAAGACGCACTAAGAATGATGAGAGCTGTCAGATTTTCAGCACAGTTAGGTTTTTTGATTGAAGAAAATACTTTACTTGCGATAAAGGAACTCTCTGGTAATATATCAAAGATTAGCGCAGAAAGAATTCGAGTAGAGCTTACCAAAACTATACTATCAAAGAATCCAAGCTATCTTAAATATTTATATGATACGGGCATTACTACACATGTTTTAAGCTTTTATGATAGCCTTGTGCATGAAGGAAAAATTGACTTAATTAACGATATGCTTAGATATACTACACATGACAAGGAACTTGCATATGCAGTGTTACTACATCCGTTTGGTGGCGATGCTGCAAAACGTGTGCTAAGGGATTTAAGATTTGATAATAGGACAGTTGAGCATGTTAAGGTGCTTGCAGAATACTTTTTACAGGATGTTGATACTGATGAAGTCTTAATAAGAAGGCTTGTAAGCAATATGTCTAAGGAGCTTTTTGAAAAGCGTATAGCTCTGAAAAAAATATATGCAAAGACTATTAAGAATGAGCATTTATTAGAGCAACTTAAACTTATTGATGATAGGTATCAGCTTATTGTAAATAGAGGAGATTGCTTATCCTTAAAGGAATTAAAGCTTGCAGGTGCTGACCTTATTAAATTAGGTTATGCGCCAGGAAAAGAGCTTGGGGATATTTTGGATATGCTTTTAGAAAAAGTCTTAGAAAATCCACAGCTTAATGATAAAGAACAATTGTTGAACATATTAAAATAACAAAAAGCCATTTACATATTTTTTACTATTTGGTCATAAGATTAGATAGTCTAAAATATGTGAATGGCTTTTAACTTTATGTAATAGGAGGGTGCAAAGGTGGAGGAAAATATTATAAGTATACTTGAAAAATATAATATGCAGCTTGAGAGTTTTAATAGAGGAAGAGGAGTATATATATGTAAGTGCAACACAGGGCTTAAGCTTTTAATGGAATGTAAGTTGTCTAAGGAAAAGCTTAAACTTCAGTATGATGTAATGAAGGATATTATGAATAATGGACTTATAAAGTTAGATGTGATAAATACTACCTCGCAAGGAGAATATAGTGTTACTATGGAGGATGGTAAAAGCTATATTTTAAAGGATTGGTATGTAGGGCGCGAGTGTGATTTGTCGCAAGAGAGGGATGTGTTAATTGCGATAGAGACACTGGCCCTTTTGCATTGTGAGCTCGAAAAAAATGAGCCACTGGATACAGCGTTTTTTGAAAATGGATTTAGCATATATGAAAGATATGCCAAGAAATATCGCGAGTTAAGAAAGGTAAAGAATTATTTGCTACAAAGACGAAACAAAACGGAATTTGAAATGTACGCACAAAGTAATTATAATACATTTTTTGAGCAAGCAAGAAAAAGTATGGAAATGCTTGATAAAATTGAACTAAATGGATATGTAAAGCATTTGTGTCATGGAAGCTATAATTATCATAATTTAATAATGGAAAATGACAGTGCAATAGTTACAAGTATGGAAAGGCTAAAATATGACGTGCAGATTTTGGATTTGTATGATTTTATGAGAAAGGTACTTGAAAAACACGACTGGGAATTAGGCTTGGCTGATAAAATGTTAAATGAGTATCAGAAGCTAAGACCTATGGATGAAACAGAGTTTGAATTACTTAAATTTGCATTTATGTTTCCAGAAAAATTTTGGAAAATAGTGAATTTTTATTATAACAACAGTAAGGCGTGGATACCACAAAAAAATACTGAAAAGCTTAGAATGTGTATTTCAAAGGAGGCTTATCGTAAAAAGTTTATAGAGAGTGTATTTGCATAACTTATATAAATATGTTACAATTATTTGTGGTGATGTCGAATATGAAAAAACATTTGAGTATATTGCTTGTATTGGTACTTTTGTTTTTACTTACAGCCTGTAAGAATGATAAGAAAAATGGTAGCATAACAAGTGGAGATGAAATTTATAATAAACCGAATATTGAGGCTAACGAACCTACAGAAAGTGATGGGACTATTAAGCTTACAGCTATAGTTACTGATATTAATTCGTCAACAAAGATGATGAAGCTTAAGGCTATTACAATTGATAAATCTAACAAGCTTGAACCTTCTATTTCAGGACTTCAATATGATTTAAGCTTTGCACAAGCATCATCTATACAAGATAAGCATGGTACGCAGATAACAGTTTCGCAGATAAAGTTGGGTGAAATAGTTGATATCGTTTATGATTCTAATAGTGATTACATAAGTAAGATTGCTATATCGGATAAAGCATGGGAGAAAAAGCAGGTTACAGGTGCAGAAGTAAATGTTTATAATAATACTATCAGTTTTGCTGGAAGCACATATTCATATACAGATCAGACTGAATCCTTTTATAAGGAGGAGGCTGAGTATATAGAAGATATAGGAAAATATGATGTAATAACTTTAAGAGGCTGTAGCAATACAATTTGCTCGGTTGTTGTGGAAAAGAGTCATGGATATCTTAAGTTAGAAGGCGTAACACAATTTTTGGATGGCTATGTATCAATAGGTAGTTCGCGAGTAATGATAGTAAAGAAGGATATGCTTATTGAGGTTACTGAAGGTACACACGATATTGAGCTTAGTAAGGCTGGAATTACAGCAACTAAGAGCGTGACGATTGCTAAGGACGCTACAGCAACACTTACATTTACAGAATATCTTCAGGATGCTGCAAAGAAAGGTACAGTAGAATTTACTGTAGCACAGCCAGGAGTAAGTCTTTATGTTGATGGACAAAAGGTTGACTATACACAGGGCGTTACACTTGCTTATGGAACACATTATCTAACAATTATTGCAAATGGTTACGAAACAGTGTATGATAGCTTTGTAGTGGATAAGCTGACTATGTCAATACAGATAGATTTGGATGCAGACATATAACTTGCTGGCGCAAGTTAATTAGAAATTTGCTACGCAAATTTTATATAGGAGGTAGTTATGGCCATATTGGTTACAGGAGGTGCCGGCTATATTGGAAGCCACACCTGCGTTGAATTGCTCAATGAGGGTTATGAGGTTGTTGTTATTGATAATCTTAGTAACTCAAGTTATGAGGCAATAAGACGAGTAGAGGAATTAACAGGAAAGAGTATAAGCTTTTATGAAGGAGATATCCTTGATGAAGCTATGTTAAAAAAAATATTTGAAAATGAAAATATAGATTCAGTAATACATTTTGCAGGCTACAAGGCTGTAGGTGAATCTGTGGCAAAGCCACTTATGTATTATCATAATAATGTGGAGGGCACTGTTAATCTGTGTAAGGTTATGGCAGATTACAATGTAAAGAATATCGTATTTAGCTCATCAGCAACAGTATACGGTGTTCCAAAGACTGTGCCTATTACAGAGGATTTTCCTACATCGGCAACAAATCCATACGGAAGAACGAAGCTTATGCTTGAAGAAATTTTAAAGGATTTGTATGTGTCTGATAATGAATGGAATATAGTGTTATTAAGATACTTTAATCCAATAGGTGCCCATGAGAGCGGCAGAATAGGGGAAAATCCAAAGGGCATTCCTAATAATTTAATGCCATATATAACACAGGTGGCAGTAGGTAAATTAGAAAAGCTGGGTGTATTTGGAGATGATTATGATACTCCAGATGGTACAGGTGTAAGAGATTATATTCATGTTGTTGATTTGGCGTTAGGACATGTAAGAGCTATTGAAAAACTTAAAGAGAACAAGGGTGTATTAACATATAACCTTGGAACAGGTGTAGGATATAGTGTTCTTGACATGGTTAAGGCATTTGAAAAGGCTAATAATATTGAAATACCATATATTATTAAAGAAAGAAGACCGGGAGATATTGCGTGCTGCTATGCAGATCCTTCAAAGGCAAGAGAAGAATTAAAGTGGGAAGCAAAGAAAGATCTTGTTGCAATGTGCAAGGACTCGTATAATTGGCAAAGTAATAATCCGCAAGGATACTAAGAGATAAGGAGAATGATGAAATGAAAAATACTACATTGGTAATTATGGCAGCAGGTATAGGAAGCCGTTTTGGTGGTGGAATTAAGCAGTTAGCACCTATTGGACCAAATGGCGAAATAATTATGGATTACTCAATTTTTGATGCAAAGGAAGCTGGCTTTAATAAGGTTGTATTTGTAATACGTAAAGACCTTGAAAGGGATTTTATGGAAGTAATCGGTAATAGAATTTCCAAAGTAATTGATGTTGAGTATGCATTCCAGGAAATTGATGATTTACCTAAGGGCTTTAGTGTTCCGGAAGGAAGAGCTAAACCATGGGGAACAGGACAAGCAATATTAGCTTGTAAGGATATTGTAAAGGAACCATTTATTGTAATTAACGCAGATGACTATTATGGTAAGGATGCATTTGTTAAGTTACATGATTTCCTTGTAAATGAGGATATGATAGTTGACAGTAAATACAATATGGCTATGGCAGGATTTATTTTAGGTAATACATTAAGCGATAATGGTGCTGTAACAAGAGGCGTATGTGAAGTAGATGAAAATGGTATGCTTGTTGAAGTAAATGAGACAGGCGGTATTGTAAAGACTGAAACAGGTGCTGCGCATCCAGTGGGTGATGAAATGGTAGCTATTAGCCCAGACAAGCATGTATCAATGAATATGTGGGGATTCCCAGCAGAGTTCTTAAATGAATTAGAAGGAAGATTTGTTGAGTTCTTGTCTTCGCTTTCAGATAATGCATTAAAGGCAGAATATTTATTGCCAGGTATAGTAGATGAGCTTGTTAAGAGTAAAAAAGCCACAGTTAAGGTATTAGAAACAAAGGATAAGTGGTTTGGCGTTACTTACAAGGAAGATAAGCAATTTGTAATTGATTCAATCAATAAGCTTGTTGAAGATGGAGTATATCCAAAGCAATTATTTTAAGATATGATTAAGGCCCGCATATGCGGGCCTTTTTATGCATAAAAAAAGAGCCTCGCATATGCGAAACTCTTTTAATTTTTAAAAATTAATTACTTAAGAATTCTGATCTTACCGATAACAGGAACTTCTTTTTCTTCTTCCTTGATAGCAGCAACAAGACCTAAAATCCAACATACGATCATGAAGATACCCCAGATCCAACCGATGCATGGGATGATTGAAAGTAAGCTGAATAATAAGATAACTAAAGCTTGGTTGATATGGAACTTAGCGCCTTCCTTATCACCTGCAAGGAAAGCTATAAGTAAGCCAACCCATGTTATGTATGCTACGATACCAGTTAATTTCTTATCCATCGTTCTTCCTCCGTAAAAATATAATTAATTTTTATCAAAATAAAAATCTGAATTCATTATACCATAGAATTATAAAAAATCAATACCTAATTATAGTGAATGAGCATAAAATAGGTGTATATAGAATATATTTGGTTCTATAAGGAGCTTGGAGGCAAACGCATGCGCAAAAAAATAAATATATTTTTGCTAATATGCATATTTGTCATATTAGCAGCAGGCTGTAAGCTTGAAAAGAAGAATACTACCAAGAAAAATTATATTGATTATACAGTGGTAGCAAATAAAGATATACCTGAGGAATTAAAGAATATAATTGACGAGAAAAAGGAGAGGGAGTTTAGAATAACCTTTTCTTCAAATGACTATCTATACATAGTGATGGGCTATGGAATGCGGGCTACAACGGGATATAGCGTTAAGCTTGACGAATTGTATGAAACGGATAATACGATTAATATCAAGACATCGCTTATTGGACCGAGTCAAAATGATGTAGTAAATCAGGTTGTAACCTATCCTTACATTGTAGTCAAAATTGAATTTAGAGATAAGCCAACAGTATTTGAGTAATGGAGGAGAGTATGGAAATAAAGATGAAAAACATTCATATGAACAGAATTAGTAAGGAAAATGTGATGCAGATTACAATTGACGAAGATATCAATATGCCAGAAACAAAGCCGGATATTGTAAAGATTCTAAAAAGCAGTGCATTTCCTAATCTGGTACAAACAAGAGCAATGGAGGAAAAGCTTGAAATTAGTGGAAAGCTTGAATTTTCAATTCTTTATCTTACAGAAGAGGAAAATCATAGAATTAATAGCCTAAATGGCAGTATCGATTTTTTGGAACTTATGAATTATGAAAATGCAAACAAGGTAAGCAATATAAAATGTAATATTGTAGTTGAAGATGTGTCCGTAAAAATTATTAATTCACGTAAGTTAAGCTTAAAGGCAATACTCCTAATAAAGGTCTTAGCTGAGGAAATGTATGACGAAGAAATAATGGAAGACATTGAGGGAGTTAAAGAAAAGGTAGAGGTTTTAAAACGCAGTATAGAGCTTAGTCATTTGGTAGTAAATACAAATGATACAATACGTATAAAAACAGAGCTTACAGTTCCTAATAACAAACCAAATGTTGATGAACTGCTGTATAAGCATTTCTCATTAAAAAATCAGGATGTGCGCTGTGTTGATAATGCAATTAATATAAGCGGAGAAATGAAAGCATTTGTACTGTATTATGGTAATGGCAATAGTATGATAGGAAGCTTAGAGGGTACGATTCCTTATAGCAATAAGCTTGATATTAATGGTATTAATGATGATATGATAGCCTGCGTGGAATACCGTTTGGGATGTGTTGATGTAGAAGTTAGAGAGGATGAGGACGGCGAAAGCAGAATACTTTCAATAGATGCAGTAATTGAATTAGACATTAAGGTATATGAGGATAGAACAAATGAGATAATCAGCGATATTTATTCTCCTATAATGGATACAAAGCTTGTAGCTGACAATGTTGAATTTGATAAAATTCTTATCAAAAATTATTCAAAATGTAAGCTTAATAAAAATATAAACATAAATACTCAGGGTAGTAAAATTATGCAGATTTGCTATGCTGATTGTCAGGCGAGAGTTGAGGAAACTAATATTTTAGACGGTAATATAGAAGTCTTAGGCGTTGCAACACTTAATCTCATTTACATAAAGGATAATGATAGTGAGCCTTTAGGAACAATTAAGACAGATATACCATTTAGCCACATTATTGAAGCGGGACTCGAAGGGAAAAATGTTATTTATACTGTTTTGCCATGCGTAGAGCAGGTTATTACAAATATGCTTTCGGGGGAAGAGGTAGAACTTAAATTAAATATAGGTCTTGATGCGATTGTAAAGGAACGCATTGTAGAAAATGTAATTCGTTCAGTAGAATTTGAAAAAATGGATTCAGAATTATTAATGAAGTTACCTCCTATAATAGGTTATGTTGTCCATGATGGTGAGAGCCTTTGGGATATAGCAAAGAAATATCATACAACCATAGAAATGATAAAAAAGACGAATCATATGCAAAATGACAAAGTTGAAAAAGGTAAGAAACTTTTAATTATAAGTAGAGTGCAGTATTGAAAAAATCCTCCGTATTTGTTATTATCTAACTAATATGATAGATACGGAGGATATGAATATGTTTTGTGAAAGTTGTGGCAATAATTTACCAGAAAATGCAAAGTTTTGTAATATATGTGGAGCAGAAATAGAACTTCCTAAAACAGAAGAAGCAGTAGCGGTTGAAACGAGGGAAGTAGAGCTTTGTGAAGCGGAAAATGAAGAAAGCGTTGAGTTAGTTAAAGAAAGTGAACCTGTAAAAATAAAGGAAGCAATTAAATTTATTTCCTTTATAGGAATTATAGTGGCGGCAGTCGGAGCATTTTTTACTTCGATTACATACCAATATGGCGGTAAAGAAATTTCTGAAAAGCTGTTTGATTACCGTATAAGTGATGTGTTTTTAGCGGGTCTTTTAATCATGTTTTTGATGCTTATTTTACGTCAAAGTAAGCTTGCATTAACAGGATTTTCACTCTCGATTGCGGCGATATATTTGTATATTTTTGAATTTTTACAATACAGAAAAGACTTCGTAAGTGGCATAAATACTGGACTTGGTGCATATTTGATTATAGCTGGTATGGCAGTTTCGTTTATTGGTCTGTTCATAAAATTTAAAAAGGGACAAAAATTATTTAAATAAGATAAATGCTAATAGAAAAAGTACATTTTTTGATAAAAAGTGTACTTTTTTTTATACATCAAAATGACTTGATAAATTTTTTGCAAGGAGTATAATAAGTGACGGATTTAAAAAAATGACAAAAATTTGTCAAAAATATGGAGGATTATTATGAACAGTAAATGGGTGCGTGGAGCGATACCAGCGTTGTTGCTTCATTGTAGTATCGGAACAGTATATTGTTGGTCTATTTTCAGCCAGGAAATCGCAGATTACATTGGATTCTCAAAGGGTGCGACAGAGTGGGCGTTCAGCTTTGCGATTTTCTTCCTTGGAATGTCAGCTGCATTTTTAGGCAATATTGTAGAAAGAGATATTCATAAGTCGTCTCTTATCGCAGCAATCTGCTTTGCAGTAGGTATGGCTGGAACAGGCTTTTTCATTTATTATGGTGGTATGCATAAAGGAAGTATGCTCGCACTTATAGGTATTTATATATGCTATGGTTTAATTATGGGTATCGGTCTTGGTACAGGATATCTTTCACCGGTTAAGACATTAATGCTTTGGTTCAATGACCGTAAGGGTCTTGCAACAGGTCTTGCAGTAGCAGGCTTTGGTGCAGCTAAGGCAATTGCTTCTCCAATTATGCAGGCTATGCTTTCAGGTCTTGGTGAGGGCGGTATCTACAAGATGTTCTTCATCCTTGCAGCAATATATTTTGTAATGATGTTTGTTGGACATTTATTACTTGCTAAGCCATCAGATTGGCATGAGCCTACAGCTTCAGAGAAGAAGCCAAGTATTATGGAAGTTCTTAAGACTAAGCCAATTTTAAATTATATAGGTATTTGGCTTATGTTTTACATAAACATTACTTGTGGTCTTGCGCTTATTTCGCAGGAAAAGATGATTGTAAAGTGTTTAGGACTTGCAAGCTTTGTAGGCATTATTTCAACTGTCTCAGCTATATTTAATGCAGGCGGTCGCCTTGGTTTCTCTGCATGGGCAGATAAGATGAAGGATCGTAACAGCATTTATAAGCTTATCTTTATTATCTCAATTGCATTTACAGGCATTGTTGTTATAACAGGTGGTATTGCAAACGGAGAAGGAAATATTGCACTTACAGTATTAGTGCTTGCATTAGTATTCCTTGTAAATGCAGGATATGGTGGCGGTTTCTCAAATGTACCTACACTTTTATCAGATCATTATGGAATGGGAAGCATTAGTGCGATTCATGGTATAACATTATCAGCTTGGGGCTTTGCTGGTCTTACAGGTAATCAGCTTGCAGCATGGATTGTAAAGACATTTGGTAAAGAGGTTCCACTTGAACACAAGCTTTCAGATGGTACGATAGAAACAATTATGGTAAATCCAACAGGATACCAATATGTATTATATGTAACATTATCGCTTTATATAGTAGCATTATTAATCAGTATGTTGTTCGTAAGAAAGACAGCTACAAAGTCAGAATAAATATAAAAGAGAAAAACCACATTTTAGAAATGTGGTTTTTCTTTGCATTTGAGGAAATGTGTTGTATAATGCAAATGGGTGATATTATGAATAAACTTAAATATGAATGTGAAGCAATGAGGATTCTTTTAAGATCAATACCGGCAACAGTAGTAACCTTATTTGTTGTTAGTGTTATCTGTATGAACCTTTTAGCAAATAAAACACTTTTGCAGCTTGAATGGATTGCCTTAGATGGCGGTATTTTAATTTCTTGGCTATCTTTTATGTGTATGGATATTATTACAAAGCATTTTGGGCCGAAAGCCTCTAACAGAATATCTATTTTGGCGGTTGTAATAAATATTTTGACTTGTCTTATATTTTTTGTCGCAAGTGCCATACCGTCAAATGCAGATGACTATAGTGCATTTGATGGCGTGTTTGGCGGGACTTGGTTTATACTGCTTGGAAGTACGATTGCATTTTTAGCGTCAGCAATCATTAATAATACTTTGAATTTTATGATTGGCAAGACATTTAAAAATAATCCTGATGGTAAAATGGCATATGCTATGAGAACCTATATCTCAACATTTATAGGGCAGTTTTTAGATAATTTTATATTCTCACTTATCGTATTTGTAGGCTTTGCACCAATATTTTGGGATGGCTTTTGCTGGACAGTTTTGCAGTGTGCAATGTGTGCATTAACAGGTGCTATTGTGGAGCTTATTATGGAGATAGCATTTTCTCCGTTTGGTTACAAAATATGTAAGCGATGGAAAGAGGAAAATGTAGGTAAGGATTATCTTGAGTTTATAGAAAAGAGGTAACGTATGAAAGTATTGATAACAGGAACAAGTCAAGGAATTGGAAAGGCTGTAGCAGAAATTTTTTTGAAAAATGGTCACAATGTAATAGGTATTGATAGACAAGTTTCGGCAATTGATAATGCTAATTATACGCATTATGAATGTGACGTAAGAGATTATGAAAAACTACCTATAATAGATGATGTGCAAATCCTTATTAACAATGCGGGCACACAAAATGAAGAGGATATCGACATTAACCTTAAGGCACTTATACACATAACTGAAAAATACGGCATACAAGAAAATATAAAATCCATTTTAAATATAGGCTCGGCAAGCGGACATACAGGTGCCGAATTCCCTGAGTATTGTGCTAGCAAGGGTGGCGTAATGGCTTATACAAAAAATGTTGCAATGCGCGTAGCAAAATACGGTGCGACCTGCAATAGCATAGATCCAGGTGGAGTTCTCACTCCATTAAATGAATGTGTAATAAATGACGAAAAGCTTTGGGCTAAGATAATGGATGAAACACCATTAAAGAAATGGGCCACACCAGAAGAAATAGCGCAGTGGGCATATTTCCTAACAACAGTAAATACCTTCTGCACAGGACAAAATATCCTTGTAGATGGTGGAGAATCGATAAATTATAATTTCATATGGGTATAGCAATGTAGCAAAATAACCTTTTAGAAGAGACGTTTGCACTCCATTGTCCTACGTAACAGTACATAAGCTGCCAAACGATTAACATCGCTTGCCAGCTAAGTACTGACGAGGACAAAGGCTCTTCTAAAAGGTTATTTTTGCTTGGCGGAGGTGCATAAGTCAAGGTTTTGTGATGTGTTATGCCGACTGTACTGCGTACTATCTTATAAAATAAATACTCACCGTTTTATGCAAGCATAACGGTGAGTATTTATTTTATAAGGATACCTTCGGTATCAGTCGGCATTAATATGTCATTATTGTTGATACAATGGGGAGAAAATGTCGCTTTTAATAATTGTTTTAGCGATTATTGAAAGATGAAAACGTAAAGTACATAGAGGCGTAATTGTATATAAAGTAATAGATTCTAAAGAATATAGTAAAAAATGAGGCGGTTTTAAACCGCCTCAAGATAATTAGTTTTCTTCAAACCATTTATCAAATTTATCCATAACAGCATCGTAGGTATCATTTGAGATACTTGGTAATTCCTTACCCCAAGATTTAGTAGCTTCCTTGAAGCCTTTGATGAAAGCGTCTTTCATCTTTTCCATAGTTTCAGAATCTCCGCCAGATAACGCTTCGGCAAATTCGAAGATTCTTTGAGATGTTTGCTTAACGCCCCAGTAACCATCTTCAGAGATAGCTTCCTGAGCTTTTGCCTTAGTTTCAGCATCAACAGTAAAGTCGCCACTTGCTAAGAATTTCCACATGTCATCGGCTTGTCCGATTGCAACACCCTGCTTAGTCATCATAGATTCAACAAGGCTTCTTAAACTAGCAACTCTTTCTTCAGCGTCAGCTTTAAGCTTTGCAACTAATGCTTCTCTTTCTGCCTTTGTTGGTTTCTTGGATGCTTCGTATACTACGGCATCAGAATTTTTAACAGTAGCAGTTGTAACACTAGCCTTAGCTTCAACAGTTGTAGCTGAATATTCGGCAGTTACATTTTTAATTCCGTTTACATTCATAATTAACCCTCCTTGGTAAAATATTAGTTGTCACTTTTTATATCGGCAGCAAAAATAAAAACATTAGAGTTTTTTTAATATTTTCTTGCAAGATACCTCTAAAAAAATTATACTTAATATAATAGAAAAATGCAAGGAGGACTTTGTCTTGAAGTCTTATGATTATGTAATTGTGGGAGCAGGCTTATTTTCAGCCGTTTTTGCTTACCATGCAACTAAAATGGGTAAAAAATGTTTAGTAATTGAAAGAAGAAATCATGTGGGTGGAAACATTTACTGCGAAAAAAAGGAGAACATTAATGTTCATAAGTATGGTGCACACATTTTTCATACCAGCAATAAGAAGGTGTGGAACTTTGTAAATGAGTTGGTGGAATTTAATCGTTATACTAATTCGCCTATTGCTAACTATAAGGGCGAGATTTATAATATGCCGTTTAATATGAATACCTTTAGCAAGATGTGGGGGATAAGAACTCCTAAGGAAGCTAAGGATATTATTGATGCACAAAAGGCAGAGATTAAGGGAGAACCAACTAACCTAGAGGAACAAGCTATAAGTTTGGTTGGCCGTGATATTTATGAAAAGCTTATCAAGGGATACACCGAAAAGCAGTGGGGAAGAGATTGCAAGGATTTACCTTCATTTATTATCAAGAGACTTCCTGTTAGATATACATATGACAACAATTATTTTAACGACAGCTATCAGGGTATTCCTATTGGTGGCTATAATGTGCTTATAGATAAGCTGTTTGAGGGATGTGATATTGAATTAAATGTTGATTTTAACAAGAATCGCAAGAAATATATGGAGCTTGGAGATAAGCTTTTATATACAGGAACATTAGATGAATTCTATGATTACAAGTATGGTAAGTTAGAATATAGAAGCTTACGTTTTGAAACAGAAACTTTGAATGAAGCTAATTATCAGGGGGTAGCAGTTGTTAATTATACTGATAGAGAAACACCATTTACAAGAATTATAGAGCATAAGCATTTTGAGTACGGTACAGGAGAAAAGACTGTAATTACAAGAGAATATCCTGTTACATGGCAAGAGGGAATGGAGCCATATTATCCGGTAAATAATGAAGCTAATCAGGAACTTTTTGCAAAATATAAGGAACTTGCCGACAAAGAAGAAAATGTATTGTTTGGTGGAAGATTAGCTGAATACAAATATTATGATATGGATAAGGTTATAGAATCAGCATTTATGTTAGTGGAGGAAGAATTACAATAATGTATAGAAAATTTGATGCTATAATAAGACAGCAATTGGATGCTGGGATACGTAATTTTATTATTTGTCCTTTTGGACAAGATAAAGTGGTGGGATTGGCCGTTAGAACTTATATCGGAAAGATATGATGATTTTAAGGATGTAGATACATTTATTGAGAAATATTTAAAAGAAGATTGTAGCTAAGAAAATGTAAAGATATTGCATTTTTTATGTATTTTGTATATAATGTACAATATACAATGAATGGAGACGGTTATGGATTCAATTAAACTTAAAGCCAGAGCTAAGGTTAATCTGGGGCTTGACGTAATTAGAAGACGTGAAGATGGATACCATGAAGTTAGAATGATTATGCAGAGTATAGGCATTTATGATGTTGTTACAATGCGTAAGATTAATGATAATAGCATAATTTTAAAGACAAATGTATCGTATTTGCCGACTAACGAGAATAATCTTATATATAAGGCAATTAAGCTTTTGTTTGATGAATTTGATATTAAACAGGGCGTTGTGGTGGAACTTGAAAAATATATCCCCGTAGCAGCGGGTATGGCGGGTGGAAGCTCTGATGCAGCGGCAGCACTTATGGGAATTAACAAGCTATTTGATTTGGGACTTAGCGATGAAGAACTTATGCTAAGAGGCGTTAAAATCGGGGCTGACGTACCATTTTGTATTATGCGTGGAACAGTACTTGCAGAAGGTATAGGTGAGATACTTACAAGACTTCCGAATTTTGATTGCAATCACATTTTAGTGGCAAAGCCTGCTATTAATGTATCAACCAAGTTTGTGTATGAGAATTTAAAGCTTGGTGAAGCGACAAAACATCCCGATATTGATGGTATGATAGAGGATATTAGCAATAAGGATATTTATGGAATGTGCTCTAAGATGGGCAATGTGCTTGAGGATGTTACTATAAATGAATACAAAGAGATAGAGCATATCAAAAAACGAATGATTTCTTTAGGTGCGATTAATGCAATGATGAGTGGAAGCGGGCCGACGGTCTTTGGTATATTCCCTGATTTTAAGATTGCAGGTAAAGCATATAATAAGCTTTGTGAAGAAAAGATAGCCAAGAATGTATATTTAACTAAGACATTCCAGGTGTAAATGACATATGAAAGGTGAATTTTTATGAATACAGAATTAACATTAGATATAAACGATTATTTACCACTTAGAGATGTAGTATTTAACACTTTAAGACAAGCGATTTTAAAAGGAGAGCTTGAACCGGGCGAAAGACTTATGGAGGTTCAGCTTGCAAATAAGCTTGGAGTAAGTAGAACACCTATAAGAGAAGCTATTCGTAAGTTAGAGCTTGAAGGTCTTGTACGTATGGTGCCAAGAAAAGGCGCAGAAGTAGCTTCCATTACTGAAAAGGATATGAAGGATGTATTAGAAGTTAGAACGGCCTTAGAAGGACTCGCAGTTCAGCTTGCTTGTGAAAAGATAAAAAAAGCAGATATTACAGAGCTTATAGCTGCTAATAAAGAGTTTGAAAATGCAATTAAGACAAAGGATTTGACTCTTATTGCAGAAGCAGACGTTGCCTTCCACGATATCATTTATAAGATTACAGAAAATCAGAGATTAATTCAGACAGTTAATAATCTTAGAGAGCAAATGTATCGTTACAGACTTGAGTATCTTAAGGATGAAAAGAAGCATGCAAAGCTTATTGCAGAGCATAAGGATATTATAGAACAATTGAAGATGCGTGATGTTGAAGCTGTTACAGAGTCGATTAAGCAGCATATCATTAATCAGGAAAAGAGTATTGGAAAAACAATTCACAAAAATAATTAAATAATTGTATAAAGTAAAAAATACCGGCAATAATTCAACTAACATATTGTGATTGGAGAAGAGTTATGAAGAAAATCATTACAGTTTTATTGTTAGTACTTATTGTAGGTATTTTTTTGAATGGTACATATAAAAGTAAAGAAAAATTAGAATTACAAAAGTCAATAGCTGATTCGCTTATTAGATTTCATGTAAGAGCAAATAGTGATTCTAATGAGGATCAGGAATTAAAGCTTAAGGTAAAGGAAAGAGTACTTGAATTATTGCAGGAAGAGCTTAAAACCTCAGATTCTATTGATGCCTCGCGCAACATACTTGAAGAGAATATCGAAGAAATCAAAGAACTTGCGTTAGAGGTCATTCATAGTGAAGGCTATGACTATGAAGTAAGTGTATATTTTGAAAATGCATATTTCCCAATGAAGACCTATGGTGATATATGTCTTCCACCAGGCGAATATGAAGCATTTAGAATAGACATAGGAAAAGTAGAAGGCAAAAACTGGTGGTGTGTTATATATCCGCCGTTGTGTTTTGTAGATTCGACTTGTGCTGTAGTACCAGATGATACAAAGGCAAAGTTTAAAGAAGTACTATCTGAGGATGCATACGAGGCGATAACTATTAGTAATAAGGACGAAATTGAATATGAAATTGAGTTCAAATATTTGAAATTCCTTAATTGATGTGTAATATAATGTGAAATGAAAGTGAGATAGAATATGAATATAGAAGCTCCTATTGGTGTTTTCGATTCCGGTGTAGGAGGACTCACTGTTGCAAGAGAAATTATGCAACAGATACCGAATGAACGAATCGTGTATTTTGGCGATACGGCAAGAGTTCCATACGGAAGCAAATCAAAAGAAACGATAATTAAATATTCTAAGCAGATAATACGTTTCTTGCAAAATGAAGGCGTTAAAGCAATTGTTATAGCCTGCAACACAGCAAGCGCATTTGCTTTAGAGGAAATGCGAAGAGAGTTTGATATTCCGATTATTGGTGTGATAAATTCTGGAGCGCGTGCGGCTTCATACACAACAAAGAATGGCAAGGTCGGAATTATTGGAACTGAAGGCACTATAAACAGTGGTATGTATAACGAGGTTCTAAAAGGCATTAATCCAAAACTTGAGGTCGTAACTAAGGCATGTCCTTTGTTTGTTCCACTTGTGGAGGAAGGCTTTGTAGACGACCCAATTACAACAGAGGTTGTAAAAAGATATTTAGAAGAACTAAAGGATAAGGATATAGATACGTTGATTTTAGGCTGTACTCATTATCCATTGCTTCGAGAGACTATTGCAAAAGTAATGGGACCTGGAGTTCAATTGGTTAATCCGGCATATGAGACAGCATTGGAACTTAAGAATCTTTTACTTAACAAAAATTTGGCAAATAAAAAAGAGACAGAAGAAAGAAGTAAAATGTACAAATTCTATGTAAGTGATGCAGCAAAGAAATTTGAACGCTTTGCAGACTCTATTTTGCCATTCGAGATACCTAAGACAAAACAAATCAGCGTAGATGAATAAGGAATGAAAATGGCTGAAAAAGTAGAAATAGTAGTAGCAAGCATACATATGAATGATGGCGAAAAAAATGAAATGGAGATGACCTACACCGGTGAATACGAACAAGTCGGTATGGTGCATATCATAAAGTATAATGAGTATGAAGATGATAAAATCGTTAATTACAACACAATGTTTATCAAGGAAGATTTTATGCGTGTTGTAAAAATGGGTCAGGTTACCTCTGAACTGATTTTCATAAAGGATGAAAACACGCAGACTACATACTGTACACCTTATGGCAATATAGAGATGGGTGTTAAGACGCATTTAATCTGTACTGATATTGCTAAGAACAGAATTAATGTAAAGGTTTTATACAGTATGCTTGTAGGAAATGATGTTATTTCAGATACGAGTATGGTTGTGATTATAAAAAAATGCGATAAATGCAGTTAAAACGATGTATGTCGCCTTAACTGCATTTTGTTTTGCAAAAATAAAGGGAGAAGCATATGGATAAAATTTTGTTGATTGAAGATGATATCTATCTTACAAAAAATATAAGACTTTTGTTAGAAAAAAATGGTTATGAAGTAAGTGCGGTAAATAATGTGGAGCAGGCTTTAAAATATAAGGATATTGTAGACTTATATCTTATGGATGTTATGCTTCCGGATGGAACGGGTTTTGAAGTGTGTGAAAATGTTAGAAAAACAAGTAATAAACCTATTATCATGATTAGTGCAAAGGATGATGAAGATTCTATAGTAAGAGGACTTGAATTAGGGGCAGACGATTATGTGACAAAGCCATTTAAACCTAATGAATTAGTATCAAGAATACGTGCTAATCTTAGAAGAAATAGTATTAGCGATAGAAGCAAAATATTTACAAGCTTTGATTTAGAATTGGATTTAGATAAAAGAAAGGTATTAAAATCTGGAAATGAGTTAAATTTGCGAAATATAGAATTTAAGCTTTTAGAAACATTTGTTGCAAATCCAGAAATAGTAATTAAGCGTGAAAGAATTTTGGAATCGATATGGGATAGTGAAGGGAATTTTATTGAGGACAATACTTTGTCGGTAAGCATAAAAAGACTTAGAGAAAAGCTAGGAAACAATCCAAATGGCTGCGAATATATAGAAACAATCAGAGGTGTAGGATATAGATGGAACGGAATGGTAAGCATAAAGTAAATAAAATTAAAAGATTTGTGTCAAATAACACAGGAATAATTGTTATGCTTCTTTTTGTGTGTATGGTAGCGACATTTTTTGTATCAGTATATTTGATAAGACAGTCGGTGACAAATAATTACTACTCGATTATAAATACTGTTTATAAATATGATGAAGCTGCGGCAAAAGAACTAGTACATAGTATTTATAGGGGAGAAAATAATCCTATTGATGAGAGCGAAGCTAAAAAATTTTTGACAGATATTGGATATAGGGAAGAGGATATTAAATATAGTAGATTTGTAAAGATAATGTCATTTTCTGTGCCTATAGCAATTTTTTCTATAGCAGGAATAGTTCTCATCCTTTTATTTATAAACAATAAGAATGAAACTGAAAAAAAGCTTTTAGAAGAAAAGGAAAAGCTTTTAAGAGAACTTGAAAACTCGCATCTTGCAGAAAGACAATTTATTCAAAAGAAAAATGCTATGACACAAAATTATGTTGAAAATGTAGCACACCAAGTTAGAACACCTCTTACAAATATAATGCTAAATATGGATATGATTTGTAGCGATGAAAAAAATAAGGAAATTCTTGAAGAGTGCAATTATCATATTTCAAGAGTTAACAATCTAATGGAGCGTTTGCTTAAGATTGGTCGATTTGAAGCAGGTAAGATAATTATGAATAAGCAAGAAGAAAGGCTTGATAGAATTCTTTTGGATATTATATCAAATTACAATGTGAATAGTGATTTGGAAGAATTGTCTTTATATTGTGATGCAAAATGGCTGTATGAAGCGTTTTCGTGCTTGATAGAAAATTGTGTAGATCATAATAAAGCCAATACACCAGTTACGGTAAGAATGAAAACATCAGAGGATAAGGTGGTTGTTCTTATTGAGGATGAAGGTGATGGTTTTAGAAAGGAAGATATACCTTACATATTTGAAAGGTTTTATTCAGTTGAAAAGGCTGGTTCGGTAGGACATTACGGAATAGGTCTTAACCTTGCAAAAATGATTATTGAAGAGCATTATGGAAAGGTAAGTGCTTACAACAAAGAAAGTGGTGGCGCAGGCTTTAAAGTAGAATTACCTATATTGAAATTAAAAATAAAAAAAATAAAATGTCACTAGGATGTAAGATTGGCATGGTATACTAAACTTATTAAGAAGGAAGGTGTACTATGTCATTTTTATTAGGAGGAAAAATTTATGGAAAATACAACAATCACGAGAATTGAAAATGTAAGTAGGACATATGGTAAGGGCCACGCACAGGTTAATGCTTTAAAAAATTGTAGCTTAACTTTAAAAAAAGGCGAATTTGTAGCTATTATAGGCAAGAGTGGCTCTGGTAAATCAACACTTTTAAGAATTTTAGGAACTATTGACAGACCAAGCAAGGTTGAAGGTATTGAGACTTTAGTTGAGATAGATGGTCAAAATGTACTTACAATGAAAGACAAGCAGCTCTCTCAATTTAGACGTAAGAGAATAGGTTTTGTGTTTCAGGAATATAATCTTTTTCCTGAGTTTACAGCCTATGAAAATATAATTATGCCACTTCATATTTCAGGAGAAAAAGCGGATGATAAAAAGGTTGAAGAACTTTTAAAAACCTTGGGAATAGAACATTGCAAGAATAAATTTCCACATGAAATGTCAGGCGGAGAACAGCAAAGAGTAGGCATTGCAAGAGCGCTTATAACAGAACCAGCAATTATATTAGCGGACGAGCCAACAGGTAATCTGGATGTTGAAAATGCTCTAGAAGTAGCAAAGATACTAAAAAAGTCAGCCCAGTTGTATAATCAGACAATTATTATAGTTACGCATGATATGCAGATGGCGGAATTTGCGGACAGAATATTGCACATTGAAGATGGAGTGGTGACTGTTCAGTGAGAATAAGGAGGCGCATATGAAAATATTTTTTAATGATATTATAACAAGTATGAAAAGACGTAGGAAAGAAATGCGTTTAATACTTGCTATTGTATTTATTGCAACATTTTTTATGAATGGAATAGTTCTATTTCAAAAAAATGCCGAAACATACACCTTTGAATATAATAAAAATGTGTATGGAGAGTGGTCTGTTGCCGAAGTGTATGAAGATGAAACAACTGCTAATTTGTTGTCTAAATATGCGTATTTTGACTCTTATGGAACATGCCTTTCGGGATTAGAACTATATAGTAACGAGGAAGTGAGTGCAGGAGCAAAGCTTGGCTATATGGATGAAGAATTTATAAGGATAGGACATATTAAACTTTCTTCAGGAGCATTTCCGAAGAATAATGATGAGATTGTCCTAGATTCGTCCACTTTAGTTGAGCTAGGGTATACTAGGAAATTAGGTCAAAATATAGAAGTGAAGTTTAAAGATGGGGAAGGAAATTTTATTGCAAAAACCTATAAACTAGTAGGTGTAATGAAAACTAATACATGTAACTGGATAATAGGTGATTCAATGCCAAGAGGCATACTTACCCAAGAAGAAATTGAAAGTATAGATTTTGATGGAACTATATCATACTGCTATCATATGGCAAAAGAATATGAAAAGGCGGATGTAAAAGAAATTGAGCATAAGTTGTATAAGGCTCATAGTCCATCAGCTAGAAATGGAGAAAAGTTTGTATATAATAGTCCTTTGTATAATGTGACTATATGGGGAAGTTCAGAAGTATATTCGGTAATTGAAGTTATGACTTTATTGGCAGGTGTTATAGCTATGTCCTTTTTGATGATAAGCTATATCCAAAAGCGAAAAAGATATTATTATAATTATCGTACTATAGGAATGTCTAAAGCTCAGGTAAGAAGTATGATACTTATTGAAAGTGGATATATATTTATACCTACTCAGTTGGTTGCAATAATATCATCTATAGTTACTGCTATACTTATAAGTGGTATTATTACTTTAGTTAATGGATACAAGTATTTTTTTGAGTTGCCGATTATAAATATGCTGAAAATGATTCTGGCAGGTATTTTGTTATATATTGTTTCAACGATTATAGCGTTAGTGGTTAATTCAAAAAATACTTTACACGGTAATCAACAAGAGATTTCAACTAGATTTTTATTTAGATGGAGAATGAATAAGCTAAGACATAGACAGATAAATAGAAGCTTATTTAAAAGGGAACAAAAGGTATTTGCAGTGCGTAATGCATTTTCTATATTGATAGTTATGACATTTACTGTAATGCTTTTGATTGCGGTTAATAAGCTTTGGGAAGAGTATCGTGAGTATAGTTATTATTTTGAAGAAGTAGATGTAACTGGAGTAAGACCGCAAGACACTGTTAAAGGTGGAGAATATGTATATTACGGACCAGATGACCAGTTAAAGCTAAGTCTTGGGGGACAGAATAGAAAGAGAAAGAGTCTTTCATACGGTTACTCGGAAGGTTTTTTTGAAGGACTAAAAGATATTAAAGGAATAAAATCTTATGAATTTTTGACTTTTGATAATATGCATTTATTTGAATGGGACAATATGGAAGAGGATGAATATATAACTTCTTTTAGAAATACTGTTATTGGCAGTGGTTCGGTTAGTATAGGAAAACCTATCGAAAAAGTAGAGTGGACTGCTAGATGGGATGATGTTTTAGAAGAAAAAAATCAATTAGAATATGGGTACTCTTCATGCTTTGTATATGATGTAGAATCAGCTTATAAAAAAGTTGCTGGTAAGTATAGTAGTGAATATATGGATTATGATAAGTTTAAATCTGGAGAACAGGTTTTTATAGTTATGAATTCTAAATTTGATAGTTATGTAAAAGCGGGTAGTGAAATACGAATTATAGTAGGAGATGAAAAAGTTGCTGTTCAAGTGGCTACAATAATTCCAAGAGATAGGTTGCCTGAAGGTTCATTGCCGAAATATATTACTGCTGACACTTATGGCAATAAAATGATATTGGTGGCATCTAAAGAATTAGGAGAAAAAATAGCCTCTATGGAGGGAGGAGAATTAGAGTACAATCATATATCCATACAATTAAAGCAAACTGCACAATATGCGAGTTATGGAGGTATGTGCGCTAATCTTATTGTTGCAGATGGTGGAGTTTGTGATGACTGGTATACATACTATGCGGAACAAATAGATAAACATAGAAACAAAATGATGGTTTATATATCATTTATGCTTATGCTTACTGCGTTTTTTGTAATTATCAGGATAAATATAGTGCAGTCTGCTTTTGCGTTTAATAGTAACCGAATACGAAGACTTAGATTACTTGGTATGAGTAAAAAACGAATTAAAATGATGAATATACATCAGGCATTAAATGAAGTAAAATGGATTGTCCTTACCATACCGGCAGTATTTGTATACAGAATGCAACTTTTATACATAGAGTATAAAGATAATGGCAAATATCATTATCCTGGAGTAACGAATTATCATTTCTGGGTAGAAGAGCTTGAAACTTATGTTAGAGACGTAAAGGATATCCTTAAGTACTGCTGGGAGAGATGGATAAATGTACGGTGGATGGTTATAATCGTTATTATAATGATTGTGATAAATGTAATCATAAGATATATAAGTATATCTCAGCATTTGAGAGAACTGGACAAAGAAGGCTTTTGTTAGGTGAAAAAATGTAAAGAGTCAGGTGGTTAAAACCTGACTCTTATATATTACTTATTCTTTTTAAATAATCCTTTTTTCTTAGGTTCTGGTGCAGGTGCTGCACTAGCACGTAAACACTTGTAACCTGTGATGTAAATACCGCTTACAGTTGCCTTAACCTCTGTCTTAACAGGAATTGTCTTAAATACTTCCTCGTCGGCGATTAATGTCATAACCTTTGGACCAACTTTAGCCTTAACAATTGGTAGTTTTGCGCGTCTAAGCATCTTAGGTGTCTGATCAATAACTATCTTTGGAAGATTAGCTTCCATAAGTTTCATTTTCTTTTTGTCGATGATTAGCATACTCATGGTCTGAGCAGCCGCATCTATCTGAGCCTTTTGAGCATCTGTTTTTTTACGTAACTTGTTGCCGAAGAATACTAATAAAGCTAAAACTACAACGATTACAGCGACAACTATAAGTAATACCTTAAGCCATGTCTCCACGGAAAATACCTCCTAATAAAAATCTGCTATTTTGTATTGTAACATTTTTATTCATAAAAGGAAAGAGGTTTTTTATTTAAAAGTAATAAATGCGTATTTGACACCATTATAGAGTAGTGATAAAATATTAAGTTAGGATAGTCTGCATATGACTTTGTCTTGTCTGATGACAAAGCCAAAGTCAATTAGAAATTTGCTTGCACAAATTTCACTTATCCGACAAGAGAAATTCTGCGAACTTTCTCTTGCGGCTATTCGCAATAAATTGCTCATAAGGAGGAAGATATGAATATTAAGTTTTCACCACCGGATATACAGCAAAATGAAATTGATGAGGTTGTTGCAGCTTTGCAATCAGGTTGGATTACAACGGGCCCTCGAACTAAGGAATTTGAAAGAAGAATAGCAGCATTTTGTAATACTAAAAGAGCCATTTGCCTTAACTCGGCTACAGCATGTATGGAGCTATGTCTTAGAGCTTTAGGCGTTAAGGAAGGCGATGAGGTAATTACTACTGCATACACATATACAGCAACTGCTAGTGTTATTCATCATGTGGGTGCAACTATTGTTATGGTTGATACTAAGAAGGATTCTACTGAGATGGATTACGATAAGCTTGCAGAAGCTATTACAGCTAAGACAAAGGTTATTATGCCAGTTGACATCGCTGGTATAATGTGCGATTATGATAAGATTTTTGAAATAATTGAAGCTAAGAAGGCATTGTTTGCACCTTCTAATGAGATTCAAAAAGGCTTTGGAAGAGTTATAGTACTTGCAGATGCAGCACATTCACTTGGTGCTACAAAGAACGGTAAGAAATGTGGTGAGGTTGCGGACTTTACAAGTTTCTCGCTTCATGCGGTTAAGAATCTTACAACAGCAGAAGGTGGAGCACTTACATGGAAAGAGCATGAAGCCTTTGATAGTGAAGAATTTTATAAAACAATTAATTTATATTCGTTACATGGTCAGTCTAAGGATGCGTTGGCAAAGACACAGCTTGGAGCATGGGAATATGATATAGTTGCACCTTTGTACAAATGTAATATGACAGATATTGCGGCAGCAATAGGGCTTGCACAGCTTGAAAGATATGAAAGTATGCTTGCAAGAAGAAGAGAAATTATTGAAAAATATGATGAAGCTTTAAAGGATATGCCTGTAACTGTACTTAATCATTATTCGAATAAACACACTTCTTCAGGACATTTGTATTTAGTAAGATTAAATGGGAAGAATAGAAAAGAGTGCAATGCATTTATTGAAAGAATGGCTAATGTGGGAATACCACTTAATGTTCATTACAAGCCATTACCGCTTCTTAGCGCATATAAGAATCTTGGATTTGATATTAATGATTATCCTAATGCATATGCATTTTTTAACAATGAAGTAACATTACCGCTTCATACATGTCTTACAGATGAAGAGGTTGAGTACATCATTGATAATTTCAAAAAATTATTTTAGAGGAAATAGTTTATGTTAAAGTTTAATGAATTGCCTGAGTATATGCAAAATGATGCCGTAAAGGAATATTACGACATCCTGCAAAAGAAAAAGCTTAGCTTATTTTTAAAGAGAGTATTTGATATTGTTGTTTCAGGTATAATGATTATAGTGTTATTGCCAATATTTGCAATTCTTGCAATTCTTATAAAATGCGATTCAAAGGGGCCTGTGATGTTTAGACAGGTTAGAATTACAAGATATGGCAAGGAGTTTCGCATTTTTAAATTCAGAACTATGGTTAATAATGCGGACAAGATAGGCTCCCAGGTAACAACTAACAATGATGCAAGAATTACTAAGGTAGGTGCAAAGCTAAGAGGAGTAAGACTTGATGAGCTACCACAGCTATTTAATGTATTTGCTGGAGATATGTCCTTTGTAGGGACAAGACCGGAAGTTAAAAAATATGTGGAGCGTTATACGGACAGCATGTATGCCACACTTCTTTTGCCGGCTGGCATAACTTCTGAGGCAAGCATTGAATACAAAGATGAAGAAAAGCTTTTAGCAGGTGGTGAGGATACTGATGAGATATATGTTAATCAGGTGCTTCCACAAAAAATGAAATACAATCTTGAAAGCATTAAGAAATTCAGTATATTTAGTGACATTAAAACGATGTTTAGAACTGTATTTGCAGTATTAAAATAGGAGAACCGTATGGTAGTGTCGATAGGCGTAGTAGCCTTTAATGAGGAAAAGGTGTTGGATGCCCTTTTATCTGATTTATACAATCAGACGTATGATAAAAAGAATATTGAGCTTATATTGGTAAACAGTATGTCTACTGATAGAACTAAGGAAATGTTTGAGCAATTTGCTAATGAGCATAAGGATGAGTATTATGGTATTTTGGTGCTTGATAATGTGGGTCGTATTCAGGCGAGCGGCTGGAATACAGTTATTGATAACTTCAATGGTGATGTTATGGTAAGAATAGATGCTCACGCAAGCATACCGGCTGATTTTATCGCTAAAAATGTTGAGGTAATTGAAAGCGGTGAGGCTGTAAGTGGAGGTCCAAGACCTAATATTATTGTTGATAAAACGCCGTTTAAGGAAACTCTTCTTTTAGCAGAAGATTCGATGTTTGGTTCAAGCTTTGCACCTTATAGAAAGGCAAAAAAGAGAAGCTATGTTAATTCCTTGTTTCACGGAATGTATAAAAGAGAAGTTATTAAGACTGTAGGACATTTTGATGAAATGCTGGGAAGAACTGAGGATAATGAATTTCATTACAGAATTCGTAAAGCTGGATATAAGATTTGCTATGATGAAAATATAGTTTCGTATCAGCATGCGCGTTCAAGCCTTAAAGCTATGGTTAAGCAAAAATATGGCAATGGATATTGGATTGGACTTACAGCATCAGTATGTCCAGGATGCTTATCACTATTTCATTTTGTGCCATTTTGCTTTGTGATGGGTATTATATTTACAAGCGTATTAGCATTGGTAGGATATCCATTTTTTGCGACACTTATGTGGAGCTTATATTTAGCAGTTGATTTGCTTATGAGCATATTTGCGATTGTAAAGAATAAATTTAATGCTTGTAATCTTTTGTTGCCATTTATATTTCCAATATTGCATATAAGCTATGGAATTGGAACGATTGTTGGTATCATTAAGATTCCGGTATTTAGGAAAAAATATATGAAAAGAAAGGCTTAATTATGGCTGAGATATCAAAAGAAGACTTAAGAAAACTACAATTAAAAAGTCTTGAGATGGCAAAATATTTTGTGGAATTTTGTAAGGAAAATAATTTGCTGACTTATTTTTGCGGTGGTGGTTGTATAGGTGCAATAAGACATGGCGGTTTTATTCCGTGGGATGATGATTTGGACTTTTTTATGCCACGTAAGGATTATGAAAAATTATACAGATTGTGGAAGAAAAAGGCAGATAATGAAGCATATTCCATTTTAAGACCTAAAAGAACAATGATTGATCACAATTTGTTTATAACAATCAGGGATAATAATACTACACAGATAAAACCATATCAAAAGGACTTAGACATTTCTCATGGTGTGGCACTGGATATTTTTCCGATAGATGGTTGTCCAAGTAGTTCATTTAAGAGAAAAATGCAATTATTCTGGGGCATGATATATTCCTTGTTTTGTGCACAGCTAATTCCTGTTAATCATGGTAAGAAAAAGGCTATGATGGCAAAGATAGCATTTGTATTAGTACCTTTTAAGGGACTTCGTTATAGAATATGGAAATTTGCTGAAAAGCAGATGTCAAAGTATGAACTTGATAAATGCGAAAGTATGACAGAACTTTGTGCAGGACCTGGATATATGAAAAATGTATATCCAAGGAAAGCATTTGACAGCGCAATTTTTGTGGATTTTGAAGATACAAAGATGCCTATACCAGTGGGCTATGACGAGTATTTAAGAATTGCATTTGGCGATTATATGAAAATGCCACCGGTTGAAAAACAGGTTGCTCATCATGATGTAGAGTTTATGGATTTGGATAATTCTTATTTGAAATATAAAGGCGTGTATTATTGTAAGAATGGAGAAAAGAATGGGTAAGCATGCGTATTTGATAGCGGCTCACAGCCAATTTTCGCTTTTGCAAAAGCTTATTGATACAATCGACCATGAAAGAGTGGACATATATGTTCACATTGACAAAAAGGTAAAGGTGTTGCCAAAGCTTACAACGAATAAATCAAAGCTAAAGTATGTAAAGCGTGTTAAGGTTAACTGGGGCGCATATTCGCAGATTAAATATGAGCTTAATCTTATGAAGGAAGCGTTAAATACGGAGGCTTACGATTATGTGCATATTATTTCGGGCGTGGATTTGCCACTTAGAAGTCAGGAAGAAATTCTAAGATTCTTTGATGAAAATAAAGGTAAGGAATATGTGCAGATTCTTGATAAGCTGTCTGATGAGGCGATTAGAAAGAGAATAAGCAAGTATTACCTTTTACAGCAGTTTGCAGGACGCGATGAAAGTAACTTTACGTACCGAATGGTAGGAAGAATGCAAAGAATACTTCTAAAGCTTCAAGGTTTGTGTAAAATTGACAGAAGTAAGGGCATAGAAGTAAAATATGGTGCTAATTGGGTTAGTATCACAGGCGACTGCGCAAAATATATTTTAAGCAGGGAAAAATTTATTAAAAAGCATTTTAAATATTCTTTGTGTGCTGATGAGGTTTATAAGCAAACCATTATATGGAACTCAAAATATAAAGAAAACATTTCAGAAGATGAAATTCGTCTTATAGATTGGGAAAGAGGAAAGCCTTATACCTTTAAGATGGAGGATTATAACGAGCTTGCAGGCAGTAAAATGCTATTTGCAAGAAAGTTTGATGAAAATGTTGATAATGACATAATAGAAAAGATATGGAAGGGAATGAAAACATTATGATTTTTGGAGCAATTTTAGCAGGTGGCGTAGGTTCAAGAATGAATATAGCAGATATGCCTAAGCAATTCTTAGAGTTGGGTGATAAGCCTATTATTATTCACACTTTGGAAAAATTTATATTGTGCAACAAGATTGATAAGATATTTATAGGAGTGCATCCAAGCTGGCTTTTCCATATGCAGGATTTAATTGAAAAGCATATTAAGGTTAGAAAGGAAGACATTTATGTCGTAGCCGGAGGTGCTGACAGAAACTCAACAATTATGAATATTGTTGCAGATATAGAAGCTAAATTTGGAGAAGCAGAGGATAATTACATAATAACACATGACTCAGTAAGACCATTTGTTACTTCAAGAATACTCGAGGACAATATTGAGGCAGTTATTAAGTATGATGCTTGCGATACAGTAGTTGGCGCTATTGATACAATAGTTGTTTCGGGGGATGGAAAGGTAATTAGCGATATTCCGGACAGAAGAAAAATGTATCAGGGTCAGACTCCTCAAAGCTTCAAAATCAATCTTTTAAAGAAGCTTTATGGTGAGCTTACTGAGGAAGAAAAGGAAATTCTTACAGATGCATGTAAGATGGGCGTTGTAAGAAACACACCAGTACACCTTGTAGAAGGTGAAATATCAAATATTAAGATAACAACAGTTAGTGACTATAAAATTGCTAAGGCAATGGTTGGAGGAAATTTAATTGATTAATTACATTTATCAGCTGGTTAGTCCCCAGGTATTTTCAATTAAATATGATGATATAGAATTTGGAGACAAGGTAATTGTAAAACCAAAGTATATGGCTATATGCCATGCAGATCAAAGATATTATCTTGGCCAAAGAGATCAGGCGGTACTTTCAAAGAAGCTTCCAATGGCACTTATACATGAGTGCTGTGGAGAGGTAGTATACGATGGCAGTAATACCTTTAAAAACGGCGAATTGGTTGCTATGATACCTAATACACCTACGGCGGAAAGTGATATTATATATGAAAATTACCGTAAGGGTTCGTATTTTCTTTCAAGTGGTTATGACGGTTTTTTAAGAGAATATGTGGACATAAGCGCCAACAGACTGGTTTCACTTGAAAATGTTCCGTCGCATATTGGCGCAGTAACAGAATTTGTAAGTGTAGGTGTGCATGCAGTAAGCAGATTTGCTGCACTTTCACATACTCAAAGAGAAAGAATTGCGGTGTGGGGCGATGGAAGCTTATCCTTTGTTGTAGCCTCAATTCTTAAAAATACCTTTAAGGATAGTGAGATTGTGGTTATAGGCCGTAATCCAAGAAAGCTTGCGTATTTTTCTTTTGCAGATGCAACGTATCTAACAGATGCCCTACCAAAGGATTTTTATGTATCACATGCTTTTGAGTGTTGTGGCGGTGAAGGAAGCTACTACGCAATTGATGATATTATAAAATACATTTTGCCACAGGGTAGCGTTATGCTTATGGGCGTAAGTGAAAACAAGGTGGCTATTAATACAAGAGATATTCTTGAAAAGGGACTTACCTTTGTGGGTAGCAGTCGTTCAGGAAGAGAAGATTTTATAAATGCAGTGAAATATATGCAAGATAAAGAATTTATCAACAGACTTAATTTGATTATATACGAGGACAAGCCTGTTAGTAGCATAGAGGATATTCATAGAGTATTCCGAACAGACTTTAATACCCCATTTAAGACGGTATTTAAGTGGAATCTCTAAAAATGGAGATAGTATGGTTAGTGTAATTGTTCCAATATACAATG
Source organism: Lachnospira sp. (assembly GCA_015057605.1). GTDB lineage: Bacteria > Bacillota > Clostridia > Lachnospirales > Lachnospiraceae > SIG291. Next base: position 19,795 of record SVDX01000009.1, on the reverse strand, counting down.
TGGAAAAATATTTAAACAAATGCGTAGATTCAATATTAGCGCAGACATATACAGATTTAGAAGTAATTCTTGTAAATGATGGTACTAAGGATAGCTCTGCGCAAATCGCAGCTGAATACGAAAAAATGGATAATAGAGTACGCCTGATTAACAAAGAAAATGGCGGACTTTCTGATGCAAGAAATGTTGGTATAGCGATGGCTTTAGGTGAATATGCAATATGCATTGATAGTGATGATTATATTGCCACAGATATGATTGAGATATTAGTAAGACTTATTAAGGACAATGACTGTGATATGGCAGCAGGCGGAATCTGCAATGTTTATGGTAAAAATATGGTGCCTCAATGCAAAGAACAAAAGGAATTTGTTTGCGATAATGTAGAAGCCTTTGGGCACATTATGGTGGGTGAATTAATTCCGGGTTCTATATGTAATAAGCTTATTAAAACGGACATTTATAAAAGCATTGAATTTCCGGTTGGAAGATTATATGAGGACGCATTTTTTACAACTAAGCTTATGCAGATTATAAAGAAGGTGGCTGTTACTACAAAACCTTTGTATTATTATGTGCATAGGGAAGGAAGTATTACAACTACACCTTTTAAGAAAAGGGATTACGATTTAGTTGATGCATATACAATTAATTTAAAGCTAATAAAGGATAAGTATCCTGCTATTATGCCACAAGCGACGTTTAGACTTAATTGGGCATATTTTACGGTGCTCGATAGAATATTGCTTTTAGAAAATTATTCTAAAAATGAGTATTACAGCAGGGTGGTAAAGCATTTAAAACGCAATGCTATAGATATTTTCTTCAATAAATATTTTAGAAAATCAAGAAGAATTGCAGCGATTGCTTTATTGATAAATGTGCGTCTGTACAGAAAATTAATGTTAGCTAACATGCGAAAACAACAGGGTTAGAAAGGTTGCCGGTATGAGAAATATTTGCTTTGTCACATATGACATGTCGGTGCTTGGCGGTGCGGAAAAAGTGGCGGAAACACTTGCGAATGCGCTGACTTGCAAGTATAGAGTATATGTTATAAGTATATTTGGAAAAAATAAAGAGATTCCTTATAAATTTAATGATAAGGTTACTTATATTGCACTTTTTGAGGAAGAAATGAGACTTAGAAATACAATGACAAGCGTGTATAAGCCACTAAAGAAATTCCTTAAAGACAACAATATAGGTGATGCTATTGTTATGGGAAACTATGCAGGAATAAGTACAAGTCTTGTGGCGTATTTTTCAAAATGCCGCTTTTATTTTTGCGACCACGGCGCACTTATGAATCAGTGGGAACGTAAGGATATACGCTACATTAGAAGAATAAGTGCATTTGTTTCACACAAGGTTGTTACGCTTACAAAAAGAAGTAAAAATGATTATATAGAGCGTTTTCATTTGAAGAAAAGTAAGGTATGTTATATTTATAATAGTATTGACGATGCTACACTTGAAAATGCACATGAATATAACGAAGGTAGTAAATTATTGCTTTCTGTTGGTAGATTTGGAAAAGAAAAGGGCTATGATATGCTTGTTAAAGTGGCAAAGCTTATATTTGCAGAGCAAAATGATTGGCAGTGGCATATTTATGGCGATGGCGAAACCTTTTTAGAAACAAAGAAGCTTATAGAGGAAAATGGACTTTGCGACAAGGTTATTTTAAAGGGAAGAAGCGACAATATACCTAAGCTTTATAAGGATTATGGCGTATTTGTGCTTACCTCGTACAGAGAGGGTCTGCCTTTAGTGCTTTTAGAGGCGAAGGCTAATAATTTGCCGATTGTAAGCTTTGACTGTATGACGGGACCTGCAGAAATTGTAGAAAATAATGTTAACGGATATTTGATACCGACATATGATATAGAATGTATGGCTGATAAGCTTTTAGAACTTATTGGCAACGATGAAAAAAGAAGGACCTTTGCAGCTAATGCATCAAAGGGAATAGAACAGTTTTCTAAAGAGACAATTGTTAATAAATGGATTGAATTGATTGAGAGTGAACGATAAGAATGAAGGAACTTATTAAAGGTAAATTGAATTTGCTGATAGGCATATATGCAATTGTGTTTGCAATTTATTCACTTATTGGAAGGATTATGCCTATTGCGAAGTTTATAACACCTGTTAATTCAGCATTTTATCTTATGCTGGCAGGAGGTGGAGCTTTATTGGTATGCCTTAGTATGATTTTTGACAGGCATATTTTAAAGGCTAAATATGGCAAGCTTTTGATTGCATTTATATTGGTGACAGTGCTTTCTGCTGTATTAAATCGTGATTATGGCTATCGCTCAAATATGGTAAATATTTGCTGGCTTATCATTAATATAGCATTGTTTTATACAATTTATATGCGATTTGAAAAGGAAAATTTACTTAAATGGATAAGAATCACATTTGTGGTTATGATGTCAATATGGATTGTTGCAGTTGTTGCATCAATTGTGCAATACGTGCTTCAGATAAATTATTTATATGAGGTGCATGGGCAAATAAGGCGTCAGGGATTTATGGAAGGCAGATTGTTTGGTGTATTTAATGATCCGAATTATGCAGCTGTTACGTCACTTTATATGGTAGCAGCAAGTGTATGGCTTATAAAAACTGTAAATAACAAATTTATTAAGACAGCATTAGTATTAAATATATGTTTAAATGCTGTATATGTAATTTTGTCGGGCTCAAGAACAGCCCTGATATGTGCAGCGTTTGCAATTATAATGTACGCACTTTGCTATGGTAAAAATGTCGTTTTAAAAAAGAATTTAAAAACAATGACTATGGTATCGGCAGTGTTGCTTACGGTAGTGTTTAGCTTGCTCATTTTCTTTGGGCTTAATGTTTCATTGAAGAAAATATTACCGAAATTTGTTGTAAGTACAGAACAAACGTCTGAGGATGAAGAACTGCCGCCAGCTAATGATGCTTTATTAGAAAGACCTGATAACACAGTTGAAAATATTTCTAATAACAGATTTAATATTTGGAAGGGTTATTTAGAGGCACTTGATGGTAACGAGATATTTGGACTTTCTCCAAGAAATCATATGAAATATATTAAGGAGAATAGCCCGGATGGTTACATAAGCCAAAGTGGTTATGAAACGCACAACGGATATCTTACAGTATACGTTGCAACCGGTATTGTTGGTGTGGCTGTAGTGATGCTATTTTTAATGTGCGTAATAATAGAGTTTATAAGGATTTATTTTACCAAGAAGGAACTTTCGCAATCCTTTGTGTTTGCAGTTTTAGTTGTGGGAATAATACTGATTAATACATTTTTCTTTACAGAGCTGTTCTTTGTAAACAATATTACAACGGTATTGTTCTATTCATTGATTGGTATTGCTTTTGAAAAGAAGGAAGAGGAGCTTGTATGAGAGCTGAAAATTCACTAAAAAATGCAGCTGCGGCATGGTCGGGACAGCTTCTATCGCTTATTATAAAATTTGTTTCAAGAACAATTTTTGTAATGATTTTGTCAGAGGAATATTTGGGCGTAAATGGATTATTTTCTAATATTCTGTCTATGCTTTCTTTGGCTGAATTAGGTGTTGGTGTGGCGATAGTATATAGTATGTATAGACCTATTGCTCAAAATGATGAAGAAAAAATAATTGCTCTTATGCAGTTTTATAAGAAGGTATATACTGCAATAGGTATATTTATATTGGTTGTGGGCTCATGTCTTACACCATTTTTGTCTGTATTTGTTAAGGAAATGCCGGATATTGAGTATTTGCAGGTTATATATCTTTTGTATGTACTTAATTCGGGTGCATCATATTTCTTCTCATATAAGGCATCATTTATTACAGCTAACCAGAAGAATTATATTGTTACAATTATCAATAATCTGATGAGTGCATTGACAGTAACAGCACAGATTATAGTACTTGCAATTACAAAGAATTTTATCTTGTATGTCGCAGTACAGGTTGTAGGCACTGTTATAACAAATGCAGTTATTTCATGGTATGCTAATAAGCATTATCCGGTATTAAAGAAAAAAGAAAAGAAACCACTTGAGGAAGCTACTTTAAATGAGATAAAGAAAAATACTAAGGCTATGCTTATGCATAAAATTGGCGGAATAATAGTTTTCTCAACAGATAATATTATTCTTTCAAAGTTTGTGGGCCTTGCAGTGGTAGGTATATATTCAAATTATGTGCTTTTAATTGAGTCAATAGAAAAGGTATTAGAGCAGATATTTTTTGCGATAACTCCTGGCATTGGTAATTTGGCTGTATGCGAAAATGAAGATAGATCCTATGATGTATTTAAAACAACATTTTTGATTAACTTTTGGGTATACTCATTTAGTGCAATATGCTTTTTTAACCTGATGAATCCATTTATAAGTCTTTGGCTTTCAAAAAAGTATTTATTCGCCTTTGGCATAGTGACAATACTTTGTATTAATTTTTATATAAAGGGTATGAGAAAAACGGTTCAAACCTTTAGTAATGCAATGGGATTATTCTGGTACAACAGATATGTTCCATTATTTGAATCAGTTATAAATATCGTATTTTCAATTGTGTTAAGCTTAAAGCTTGGAGCGGCGGGTGTTTTTATTGGCACATTTATAAGTACTATGACAACCTGCTTTATTGCAGAACCATGGGTTGTATTTAAGTATGGACTAAATAAAAAAATGCGCCTTTATATGATTAAGTATGCAATATTTACAGTGGTGGGCTTAGCTACAAATGCACTGGTATATTTTTTATGTGGCTTGGCTACGGGCGACGGCATAATGCCATTTGTATTAAAGATGCTTGTGTGTGCTGTGGTTCCTAATGTAGTGTATATAATTGTATTTGCAAGAACGAATGAATTTAAATACATTTTATCAGTGATAAAAAGAATTACTAAGAAAATATTTAGAAGATAATAGAGGTAAGGCTTATGGAAATAAGTATTATTGTGCCAGTATACAATTCAAGCGCAAAGCTTTCTGCATGTATTGAATCTGTGCTTAATCAGGAATTTAAGGATTTTCAGCTTATTCTTGTAAATGATGGCTCAAAGGATAATTCAGGCAGTATATGTGATGAATACGCAAAAAAAGATAATAGAATTCTTGTTATCCATAAAGAAAATGGTGGTGTATCTTCGGCAAGAAATGCAGGACTTGATGCAGCACTTGGAAAATATGTAGCATTTCTTGATAGCGATGACTACATTGATTCGTTTGCCTTAAAAGTAATGTATGACGAAGCGAAGATAAAGAATGCTGATTTTGTAATCGGTGGATATTTCTTTGAAAAAACACAGGGAACAATAAAACATGATTGCGCCGTGGTAAAAGATTTGCAGGAAGGCTTTGAGTATCTGTTTAAGGAACATTTTATTAACCCTCTATGGAATAAGCTTTTTTTGAGAGAAAAGCTTACAAATAGATTTGAAAAGAGCCTATCGCTTGGTGAGGATTTACTGTTTAATTATCAATTTATGAAAAGCGTGGATACTATTGCAACGGTATCAAATATGGGCTATCACTACGTTATGAATGACGAAAATTCCCTAACTACCATTTATCGTAAGGATGCGGTAAAGATAGCGGTTATGTTAGCAGAAAAAACAAATGAGTTTTGCGAGGAAACATTTGGAAATAATCCTGCTAAAAATGTGGTAGCACAAAGATGTGTAGATGATGTTGTTGAACACATTTATAAGCTTGTTGCAGATAAAACACTAAAAAACAAAAAAATGATTTTAAAGAAGAATTTGAATGAAAAATATCTATTAGAAACTGACTTTGAAAAGGTGGCATTAACTAAGAATCAAAGGCTGATTGTTGCGTTGCTACAAAGGAAATGGTACGGAATACTGATTTTGTATGTGAAGCTTGTAACAAATTTGCGATGACTTGATAAAAATTACCATTTGTGGTACAATTTGATTTAAAGTTGTGATTGGGAGAATTAGTATGAATATTAAGAAATCTTATATACCATATATAACAATAGGCGTTGTGTTATTGTTGATGATAATAATATTGCTCATATCAGTTGTGGGCGATAAGAAGGGACCGACTATAACTGTAGGATACACAGATATGGTCTATGTTCCTGGTATGGACGTTAATAAGCTTTTAGAAGGCGTAAGTGCATTTGATAAAAAGGATGGCGACGTTTCTAATTCACTTCTTATAGATAGTGTTGTTGTTAATGAGGAAGAAGGTAACGCTAAGGTAATATATGCTGCTAAGGACAAGAGTGGCAATATAACATTTGCGTATAAAGTTATAAAGTATAGTGTGGATGGTGCTTTGCCGGTAGAACCGGATGACGAAGATCCAACACAGACACCAACACAAAAACCTACACAAAAACCTACGCAGGCTCCAACTGATGCACCAACACAAGCGCCAACACAAGCGCCAACACAGGCTCCGACAGGCAACGTAGGTGAAAAACCGGTTATTATACTTAAAGAGACATCAGTTACAGTTAAAAAGGGAGGCAAATTACCTAAAACCTTACTTTGGTATGTTAAAGATATAACTGATGATAAAGATGATCGTAACGACATATTTACAAGAATATACATAGACGGTATGACTTCTTATGATTTGAATACTGTTGGTACCTACAAATTATACTATTATACAAAAGATACCGATAATAATTACTCTGATAAGGTTTTATTTGAAATTATTGTAGTAGAATAGTTACATTTCGAAATGGAGATAATCATGAAAAGATTTATACGGTCCAATACGAGAGCGCTAAGAATAGCATTATTCTTTATTGCGGATTCAATATCTGTAGTAATAGCTTCGTATTTGGCATTGCTTATAAAATGTGATTTTAGAATCTATCTTATCAATGATGAATATATAGATGCTATCAGTGAGTATGCAGCCTTTAATATAGTTATAACCATAGGTATTTTCCTTGGCTTTAAGCTATATAAAAGTATCTGGAGATTTGCCGGAGTTGCAGAATTTGCAAATGTAGTTTTTGCATGTCTGGTTTCATCCTGTGTTCAGCTTGCGGGTATGATACTCTTAAAATATGATGTACCATATGGATACTACGTTATATACTGGCTTATTTTTAGTTGTGAAGTATTGCTGACAAGATTTGCATATAAGATATATATGTACATTAAGAATAATACTAACAGTGATGCGGATGCGCCAAAGATTAATGTTATGATTATAGGTGCTGGTGAAGCGGCAAATATGACTATTAAAGAGATAATGGTTAATAATCTTAACTATAACGTTGTAGGTCTTATTGATGATGATGACTCTAAGACAGGTAATTATCTGCAAGGATATATGGTTCTTGGTAATAGACATACTATTATCGAAAATGTAAAAAAATATGATGTTAATGAGATTTTTGTAGCTATGCCTTCGGCAAATAAGCAGCAGATTAAGGAGATTCTTGATATTTGTAAGGAAACAACCTGCAGTCTTAGAATTCTTCCGGGTGTATATCAGCTGCTTAATGGTAAGGTGAGCGTATCTTCCTTCAGAAAGGTTGAGATAGAAGACTTGCTTGGAAGAGAACCGGTTACTATTGATATGAAGAGTGTTGCTGATCAGATTAGCGGCAAGGTAGTTTTGGTAACAGGTGGTGGTGGTTCTATAGGAAGTGAACTTTGTAGACAGATTGCTTCATATTCACCAGCAAAGCTTATAATTGTTGAAATATATGAAAACAATGCATATGAAATCCAACAGGATTTAATAAGAAAATATCCGGAGCTTTCAATGGAGGTATTGATTGCCTCTGTTAGAAATACACATCGTATTGAAACGATTATGGAAGAATACAGACCGGATATTGTATATCATGCAGCTGCTCATAAGCATGTTCCTCTTATGGAAGATAGCCCAAATGAAGCGGTTAAAAACAATGTATTTGGTACTTATAAAACTGCACGTGCAGCAGCAATGTACGGAGTTAAAAAGTTTGTACTTATATCTACAGATAAAGCTGTTAACCCAACAAATATTATGGGCGCCTCAAAGCGTTTATGCGAAATGATAGTACAATCCTTTAACGAAAAGTATGATACAGATTTTGTTGCGGTAAGATTTGGTAACGTGCTTGGTAGTAACGGTAGTGTAATTCCTTTGTTTACTAAGCAGATTGAAATGGGTGGTCCGGTAACGGTAACTCATCCTGACATTATAAGATATTTTATGACGATATCAGAAGCGGTATCACTTGTATTGCAGGCTGGTGTTTATGCAACTGGTGGTGAAATATTTGTTCTTGATATGGGTGAACCGGTTAAGATACTTGATCTTGCGGTTAATCTTATTAGGCTTTCGGGGTATGAGCCTAACGTAGATATTCAAATTGAATTTACTGGATTACGACCTGGTGAAAAACTTTACGAAGAAATGCTTATGAAAGAAGAAGGCCTTAGAGAAACGGCTAACAGATTGATTCACATAGGCAGACCTATTGAATTTGATAAAGAGCATTTCTTTGATGAACTTGAAAAGCTAAAAATGGCGGCGGAAAAGGATTCTGCGGACATCAGGGATTATGTAAAACGAATAGTAAAGACATATAAAACTAAAGAATAGAAAGTCCATTTTGCGTGAGCAGGTGGACTTTTTTGATTTGTTGTAGAAAGGAAATTGTTATGAAAGATATACTTTTGAATCTTATTTATCCAAGGCGTTGCCCTGTATGTAATGAAGCACTAAAACAAAGCGATTTGTATAATTATATATGTGCTCCCTGCAAGGCAAAATTAAGCTATATAAAGGGAAACAAATGCTCAAAATGCGGTAAGCCACTTGAACAGTTTGAAGAGGAATATTGCTATGATTGCAAAAAAATTAAACACATTTACGAGAGAGGATTTGCTGTATGGGCATATGATGAGGAAATTAAAAAGTCGATGTATAGATTTAAATATCATAATAGGCGTGAATTTGCAGATTTTTATGCTAAAGAGCTTGCTGACATTTATGGTGTATTCATAAAACACTGGGAATGTGATGTGATTATTCCGGTACCATTGCATAAGAAAAAATATAAAAGACGTGGTTATAATCAGGCAGCTCTAATTGCTAAAAAGTTAAGCAGACGATTAGAAATTGCGTATGATGACAGTTTTTTAATAAGAGCTGTGGAAACAAAAGCACAAAAGGAATTGGATGATAAAGAAAGATATAATAATTTGATTGGTGCTTTTCAAATTGCAAATAATGGTGTAAAATATAATAAAGTAATAATAGTAGATGATATTTATACGACAGGTGCAACTATAGACGCCTGCGCAAGAGTGCTTAAGGATAATGGTATAACAAAGGTGTATTATCTTAGTGCCTGCATAGGATACGGAATATAGAAGAATGGAGTGATTTTAATGGAAATTAAGAATTGCAGACAATGTGGAAGACTTTATAACTTTATTAGTGGAGGATATTACAGTCATATTTGCCCTAACTGTAGAGACGTGCTTGAGGAAAAATTCCAGGAAGTAAAAAAATATATTGAAGAACATAAGCTTGCTACGGTTGTGGAGATATCAGAGGCTAATGATGTTACGACGGCTCAGATTGAGAGATGGGTTAGAGAAGAAAGACTTACATTTTCTGAGGATTCAGTGGTAGGTATAGGCTGTGAAAAGTGCGGTGTTACAATTAAAACAGGAAGATTTTGTGATTCCTGCAGAGGTTCTCTTATGAATACATTAGGAAGCGTTTATCGTAATACAGATTCCCCAAAGGATAATAAGAGATTAACGTCTAGTGATCATAAGATGAGATATCTTGGATAATATAATATTTTAGAAAAGAATTTTAGCTTTTTGCTAAAGTTCTTTCTTTTTTTTCCGATAAAATATATAAGAAATTATAGAAAGCGAGGGATATACTATGAGAATTGATGCTTATGGTGCCGTCTCACAAATTTATAAGAGTAACGGTAAAATAAACACAACAGCTACTACAAGAGCCGGAAAAAGTGATAAGTTAGAGATATCTCAATTCGGCAAGGATTATCAGGTAGCTAAGCAGGCACTTAAGAATGTTCCTGATGTAAGGGAAGATAAAGTGGCTGAAATCAAGGCTCAGATTGATGCAGGAACATATTTTGTAAGTTCAAGTGCATTAGCTGACAAATTATTAGGTAACGTATAAGAGAGGTTTTTAAAGTGGCAAGTTTAATCGATGAATTAATTAGTGTATTGAACAAAGAAAATATTGAATATGAAAAGGTATTGGCTTATGCCACTGAGAAGACCTCAATTATCGTTAAGGGTGATGTGACTGCTTTGCAAGAGATTATGTCTAAAGAACAGGCGATTCTTGATGATATAGCAAATCTTGAAAGAAAACGAAGTGAAGTCACAAAGGATATTGCAGATGTTCTTAATCGTGATGTTAAAGAACTTACGGTAAGCAGACTTGTAGAACTTTTGGGAACTCAGCAAAATGAAAAGGAAGCTTTGGAAAAGGTGCATACAAAGCTAAAAACGACAATTGACAGACTTATAACAGTTAATGAGACTAATAAAGTTCTTATAAATGATTCACTTAATATAATCGATTTTGAAATCAATTTATATAAAGGTTTGAAAATGGCACCACAGACAGCTAATTATGGAAAAGGAACAGGATACAGTGGACAGTATGGCACAGTATCCGGTGGGTTTGACGCAAAACAGTAAAGAGGTGATAACAGATGGCAAATGGAATGGCCGCATTATACGTAGGTGCATCAGGAGTTCGCTCTAATATGAATGCACTTAATACAACTGCCAACAATTTGGCAAATGTTAACACAACGGGTTACACAAGACAACAGGTTGTATTTGATGACACAGCTTATAATACAGTTGGAAGAACAGATATCAATACTTTAAAGGTTGGTTTAGGTGTAGACGTACAAGATGTTCGAAGAGTAAGAGATGACTTTTTGGACAGAGCATACAGAACAGAGGTTGGTAGAAGATATTTCTACGAAACACAGTATGATGCTCTTACAGAGATTGAAGAACAGTTCGGGGAACTTGAGGGCGTTAAGTTCCAGGACTATATGGAGGATTTAAAAGCATCAATACAAGAGGTCGCAAAGAATCCTAACAGCACAGTAACAAGGGCATCCTTGGTGCAAAGTGCAAGTGCATTTTTGGATAAGGCAAATGCAGTCCATTCGGGACTTGTAGATTATCAGAATACACTTAATATTAAAGTAGAAGGTCTCGTTAAAGATATTAATGAATTAGGCGAGAAGATTTCAAAACTTAATACAGAAATAGCTTCTATAGAATTTTCTGGTCAGACAGCAAATGATTTAAGAGATCAAAGAGATCAGGCTATAGATAAATTAGGAAGATTAGTAAATATAACTTATGATGAAAAGTTGGATGGCGCAATTGATATATCAATTGAAGGAATTCCATTCATAGAAAAAGAGGTATTATTTCCTATGGGTGTTGCACATGTAGGAGATAATTCTTTATCTACACCAGTATGGACACATTTAAATAATCGTGAGGTTTTTACATTAAATGTTGAAATCAACACTGATAAAGGAAATGATGTCGGCGAGTTAAAGGGCGTTTTACTCGCACGAGGAAGCTACGTTCCAAATCATACAGATATTCCTAACATTCCGTTAAGAAACGATTACGCTTCAGATGCTGATTACGAGGCGGCTTACGAAGCATATAAGGTAGAAGCAGAACATTTTTATAAGAATATTGAACCATCAGTTGTTATGAAGGCTTTAGCTGGACTTGATAAGCTTGTGAACAGCATGGTTGAAAGCATCAACAACGTTTTATGTCCTAATAAGACAATTGAAATAGGCGGAGTTGAATATACAGTACTTGATACTGATAAAGCGGGTTGCGGTACAGATGATGAGCATACAATAGGCGAAGAGCTTTTCTCGAGAATGCATACAAAAAGATATGTTGAAACGGAAATTAATGGCGAAACCTATTATGTTTATAACAATATTAATTATTTTGGCAATGAGTCATTATATACAATAGGCAATTTGGAAATAAATCCTAATGTTTTAACAGATTATTCTAAGATACCATTATCAACTGAACTTGGTGAAGAGAATTTTAAGTTGGCAGAGGAATTAGTTTCAATATGGGATGATAAAAATATAGCATTAAAGCCAGATGTATATGGCAGACAGGATTTTGATACATTTTATATGAATATGGTATCAGATTTAGCTAACACAGGCGAAGTACTTGTATCAATGGCACAAGGTCAAGAAAGCATGGCTTTAGAACTTGATAACAGAAGACAACAGCCGGCAGGTGTATCTTCTGATGAAGAATTAACTAATATGATAAGATTTCAAAATGCTTACAACGCAGCATCAAGATATGTAAATGTTGTAAGCGAAATGTTAGAGCATTTGATTGAGAGATTGTAGAATGGAGGAAATGGTATGGCATCAACATTTTTTGGACTTACAATTGCATACTCAGGTTTACAGACATACCAGATAGCTACTAATACAACAGCGCATAATATATCTAATATAAGAACTGAAGGATATACAAGACAGGTAACAACACTTAATGCAGCTGAGTCGTTAAGATCATATGCTGATTATGGTACTGTTGGTACAGGTGTTGAAGCTGTAAGCGTTTCACAGATACGTGATGCGTACTTAGATGACAAATACAGAGATAATCTTAGTAACTATGGTGAATATTTAAGTAAATATAACTATATGGTACAGATTGAAGATTATTATAATGAAATAAACGCAGAAGGATTTACAGCAGAATATAATAATTTTTATAATGCATTAGAAGAACTTGAAAAGGATCCTAACAATGTAACTATAAAGAACCAAGTTATTAACTGTGCACAGAGTTTATGCGATTACTTTAATAACATTTCTGTAAGCCTTACCAATATTCAGACAGATGTTAATGAAGAAATTAAAAATAAGGTAGACAGAATCAATACGATTGCAACCAATTTAGCTTCATTAAATAAACAGATTAATAATATTGAAGTTAGAGGTGGCGAAGCAAGTGATTTAAGAGATAAGCGTTCAACCCTATTAGATGAACTATCTCAAATTGTTAATATTGATATTAGTGAAACCAGAGGCCAAAATGGTACAACTCATATGAATATTAGAATAAATGGACAGGACTTAGTTGACGGATACAATTTCAACCAATTAGTTACTACTCCAAAGGAAACAAGAAGAAATGCTTCGGATGCGACAGACCTTTATGAAATAAGCTGGGAAGGCGGTATGGACTTTGATGAATACAGTCATAGCTTAAAGGGTGAATTAAAGGGCTTGCTTGATATAAGAGATGGTTGTAACCTTTCGATTGAAACTAAAAGCGGTGTTACAGAAACTGTAGCAGGCTACAATACAAGCTATAAGGGAATACCTCATTATCAGGCACAAATGAATAAGTTCATAGCTACTTTTGTTGATACAATTAATAATGTATTTACAAAGCCAAATGCAACTAATAGTGATGGCGAACCGGGCGTTGAAATGTTCGTAGCAAAATATGCAGGCGATATATCAGCACTTAATGTTGCGGTTAACGAAGTACTTTTAACAGATCATAATAGATTGGCAACAACATATGATGCAAGCAAGGGTGAGAGCGATGCTTCGTTAGTAAGTGACTTGCTTGATTTGAAAAATGAAAAAATAATCAATAATACAACTGCATCCGACTTTTTGCAGAGCGTTATGTCGGAAATCGGTATTGATGTATATAGAGCGAAAACATTTGATACAACGTATTCTACAATGAAGGCTTCGATTCAAAACCAGAGATTATCAGTAATGGGTGTTGATGAGGATGAAGAAGGAATGGATTTAATGAAATTCCAGTCAGCTTACGAATTATGTGGTAAAATGTTATCAGTAATGACAGAAATGTACAACAAGTTGATTAACGAAATGGGCGTATAGCAAGGAGGTAAACTATGGCATTAAGAATTACAAATGGCATGATGGTTAATAATTCCATTGCAAATATAGCGATTAATAAAAGTCAGATGAATACTTTGGATAAGCAACTATCTTCTCAAAAGAAGATAAGCAGACCTTCGGAGGATCCAATAGTTGCTTTAAGAGCATTAAGACTTAGAACAAGTCTTGCGGAAGCGGAACAATATTTAGACAGAAATATACCTGATGCGGTATCTTGGCTTGAAGTAACAGAAGGTGCTTTACAGGAAGCAAATACAGTGCTTGAAAGCATTTATCAGTTATGTGTACAGGGTTCGACAGATACATTTTCAACAGACCAAAGAGATATTATCGTTGAAAATCTTGAACAATATAAGAAAACTTTGTATGATCAAGGAAATGTAGACTATGCTGGAAGATATTGCTTTACGGGATATAAAACGGATTCGGCGCTTACAATAAGCACAGTTGAAGAAACTAACAGACATTATACAATAACAGAACCATTATCAAATGAGTTTTTTGATACAAAGGTAATAGTTAAGGATCCAGTTGATGAAAATACTGTTCAAAACATAGCTTTAGCAGATAATCCACAGGTATTAGAGGTAAGAAGAATAAGACTTGCTTATGATAATCTGGACAACATGGCCCTTGATGGTATAAAATATAATGGAGGAAATGATACAGTTGCTGTTACAACTGTTTCATATGCTAATCCAGCAGCTTATGAGCCTGCACCAGGTACGGTTAATTTCATACCAGAAACAGGAGAACTCATATTTGCGGAGGATGTTTACGAACAACTTAAAACGGTTGATGATATGACTATTACATATGACAAAACAGGATTTAGAACTGGTGAAGTAAAGCCGGAGCATTATTTTACATGTGTTGATAACACTAATAATAAAACATATGTAAAGGATCCAAAAGGACAGGATATCGAATATCAGATTAATTTCGGACAAACGATAAAGGTTAATACTGAGGCGTGTGATTCATTAGATTATAGAATGGCAAGAGATATTGATGAGCTTAGCGAAGCAGTTCAGTCGGTAATAGATATTGAAGCAAAGCTTAAAAAACTTGAAGCGATGAAGTCAGATATGGCATATTCATCACCGGCAGATCAGGCATCTATCGATTCAATGATAGTGGCTGCTAACAAGGAAAGAGATATACTTTCCGATGCAATGCAAAAGACATTTGAAAAGGGTGTTACAAAGTGTCAGAATCACCAGCAAACAATTTCAAGTGCAATTGCTGATATTGGTAACAGAGAAGTAAGAGTTAATCTTACTAAAAACAGACTTACAGAACAAACTACTAATTTTGAAGAATTAAAATCAAATAACGAAGATATTGAACTTGAAGAAGTAGTAATTAACTACAGCGCAGCAGAGGTTGTTTATAACGCTTCGTTAACATCAGCAGGAAAAGTAGTAAGACAGTCATTGTTAGACTTTATTTAAAGAAAGGTGAGGTACCGATTATGTTAATTAATTCAAAGATTTTTGGAGAAGTAGAAATTGCCGATGATAAGGTAGTAGAATTTGAAAATGGAATTATTGGTTTTGAGGCTTATAAAAAATATGCTTTAATCTATGATTCAGAAAATGATGACAGCACAATTATGTGGCTTCAATCAGCTGATGAATCAAGCTTAGCATTTCCAGTAATAAATCCATTCTTTATTAAGCAGGATTATAATCCTTTAATAAATGATGAATTGTTAGAAAGCATTGGAAAATTTAATGATGACGAAGCTGTTGTTTTATTAATAGCAACAGTTCCTCAAAACATTAAGAACATGACAGTTAATTTAAAGGCACCGATTATTATCAATGCTAACAATAGAAAAGCGGTGCAGGTTATAGTAGAAAATGAAGATTATGCTGTAAGATATGCAATATACGATATTTTAGCAGCTAAGAAAGCAGGTGAGTAGGATGCTGGCATTATCAAGAAAGAAAAACGAAAGCATTGTTATTAACAATGAGATAGAGATTACAATATTAGATGTTAAGGGTGATCAGGTTAAGCTTGGTATAGTAGCACCTAAGTCGGTACCTGTTTACAGAAAAGAATTATATTTACAAATTAGTGAAGCAAATAAAGAAGCTGCAAATGCAGACGTAGCAGAAGCATTAAAAAATTTTTTGAAATAAATTATTAAATTTTCGATTTTTGATGCCGATATAGCAAATAAGAGACAAATGTTTTTATCTACCACACGGAGGTGTATTTTATGAGAATTGATAATATGGGTAGCTCAGTGCCTTCATATGAAAGTAGTTCGGCTACTAATAACAACGTAGAAGTTAAGGCAAAACCCGTAGCAAGTGAAACTAATAAAATAATTGTCAGGGAAGACAGTGAGCAGAACGGTTCTAATGAGGCTGCAAAGAAGCAGGTTAGTGACACAACAATTAAGCAGGCGGTATCTGACATCAATAGAAAGATGAGCAGCACGGTTGCTGAATTTGGTTATCATGAAGGTACTAACAGGGTAACCATTAAGATTAAGGATAAAGAAACTAATGAAGTAATTAAAGAATTGCCACCGGAAAAGACCTTAGAGATGATTGAAAAGGCTTGGGAGTTGGCAGGTCTGCTTGTAGATGAAAAGAGATAGGAGGTAGGTTTTATGCCAATTAGATTATCAGGTATGGCGTCAGGCTTAGATACTGATGCAATCGTTAAAGATTTAGTAAGTGCATACTCTACCCGTAAAGATAATTTAGTTAAAGAACAGACTAAATTACAATGGAAGCAAGATGCATGGAAAGATATGAATACAAAGATTTACAACTTCTACAGTAAGAATTTATCTAGTATGAAGTTGTCTTCTGCGTTCTTAAAGAAAGCTGCAACTATATCTAATACTTCTGTGGCTAAGGTAAGTGCTAATTCTACTGCACCTATCGGTTCACAGACTTTAGAAATAGAAAGACTTGCAAAGGCTGGCTATTTAACAGGCGCAGAGATTACAAAAGAAGATGGTACTGCATTAACTGGCAGCAGTAAGCTTACAGACGTAAAGGGTATGGCTGGCTTTAAGGGTGGAAATATCACGGTTAAGGTTGGTGATACAGAAAAAACAGTTGAGATTAAAGAGGATATGACCATATCTCAGTTTGTTACAGCACTTAAGGATGCAGGCGTTAGTGCAAGCTTTGATGAAAAGAACGGAAGAATGTTTGTTAATTCAAAAGCTTCAGGTAAGGATGCAAACTTTACATTTGTTGCAAATGATCAATCAGGCTTTGATGCTTTAAAGAATCTTGGTTTGATGACAACAACAGAGGCTGATAAAAAAGAATATGCTTACTGGAAGTCATTAGCTACAGATGGTGAAGCGTTAGCTAAGCTTAAAGAAGAAAGATATAATGCAGCAGCTTATACAACAGAAAGCTTAAAGGCGGCTATAGCTAAAGAATATGATGAAGCAAAGGCAAAGGCTGATGAATATAAGACAAGTGCAGAAAATCTTCAGAAGAAGCTTGATGAGCTTAATGCACAGTTAGAGAATGATACTTTAACTGATGATGATAAAGCAAAGGTTCAGGAAGAGATTACAACTGTTACGACAGATATGGATGACGCAGTTGCTAAAGAAGCAGAACAAAGAGATATTATGCTTGCGAAGGATGCCTTATTAGGCTCTGATGATGCAGCTATAGCAGCGTTTGAAGCAGAGCTTGCAAATCGTAATGCTACAATTAAGACGGATATTGAAGCAGGAATAGATTCTAAGGTTGCATTTGCACAGACGGTTAATCTTGAAGCATCACAAGGTGCTGTAAAGATTGATGGTGATGATTCTATCATTTACCTTAATGGTGCAAGATATACAAGTGAAACTAATTCGTATAGTATTAATGGTATTACAATTGAAGCAACTGCTGAGACAGAAGGTTCAGTAGTTATAACAACTAATACTGATACAGAGGCCATTTATAATATGGTTAAGGATTTCTTTAAGTCATATAATGAATTGGTTAATGGTATCGACAAGTCTTATAATGCGGCAACAGCTAAGGATATGATGCCTCTTACAGATGATGAAAAGGAAGCTATGTCAGAATCTGAAATAGAAAAATGGGAAGAGAAGATTAAAAATTCGCTTCTTAGAAGAGATGATACACTTAATTCAGTGTCTACAATGTTAAAGAGTGCAATGCAGACGTCATTTACAATCAATGGTAAGAGCTATTCTCTTGCATCATTTGGCATAAAGACTGCAGGCTATTTTGAAGCAGCTGACAATGAAAAATCAGCTTACCATATTGATGGCGATCCAGATGATTCATTAACCTCTGGTAATACAGATAAGTTAAAAGAAGCTATTGCTAATGACCCAGATGCTGTAGTATCGTTCTTTACACAACTTGCTGATAAAGCATATACAAAGCTTGGCGATAAGATGAAGACATCAAGCATCAGCAGTGCATTTAAGGTATATAACGATAAGAGTATGCAAAGTGATTATGAAGATTATACAGAAAAGATTAAGGACTGGGAAGAAAGAATTGAAAAGATTGAGGAATCTTATTACAAACAGTTCTCAGCTATGGAAAAAGCTTTATCGCAGTTACAGTCTTCAACATCAGCATTAACATCAATGTTAGGACAATAATTAAGTACTAAATAGGAGGAAGAATTATGGTGAATAATTCGGGCTATGCACAATATAATAACAGCAAAATATTAACTGCCTCTCCTGCAGAGTTAACATTAATGTTGTACGAAGGAGCTATTAAATTCTGCAATATTGCTATTATGGGTATTGAGCAGAATGATATTCAAAAAGCGCATACTAATATAATAAAGGTTGAGCGTATTATTGAAGAGTTCCAGGCTACATTAAATTACAAGTATCCTGTTGCAAATGAATTTAATCAAGTGTATACTTATATATATGGTAGATTGATTGAAGCTAATATCAAAAAAGATAAAGAAATCTTAGAAGAAGTTTTAGGACATTTGCGTACGATGCGAGATACATGGAAAGAGGTTATGCGCCTTGCTAAGATTAAGGAATAACCTGGAAGGGAGCGTACATGGATAAATTTACTGTATATGTAGATATATTAGCGGATGGTTTGATTAAAAAGATTACAGTTCTTGAAAAGATTCTTGCTATTGATGAAGAACAGCATATGTTAGTGAATGCTACTAAAGTTGACGAAGATGCGTTTGATAAAACTAATGTGGATAAGGCTGAACTCATAAAAGAATTAGAAAGACTTGATGATGGATTTTCTACTGTGTACGATCGAATCAAGGATACTTTTGTTGAACGCAAGAATGAAGTGTCTGATAAGATAGCTCAGATGAAAGAAAATATTTCTATAATTACAGAACTGAGCGTAAAGCTTCAAGCACAGGAACAAAGAACGAAAGCAGCTGTGCAGTCATATTTTTCTACTGTAAAGACTGATATAAAAAAGGTCAAGACAGGTAGCGGTGTGGCGGCAAGCTATTATAAGACTATGAACTCTAAAGCTGATACGTCTTATTTCATGGATGCTAAAAAATAATTAAAAAGATATTATTACGGGTTAAGTTCCTGAGTTTTAATCCGATATAATATACAAGTAAAACATTTACTTGAAGTTACTATTAACAAAAGGGTGGCAGGGAAGTCGCCAAACAACTTAATTCAAGGAGGAATTATTATGATAGTACAACACAATTTAACAGCGATGAACGCTAACAGACAGTTAGGTATCACAAACGGCTTACAAGCTAAGTCAACAGAAAAGTTATCATCAGGTTACAGAATTAACCGTGCAGGTGATGACGCAGCCGGCTTATCAATCAGTGAAAAGATGAGA
>SVDX01000008.1 GCA_015057605.1 Lachnospira sp. | reverse complement strand
GTATCATTTGGTGTATCGGGATATCTCCCTGATTTATACAAATCAACACACATTAGTTTAAACTCGTAGCTATAACGCATAAAAATACCCTCCTTACTGGTTTGTCCAGTAAAGAGGGTACATATCATTAATAGTCCGTCTTTATTTATTTTCTTTTTACATCTAACTTTTCTGCATTTTCATTTTCATAGTTTGAATAGTAACCATAGCCATAACCATAGCCATATTTCTTCTTAGTTCTTGGAACCTTATTAAGAATAATACCTAAAACCTTGATATTATTTCTTGTTAATTGTTCCTTAATCTTTATAGCAAATTTTCTACTTGTTGAATTAGCAGCTACTACCAGAATTACGCTGTCACATTCTCTTGCAACAATCATACTGTCTACTACGCTTCCTAAAGGAGGTGTATCAATAATTACATAATCATAGCTTTCTCTAAGTTGTTGTACTAATGATCTAAAATACTTATTACCAAGCAATTCTGCCGGATTTGGAGGAATTGGTCCTGAAAATACTACATGAAGTTTTTCAATATTAGTCGCCGCAACTACCATATCAAATCCTGCCATTCCCGAAAGAAAATGTGAAAATCCATATGACTGCTTTGCTAATTTATATCTTCCTACAAGTACCGACTTTCTAAGATCGGCATCAATAAATATAACTCTTTTGCCTGCTTCTGCAAGTGAGATTGCAAGATTAAACGATACTGTTGACTTACCATCGTTAGGTGTACAGCTTGTAATTGCTATAACCTTATTATCACTACCCGAGAATTGGATGTTAGTTCTAAGTGTCTTAAATGCTTCATCACTGGCATAATCTGCTTTTTTTAACTTATCAATATTAACCTTTTGCACTTATTTTCTCCATCCTTTCAAAATATTTTTCTTACCCTTTTTCTCATCTGCCTTATCATTTAACTCTTCTGTAAATGGTATTGCAGCAAGCATTGGTAAACCAATATATCTTTCAACATCCTCTTCTGATCTGATGCTGTCGTCAAGTAAATACATAACTAATACTATTGCTACCGAAATAATAAAACCTAAAGCTGCGCCAATAATTGCATTCTTCATTGTATTAGGTGAAGATGGTGATGTAGGTATGTTACCTTCGTATATAATATTTACCTCTTCCATTCCAAGCTTATCGCAGATTTCCTGACTTGTTACCTCAGCAATTTTATCTACAATCTTCTTTGCCTCAAATGCATCCTTATTGCTAACAGCAATATTAAGCATTCTGGTATTGTTTGGAGTAGTGATTGTAATATTTTCAAGTAATTGCTTATATGTCATATCAAGTTCAAGATTTTGTATAACCTTTTCAAGAGTAGCTCTTGATTTTACAACCTCAACGTAGTCCTGTGTAAGCTGCGAAGATGCCTGCAAGTCACTGTATGACACATTAGTATTCTCATTTTGAACACTTACAACATATAACTGTGTATCAGATGTGTACATTGGTGTTAAAAATAATTTTGTAAATAATATAGCCAACAAACCAATTATTGCTGTTGATGCTACTATAAACCAAATCTTGTCCAATAACTCAAAAAATATCTCTTTGAGGTTAATTTCGTATTCTTCGTTATTCTTAGTTTCCATCTCGCCTATCCCTTCTTATATATCTTGATTATTAACTATCTTTAATGCATTGTTAATCATTAGTCTGTCCGCATAGTCCTGACCAAATTTCTTAACTACATATGCATAGCATTCCTTCATTCTAGGAGCTCTTCTGCCATCACTATGTGCATCAGTCGCTATAAAGTCAATCAAATCAGCCTTCATAAGCTTTTTAACAAATTTCTTGATTGGCTTGCCAAGCTCTCCTGTCACACTTGAAGCATTAACCTGAATATATGCACCACTTGCTGAAAGCTCTTCTATACGGTCATCTCTGCCAATCAAACAATCATAACGCTCTACATGTGCCAATATAACTCTCTTACCAGTTGCCTGTACATCTCTTAGCGCAGATTTAATATAGCTGTATTCACTTTCAAAACGAAACTCCATTAAAACATAATCACTATCTGACATAGAAATTGCCAAACCATTGTCTATGGCATCTGGCAAATCATGATTATAAAAAAGCTCTGACCCCAAATAGAACTGCATCTCAATGCCTATTTCCTTAGTCTTTTCCTCTAATTGTTTTAGGGTTTCTTTCCAAAATGCAATATCCTGATTACCTTTAGCCGGATGAAAATGTGGTGTCAACACCATAGTTCCTATATTCTCCTCACTTGCTATCTTAATCATTGATATTGCTTGCTCCATGTTTCTTGCACCGTCGTCAACGCCCGGCAATACATGGCAATGCATATCTACCAGTTTCATATTTCCTCCACTTCATATGCCTTTAAGGGCATACAAAATAATCATATACTTATTTCAAGAAAAAATCAACCTAAAATTACAATTAATGATGATATCCTTTCATCTTTTCAGTATAAGAAATGAGCTTTTTATTATATTTTTCATAATCTTTTCCAATAAGCGTGCCTTCATTGTGCCTACTTACAATAAGCTTTTCCAATTCATTTCTTGATGAAATTGCCAAATCCTTATAATTATTACTAAGATTCATTTCAAGAGCTTCAAGCACTTTATCTATGTCTTTATATTTTTTCTTAGAAAACAAACTTATCACGCCTTTTTATTCTATTATTGCCTTATGGAAGGTCTTTTTACCTTTTCTTATCTTTACACCTTCTGTTAATGCTACCTTTTCAACTGTAAAGTCAATAGATTCAACCTTAACCTCATCTACAAATACGCCACCTTGCGCAATGAGTCTTCTGGCTTCACTCTTTGAAGGAGCTAAAGAACACTTTACAAGTAAATCCATAATACCAATCTTTCCATCTGCTAAATCAGCATCTGTAAGGTTAGTTGTAGGCATATTTGAATCATCGCTTCCGCCTGCAAAAAGTGCAAGTGATGCTGTTTTTGCCTTATTAGCTTCTTCTTCACCGTGAACTAACTTTGTAAGCTCGTATGCAAGAATTTCTTTAGCCTGGTTAAGCTGTGCACCTTCCCATGCATCCATCTTATCAATCTCTTCAAGTGGAATAAATGTTAACATTCTTATACATTTAAGTACATCATTGTCACCTACATTTCTCCAGTATTGATAAAATTCAAATGGAGAAGTCTTATTAGGATCAAGCCATACTGCACCATTAGCTGTCTTACCCATTTTCTTACCTTCTGAGTTAAGTAAAAGAGTAATTGTCATAGCATGTGCATCTTTACCTAATTTCTTTCTGATAAGTTCTGTACCACCAAGCATATTTGACCACTGATCATCACCACCAAACTGCATATTACAGCCGTAGTTTTTAAATAAGTGATAGAAGTCGTAAGACTGCATAATCATATAGTTAAATTCAAGGAAGGATAAACCCTTTTCCATTCTTTGCTTGTAGCACTCTGCTCTAAGCATATTGTTAACTGAAAAGCATGCGCCTACCTCTCTTAAAAGCTCAACATAGTTAAGTTTTAAGAGCCATTCCGCATTGTTAACTGCAATTGCGCCATTTTCACCAAAATCAATAAATCTTTCCATCTGCTTTTTGAAACACTCACAGTTGTGCTCAATTGTCTCTGGTGTCATCATACTTCTCATATCAGTTCTTCCTGATGGGTCACCTATGTAGCCTGTACCACCACCAAGTAATACTACTGGCTTGTTACCTGCCATCTGAAGTCTCTTCATTAAGCATAAAGCCATAAAATGTCCTACATGCAAAGAATCTGCTGTAGGGTCAAAGCCAATGTAAAATGTTGCCTTACCTGCATTAAGCATTTCCTTAATCTCTTCTTCATTTGTTACCTGTGCAATAAGTCCTCTTGCAACCAATTCGTCATAAATCTTCATTACGTCATCTCCTTTTTATTTTTTGCGATTCAAAGCAGAGCATATATTTTATAAAAACTCTTTTCAAAGGTGTTTTTATAAAATATAAAAACCTCTGTAGCCTAAGCTACAGAGGGCAATTAACATCGCGGTACCACCTCTGATTCAAGATTCTCTCACAAGAATCTCCTCGGTGAGTTCTAAACTCTGCGCTATCTCGGGCGCTCCCGTCTAATCCTACTACTACTTCAGACAGCTGCTCTGGGATGTATTCATATACTCTATCCATGCCCTTCCACCAACCGGGCACTCTCTGTAGGAGCTCAAATATACTACTTCTTCCCTTCGTCGCATTAACATTTTCAATTGGGTTTATTATATATCGTCTTTTACAAAATGTAAAGAGCGATTTTATACATTTTCATATCTTGGTAAAACTACCACTGATAACTCATGCTTTGTTGCCGGCAAATACTTTTCCAAAACATCCTTTGTTTTCAATTTAAGGCTTGATGTACATACGCATGGATGACAGCCTAAATATTCACCCTTTAGCACATCTTCGTCAATAAGCAATTTGACACGATCTTCCTTGTCATTCATAAGACCCATTATACTTACTGCGCCCGGCTCAATATCAAGCATTGAAAGCATATCCTCACTATCTGCGAAAGAAAGTCTTGCACTATTTATCTGAGCCGATAAATCCTTAGTCTTAAAAGGCTTATCACCAGGCATCATCAAAAGATAAAATTGTGTTTTTTGTCTGTTACACAAAAACAAATTTTTGCATATAGTTACCTCAAGCACTGCATCAATCTCATTGCAAGCTTCCATAGTGTTAGCTGGGCCATGGTCTGTTCTTATATATTCGATTCCCAGATTATCTAAAAAATCATACACTCTTAATTCTCTTTCAAGGCGAGTAGCTGTATCAAGTGGTCTTCCTTTAAACAATTCCATTTTACTTCTCACTTTCTATTATCAACAATATACCTGATTTCACTTCAACAAATGCATTTTCACCAATGCCCTGATTACTTACACCAAGCGGAAATGTATTACTTAAAGAAGCATTGTTAAGTTCGTATTTTAGGTTTTTAACCGTTACACCTTCCGATTTATCCGAAAGTGAAAATATCGATACATATCCATCACCGCAGAAAAATTCTAAGTTTTTATTACATATCGCATATAACTTTTGCTTGCCATTATAAAATATTGCCTTAATTCCCTGCTTAGCAAGCTCTGCCATAATTTGAATATTAGCTATCGTGTGGTCAATTCGCTCACCGCCAAATGCTCCATATATATGAAATTCATTTGCGCCTCTTTCTATGCCTTCTCTAATAGCCAAATACATATCTGTCTCGTCCTTTTCAACAGGCTTTTGTATGACCTTTAAATCAGACGGCACATATCCTAATGAATCAAAATCGCCAATAACAAATTCGGGTTTTACGCCTATTCCTTCAAGATGCCTAAGGCCACCGTCAGCTGCTATTATTAAATCATTAGCTTTAAATGTTATATTTTCGCAAAAATCACCGGCGCCCATAATTACGCATCTCATAAAGGAAACACCTCCTTTAATGCAGGATATATCCTTTTAAACTTATCATATCTTGCGTTGTATAATTCAATCAAATCTTTTTCCGGTTCAATACATTCTTTTATTCTTGTAAATTTTTTAGAGGCCTCTGCAACATTTGCATATTCTCCACTTGCTACCATAGCAAGTATTGCAGCACCATATGATGGTCCTTCAACTGTTTCTAAAACCTCAAGCTTTATATTAAGCACATTTGCAATAATCTTTTTCCATAGAGCACTCTTAGCCCCTCCGCCACAAATCTTTGCACTTTCAAGGCTTAAGCCCATAGACCTTGCTACTTCAAAGGAATCTCTTAGAGCAAATGCAACACCTTCTAACACCGCCTGATACATCTTCGCCCTATCAGTATTCATAGACATTCCTACAAATGCACCTCTCGCGTTGCTATCATTGTGCGGAGAGCGTTCTCCCATAAGATATGGCAAGAAATATACCGGATTCTTACCAAGCTCATCTATACATTTTTGTTCAGCCTCATACTGCGAACAATTTAAAATATCTTCCATCCACCATTTGTTGCAGGAAGCAGCACTTAGCATACAACCCATAAGATGATATCCACCGTCCGCATGAGCAAATGCATGTAGAGCATTGTTCTCATCCACATTAAATTCTGTATCTGATATAAATATTGTTCCCGAGGTTCCAAGGGAGATTGTGCAACCGCCCTTACCTACAGTGTTAGTTCCTACAGCTGCCGCTGCATTATCACCCGCACCTGCTGCCACAACAACATCCAAAGAAAGCCCAAGCTCCTTTGCAATTGCAGGTAATAAACACCCTATTTTTTCATAGCTTTCATAAAGCTTTGGTAGCCATTCTTCCTTTACATCACAAATTTCGCACATCTGCTTAGACCAGCAACGATTTTTAACATCCATTAAAAGCATGCCTGAAGCATCTGATACATCTGTCGAATGTACGCTGGTAAGCTTATACGCCAAATAATCCTTGGGAAGCATAAGCTTTTTAATCTTTGCAAAATTCTCAGGTTCATTATTCTTTACCCAAAGTATCTTTGGTGCAGTAAAGCCTGTAAAGGAAATATTTGCAGTATAGGATGAAAGCTTGTCCTTTCCAATTACCTGATTAAGATAATCATTTTCCTTAACAGTTCTTCCATCATTCCATAAAATGGCAGGTCTTATAACTTCATCATCCTTATCAAGGATAACAAGACCATGCATCTGTCCTCCAAAGCTAATTCCCTTTATAAGCGATTTATCAGCATCCTTAATAAGCTCCTTAATACCCTCCATAGTCTTTTCATACCAGTCTGACGGATTTTGCTCTGACCATCCATCATTTGGAAAATATAATGGATATTCTTTTGTTATTGTATTTTTTATATTGCCTTCGCTATCAACTAAAATAAGCTTAACAGACGAAGTTCCCAAATCAACACCAATATATAACATTTCTTACCTCACTAAAATGGATTTTCAGTCTTATATGGAACTGACTTTGGCTGATTATAACCAATATCCTCAACACCTAAATATTTGAATACCTCAAATATAGCCTTTCCATGATGACCAAATGTCACTGCCCCATGATGTGGATAGTTTTTCTCTATAAGTACGTGTCTGTAGAAGCGTCCCATTTCGCTAATGGCAAATACACCTATTGCGCCAAAAGACTTTGTAGCTACAGGCAATACCTCACCCTGTGCAACATATGCAGTAAGCTTTGCATCTGACGTGCTTTGTAATCTAAAAAATGTAATATCAGATGGCGCAATATCACCCTCTAAAGTACCATATGTAACCTCTTTAGGTAGCGCTCTTGCCATAATTTTTTGATTTCTCATTTCACAGAAACTTAACTTAGAAGCCGCTGTGTTACCACAATGGAATCCCATAAATGTATCCTTATGTGTATAATCAAATTTACCCTTAATATGCTCGTCATACATATCTGCAGGAACTGAATTATTGATATCTAAAAGTGTTACGATATCTTCGCTTACAGACATTCCTATAAATTCGCTTACTGCACCGAAAATATCAACCTCGCAGGCAACAGGCATACCCTTTGATGCCATTCTTGCATTTACATAGCACGGTACAAAGCCAAACTGTGTCTGGAAAGCAGGCCAGCATTTGTTAGCAAATACAACAAATTCTCTTGAGCCCTTGTTATCTAACGCCCAATCCATTAAAGTAAGCTCGTATTGTGCAAGCTTTGGCAATATAGAAGCAAGCTTATTGCCTTCGCCTAATTCTTCTTCCATTTCCTTAACAATCTGCGGAATTCTTTCATCACCTGCATGTTTGTTAAATGCTTCAAATAAATCAAGTTCCGAATTTTCCTGAATCTCTACACCGATATTATAAAGTTGCTTAATAGGTGCATTACATGCCAAAAAATCCTGCGGACGTGGTCCAAATGTAATAACCTTAAGATTATTAAGTCCTATAATAGCCTTAGCAACAGGAATAAATTCCTCTATCATATCAGCAACCTCGCTAGGAGTTCCAACAGGATATTCAGGTATGTACGCCTTAATATTTCTTAACTTTAAGTTATAGCTTGCATTAAGCATACCGCAGTATGCATCCCCTCTATCGTCAAGAAGCTTGTCCGAAGCCTCTTCAGCCGCTGCAACATACATTACAGGACCATTGAAATATTTTGCCAAAAGTGTTTCAGAGGTCTCAGGTCCAAAATTGCCAAGATATACAACCAAAGCATTACAACCCGCTTCATTAACTTCCTTTAACGCATTCATCATATGATTTTCATTTTCAACTACAGTCTTAGCCTCAAAAATATCAAGCCCTTTAGCCTTAAAAGCCTCAACTACCTTAATTCTTCTGCTTTCCGATAAAGACATCGGAAAACAATCTCTACTAACCGCTACAATACCTAATTTTACATTTGCTACATTGTTCATAATTACCTCTTTCTCGGAGTCACAAGCTCCATATTTAAAATTCTATCAGCCATTTGTTCTTAGCTGTTAAATATTTATCCTCTAAAGTTATTTTCTCAAAGGCTTCAAGTTCTGTGTTAGTGTCTTTAGGCAGCACTACAACACATTTAAAAGGCTCACCTTCATAGTTGCATGGTGCGTAATGAAGTGTAGTTGCATACATTTCTACTACCTGACCTTTTCGCACTAAAAATGCTTCCACCAAATCTGTATCATATGTGAAATCATCCTTAATATCCTGCTGCCTGCCTATTAAAAGAACCATATCCGTAACTGCCACATTTATCTCAGAGCTTCTATGGTACTCAAGCGCTGTAAGATACTCATTACTTCCGTTGCAATAGCCCACTTGAATAGGTAAACCACCGTAGAAATTCTTTTCAAACTTTTTACTTACATCCAAATTTTCCAATTCTTTAATTGAAGGCTCATAAATAACATCCCCCGGCAACGGAGTATCCCCCATAGCTTCAAGAAGCCCTGCTACATCATAGCCATCTATAATCTTGCCGTATTTCTTAAATGTCTCTGCCGTAACCTCCTGCAATACATATTCTGACATATGTCTTTTCACATGCAACACCTCCGTTCATATTGCTTAAATTATACCAAATTTACACTTCATAGTAAAGATGGAAGCCAAGTTTTAAATTGACATATATAAGAGCGAATATTATAATAAATGTATAAAAGTTTGGAGTGAAAACTATGGGAAAAAAGTTTAGAATTGTTTGGGGAATCATCACCGTAGTTCTTATACTTGGAGTGATTTTATATACAGAATGGCGTAGGGAACGCATCCCAGAAGGTTGCATATATGAAAGCCGATATAATAGTTTTGTTTTGTATGAAGGCGACAAAATGCCTGGTTCACCCGACC
The DNA here is from genome assembly GCA_015057605.1 of Lachnospira sp. GTDB lineage: Bacteria > Bacillota > Clostridia > Lachnospirales > Lachnospiraceae > SIG291. The sequence continues at coordinate 67,137 of SVDX01000008.1, read as the reverse complement.
CAGGTGACGTATATAGAACACCTGCTTACGAATATACATTTGATGGCTATTGGGGTGACTCAAAACGTCGTTGGTCAACAGTTGTAATCAACGAAGAAGCTGCCAAAACAGAACAAGTCCGTACTCATATAGGTGGTAAACCGGTTGATCCGCCTATCACAGAATAAAAGCAAAAAGAACTTCAATTGAAGTTCTTTTTTAGTGCCCAAAGCCGGAATCGAACCAGCGACACGAGGATTTTCAGTCCTCTGCTCTACCAACTGAGCTATCTGGGCGTATAAAATTGGAAGCACAAAACCAGTACACAATAATAAAATTTTGTAGCAAACTTGTTTGCTTAAAAATTTTATTGTTGGGGACGTGTTGATTTGTATTTACAAATCAACGGTCATCGAAAGCCGTCAGGCTTGAGATGGGCGGTTTTGTGTATGTTCAAAAGCGCAATAGCGATTTTGTGTGTTGTCTTTTATCAATTCTTTATCACAAATCAACGGTCATCGAAAGCCGTCAGGCTTGAGATGGGCGGTTTTGTGTATGTTCAAAAGCGCAACAGCGATTTTGTGAAATGCAAATTGCATAGCGATTTGCACATGTAATGCCGGCGACCGGACTTGAACCGGTATGAGTGTTACCTCGCAGGATTTTAAGTCCTGTGCGTCTGCCTATTCCGCCACGCCGGCAAAATGGATGGAGATGGATTCGAACCATCGTAGACGTCGTCAACAGATTTACAGTCTGCCCCCTTTGGCCGCTCGGGAATCCATCCATAATTTTGCTCTAACAATATATGACTATATCACAAAGCAAAACAAAAAGCAAGTTTTTTTTGCTTACTTTAATGCATTTGTAAATGCTGCTTCAATATCAGCATTTTTCTCTGTTACTGAATAGATTACATAGTTGCCTGATTTCTTAAGCACTATCTTACTTTCAGCATCAATTCTGGCAAATTCATTAGGAAGATAACCATCGAATGCGCTCTTTCTTGATTCCCAATAGCTCTTTAAACCATTGTAAATTGCATCTGCCTTACCATCCTTCGCCTTGATAATTATTATCTCATCTGCCATATAAATATCTAAATATTTTGCAGAAATTTCAGCGACATCGTCTTTGTTGATATCTGTGAAGTAGCTTTCAATATCTTCCATCTTAATCTCTATCCAGTCAGTTGTTGAAACCTTTGCTTCACACGCTTTCATTATATCTGCAACTGCCACATTTTTAACTGGAGCATCTGTTTTATTGTTTTCAGATTCTCCTCCCTTATCACAAGCAACAAGTGTTAATAATGCTATTAAGCATAATACTGTAACTAAAATTTTCTTCATCATTTTATCTCCTTATTCAAGTATTCCCTTTGATTGGTTTAATTCAATCACTTCTTTAACTATGTTCATCCAGAACGGATAGTAATTCCATTTAAAATGTAAGCCATCATTAGAAATTTCTGTTTTCAAATAACCATATTCATTTTGCATAGAATTCCTTATATCTATATAATAAATTTTGTTTTTTGTCAACTCTTTTTTGAGTCTGTTACCAAATTCCATTACCTTATCATTCGTTATCGCAACATTAGTATTCTGCGAATACTTTGGAGATATGGGAAATGTTATCTGCACAATAACCTTTGCATTCGGATAATCCGTCTGAAGCCGTTTTACAAATTTTATATATGTTTGAACCAGATAATCATAATTAGGATTCGAAACATTTAAATCATTACAGCCAAACAAAAGAAAAATCATTTTCGGATTTTTGCCAAGCAAGCTGTTATAATACGATTCATATCTTGTCATAAATCTGCTTGTTGCCGCATTTACATTATTTGTTGAAAACGCTCCTGACAAGCTCTTGGAAGAATACGATATAAGTCCATATGTCACTGAATCGCCGATAAATAAACAGTCCTTGTAAAAATTCGGATCCGCTAACGGTTCATTTGCTTGTGGTGGCCTTGCATATTGCATTAGCTGCACAAATCCATCAGGTCCTAACTCAGATTCATATATAACAGGCGCGTTAATAACAGGCTGCGTTGGAGTTTCACTGCCTCCTTGGGTTGGTGGCTGTGTTTGTCCTTGCGTTGGTGCTTGTGTTTGACCTTGAGTCGGTGGCTGTGTCTGACCTTGCGTTGGGTCTTCATTTCCGCCATGAGTAGGAGCCTCGCTTCCTTCTTGCGTCGCCTGTTCACTAGAACCGGTCTGATTTTCAACTATATCAAATGTCGGTTTTGTACTTGCCTCAACAGGATTTTTATTTTCATCATCCTGATTTAGCTTCAATAATGCAACTGCTAAAACTACGCATAGACAAAGGCAAGTAACCAACGTAGCTACTTTAAGCATATTTTTACTTTTATTCTTTCTTCTGCCATAAGCGTGTCTTCTATCCATCGTTTTTTCCTCTTTTTGTTACATTTTCTTCAATACTACCGCAGAATGTGGTCTAAGTCCGATTTTTAAATAACCACCATCCACTGAATATTCCAAATTGTAAGTGCTAAATGCATTTTCAGTCGTCTGCAATATTTGTCTTAGATAATTTTTATCGGTAACATTAGCTTCCCAAACAGGTATATTTATTACTTTTTCAAAATTGTTATTATTGATAATTACAATAATACTGTCCTGTTTATCAAACCTTGCATACGCAATTACATTTCGCTCGCCATATAAGTCCTTAAATGAACCTTCAGCTAACACTCTGTTGTCCTTATGCATAGCCACTGCAACTCTGTGAAATTCTATGAGTTCTCTATTTTCCTTACCCCAAGGGTAGGTTCTTCTGTTATCAGGGTCTGTAAATCCACATACGCCCGCTTCATCGCCATAATAGATTCCAGGAGCTCCAGGCCAGGTCATCTGTATAACAACAGCAGCCTTAAATACACCATAGTTTAAATCTTCATTGGCAGCCTGTGGTCCCAAAGTATTGGTTCTTCCAACCTTGCCGTTAGTACGTGTTAAAAATCTTGAATGGTCATGATTAGATATCTGGTTAAGTGCAACCGATATCGCTTGTGGACCCATTCTTGCCGAATTAATCTTCATTGTTGTAAAGAAATGCTCGTGATTTCCCTTTAAATCCTCTCGATAAGCATCGCTGTGCTTTTCCATACCTGTAAGGAACCATGAAACCGGCTCCATAAAAGCATCATAATTCATTACAGTATCCCATTCATCACCCTGCAACCAAGGATTAGGGTCTCCGTAATGTTCTGCCATAATTATAGCTTCTGGATTAACAGATTTAACTTCTTTTCTAAAGCGTTTCCAGAACTGGTGATTATATCTTTCGCTGTGACCTAAATCTGCTGCAACATCTAAGCGCCAGCCATCAACACTATATGGTGGAAGCAACCATTTTTTAGCCACTTCCATAATATAATCCTCAAGCTCTTTTGAACCCTCGTAATTAAGCTTAGGTAGTGTATCATGTCCCCACCAACCGTCATAATCATTATTGTATGGCCAATTTTCTGAGCGGAAATCAAAATACTTTCTATATGGACTGTCCGGTGCAATAAATGCTCCCGTCTCATAATTCTCATTATTTTCATAAATACGTTCTTTATCGAGCCATTTGTTAAATGAGCCACAGTGATTAAATACACCGTCAATTATAACCTTCATGCCTCTGTCATGAATAGCCTGAACAAGTTTTATAAAAAGCTCGTTACTAGCCTTGAGATTATCCTTATCGGTTACTCTGCTCTTATATGAATGTTCTTCATCTTCATTTATTATTATACCCAAATGTGGATCTATATCATCATAATCCTGAATATCATATTTATGGTTTGAAGGCGATACAAATAATGGATTAAAATAAATAACCTCAACTCCAAGATTTTTAAGATAATCAAGCTTATCAAGTACACCCTGTAAATCTCCGCCATAAAATGCTCTAACGTCCATTGCATCAGGATATTTATCCCAATCTTCAACCCTAACAACAGGCTGACCTATATAAATGTACTCATTAGTCGCAACATCATTATTAGGATTACCATTACAAAATCTATCTACATATATCTGATATATAACTGCGCCTTTTGCCCAAGCAGGCACCTTAAAGCCTGGCATTATCTCAAAATCATAATATTGATTAAGCTCTTTTGCTACTCCAAACTGATTGTAGTAGCACACCTTGTCTGATGATGTTATGACAAAATGATATCTCATCTTTTTATCAGAAAGATAATAACTTGCTTCGTAATAATCAAATAAATGGTCGCTATCCGCTTTACGCATCGGAATCTCGCTTCTTCGCTCGCCCATTTCCTCTTGTTCATAGCAAACCAATAAAACCTCATCAACATCATATCTATAGGTTCTAAATCTGATAACAACCTTATCATTAACTTCCGGTTCTGCCGGACACCTATAATCTTTAGTTGCATCACTGTATAAAGCTCTAAAATTCAATACAGGTTTCATATTTGTAATATAAAACAGTTTTTTTTCTATATCACTATATTCCGAAAAATTCTTGTATATTCTCATACAAAACTCCATTCATTTTAATACAACCCTAATCAATACTATTCTATCCTTAAATCGTAGAAAAATCAAGTTTCCTTTTGGTAACGACCTTCTTCTTTTTTTGTTATATGGGAAGCTTTCCCATATAACAAAAAAAGAACAGCTTCCGACGGCTGTCCTTTTGGAGAAGGTATTTCACTTACTTCTTATGGGGTGTAGCAAAAAATATATAATGTATTGGGGGGGTTTACATTTGTTATTTTAGCACCCCGCAATACTAAAGTGTGCACAAACATTACAAAGTCTTTAAAACTTTTTTGTGAAAGTTGCACAAAAACTTATATCAAATTTTAAAACAATGCCTCGAACTCTTCTCTTGTTATCTTTTCTTTTTCTAAAAGTAACTGAGCACAAGCATCTAATACACCTCTGTTATCTTCAATAATTCTTCTTGCATCTGCATAGCACTCATCAATGATTTTCTTAACTTCCTCATCAATAAGTTGTGCCATACTTTCGCTATAGCTTCTTGTTTGGGCTAAATCTCTACCAATGAATACTTCATCCTGGTTGCTTCCATAGTTGATTAAACCAACCTTATCAGAAAAACCATACTTAGTAACCATATTTCTTGCAATTGCAGTTGATTGCTTGATATCCTGTGAAGCACCTGTTGTTATATCATCAAATATTAACTCTTCGGCTATTCTTCCGCCAAGACCCACCTTAATCTCTTGCATCATCTTGCCTTTTGTATTAAACATTTCATCCTTTTCTGGAAGTGGCATAGTGTAACCTGCTGCGCCCATTCCTGTAGGGATTATCGAAACTGTGTGTACAGGTCCCACATCCGGAAGCACATGGAATAATATTGCATGTCCAGCTTCATGATATGCTGTAATTCTTCTTTCTTTATCAGATACAACCTTACTCTTCTTTTCAGCGCCAATACCAACCTTGATAAAAGATTTTTCTACATCGCTACGAGTAATAAATTTTCTTTCTTCCTTTGCAGCCAATATCGCCGCCTCATTTAAAAGATTTTCAAGGTCTGCACCTGTAAAACCAGCTGTTGTCTGCGCAACCACTTCTAAATCAACATCATCTGAAAGTGGCTTTGACTTAGCATGAACTTCTAAAATTTCTTTTCTTCCCTTAACATCAGGTCTTCCAACAACAACCTTTCTGTCGAAACGTCCTGGTCTTAAAATAGCAGGATCAAGTATATCAACTCTATTAGTTGCAGCAATAACAATAATACCTTCGTTAACAGAAAATCCATCCATCTCTACTAACATTTGATTTAAGGTTTGCTCTCTTTCATCATGGCCACCGCCCATACCTGTACCACGACGTCTTGCAACCGCATCAATTTCATCAATAAATATGATACATGGTGCATTTTTCTTAGCATCATTAAATAAATCTCTTACTCTTGATGCACCCACACCTACAAACATTTCAACAAAATCAGAACCCGAAATACTAAAGAACATAACTCCTGCTTCACCAGCTACTGCCTTTGCAATAAGCGTTTTACCTGTTCCCGGAGGACCTTCTAATAACACACCTTTGGGGATTCTTGCTCCAAGTTCAATGTATTTCTTAGGATTCTTTAAAAAGTCAACTATCTCCGCCAACTCTTCTTTTTCTTCATGTAAACCAGCAACATCCTTAAATGTCACCTTCTTTGCCAAATCATTTGCAACTTTTGCTTTATTCTTGCCAAAGTCCATCATCTTACTATTGCCTGAACCAGACTGCCTTGCAATAGCAGAAATAAGCGTCATTATCATCATAAAGCCAAGTAAAATAAGAATAATTGGCAAACCATATTTTAAAAATGCACTTTCGCGTACGACATCTGTTACACTTATTGTTACCTCAGGATAATTTTCCTTTAAAAAATTCTGTGCATCTGTAACGTCTGTGACATATAATTTCTTTTCTGTTGAATCTTTAAATGTAATGATAATATAGCCTGTTGGCACCTCTTTATTTTGATTAATGGTTACCTTTGCTATTTCATTGTTATTCAAGGCTTCAACGTATGCCTTTTCACTGATTGCATACTTCTTTTCGTTTGAATTCATTGCCGAAACAATTGCATATATAGCAATGAACACCAAAAGTATATAAAAAAAACTTCTAAATGATTTTTTCACATCTGCCTCCTATAATTCTACCACACCAATGTACGGAAGATTTCTGTATCTTTGATCATAATCAAGACCATATCCTACAACAAATTCATCAGGAATTGAAAATGCAGTATAATCAACATCCACATGAACAACCCTTCTATCCGGTTTATCTAAAAGTGTACAAAGCTTAATGCTATTTGGATTACGTTTTTTAAGCATTTCAAGTAAAGCAGATAATGTTCTACCAGAATCAATAATATCCTCTACTACAAGAACATCTTTACCTTCTATAGTTTCATCTAAGTCCTTTACAATTTTAACACTACCGCTTGATGTAGTAGCTCCACCGTAGCTTGAAACCGACATAAAATCAAGGCTTACAGGAACATCAATTCTCTTCGCAAGCTCGCACATAAAAAATGCGCCACCCTTTAATACACAAATCATATGTATCTGCTTTCCTTCATAATCCTTGCTTATTTGCTTTCCAATCTCACAAATCTTTGCATTAACATCTTCTTCTGAAATCATTACTCGTACTTTTTCAGACATAAATCATACCTTCTCTTTCTCTAAATGCGCAGTGACCTTAAGCACTCTTTTAGTATTTTTTTCAATTTTGTAAGCTTCGCTAATTCGGTAACCGATAATCCACAAAACGTGATTACCGTCCGCAAGAAGATATACGTTATCTCTTTCTTGTCGCGGAACCTTTATATCTATAAAATAGTCTTTAAGCTTCTTTTTACCACCAGTATTATTAGTAATAAAATAGTCTCCGTCTTTTCTTGTTCTGACCTCAAGCCTATTGACTATTTTATCATAATCAAACAGCTTCGTATAGTCACAATTTTCAATTATTTCACTTCCTGACCATTCTATAATCTCATAGTCTATTTTAGGCGGTTCATTAGTTTTAGCGGACACCTTTTCAATTATGATATTGTCGTATTCTTTTCTTGCCACAATGCCCTTAGGCAAGTCTATGGTTTTACCGCTTTCCATATCCTTAAGCTTGTCTACTAAAAGTATATGCACTCTTCCAATATCTCTTAATCCATCAACATAATCTATTGCATATCTTATTATGTTCATTCGCATTATATCATCGAATTCTTTATAAATATTATTGTCTATAACCGTCTTTTTTTCTTTAAGTATTACACACTTTTCAATCGCCTTATTAGTATATTTTGAAATAAATTCTAATGCCATATTTACAGTTTCTGCCGCAGCTAAAATATTATCAACCACTGAACTGTTAATCTCCTCCTGTGCATAGGAAATGATGTTATTACGTATTTTATTACGTGTGTAATCATTCAAAAAATTAGTTGCATCCGTGCAATACGAAATATTTTTTGATGAAAGATATTCTTCAATTTCTTTTCTCTGACAACACAAAAGCGGTCTTATTATGTTATTATTTTTAGGTTGCATGCCCTTTAAGCCTTCAAGTCCGCTGCCTCTAAACAAATTTATCAGCACTGTTTCTGCATTATCATTTTTATGGTGAGCAACCGCTATTTTATTAGCATTTTTTAATCGCATTTCCTGTTCAAAGCATTCGTATCGTATAAATCGACCTGCCTCTTCTTCAGTAAGATGATTAGCCTTAGCAAATTCAGGAACATTTTTTTTGTAAACAGAAAGTTCCACATCATATTCCTTACAAAGTTCCTTAACAAAGGTCTCATCCTCTAATGCTGCCTGCCCTCTTATTCCATGATTAATATGCACTGCATACACTTTATAATCAATCTCGTTTTTTAGCGCAAGAAGCACATTGAGAAGGCACACAGAATCTGCTCCACCCGAAACGCCAACAATAATACTATCGCCGTCAAGTATTAAATTATTCTCTTTTACAAATTCGCATATTCTTTTGTACATTGCTCTAACCTTTCATTTTGCAAATATTCCTGCAACCAAAACCGTCATATCATCCATAGCTCTCATATTCGTATAGCTTAGCGCCTCATCAAGAATCGCCTTAGCCAAACCCTCGGGCTTACGAATATTTAGCGATGAAATCAAATCCATCATATACAGTTCCTTTTCTTCAAACGGAATTGCATCAAGCACTCCGTCACTAACCATTATTATATAATCACCATCATATAATTTTTTTACCGAATTGTCAAAGTCTACCTGACTAAGAACTCCTATCGGAAAGGTTGTGGACTTAATAATCTCGACCCAAGAATTTCTTTTTATAAATGTTGAAGCCGCTCCAAGCTTAATACAATTGCACATTCCAGTATAAAGGTCAACCACGCTCATATCTATAGTAACTGGCTTTCCTATGTAATCATTTATAGAAAATGCAGAATTGATAAGACCGATTGCTGTTTTTTCCGAAAAGCCTGCCTCTAAAAATTGCTCTAAAAGTTCTATTACAATTGCACTTTCTCTATTAGCCATAGCACCACAGCCCATACCATCAACTAAGCTAAGCACCATATGTCCACTGTCAAGATTAGAAAATGAAAAGCTATCGCCTGACACATCATTTCCTTTTTTATTTACACGTGCAATCCCCTGTAATGCCTTAAATTTTGGTGCTTCAACAAATACATATTCATTTAATTCTCTGCCCATAACCATCTTTGAATTAGGCGCAGGAATATATTCTTTCCCAAGAAATGTACTTATAATTGCGCCAATTTCCTTCGTAGTCATGCAGGTATTCTTTGCGCATTTTGCCACAAGAATAATTTCGACCCTTTTGTATTCTCGTTCAATAAAGATAATATTGCTTATCTGCACTCCATTTACCTGAAGCTCCTTTATTAGTGCTCGTTTGCTCGCACCCGGTAAATACAACTCCTTTGAGTTCTCGCCTGAAAGTCCATTAAGAATTTCAGCCATTTCAAGAAGCTGTTCAACTATTGTTTTCTTATATTCATATGCAAATGAATTTTCCTGCCCTAAAGACAGTTCATTATATGTTTCAGCCAGGCGTCGAAATGTTCTTGAAGCATCACTAAGCCTGTCCTTTGAATACATCATATCAATCTCTTTCACGTCTTCCCCTCCAAAATTCATGTCTGTGCGTTATTATAATCCTTTTACAAAACGCATTTTGTCGAATTCTGCTAAGAATCGGGAAAACTTTTAGACAAAAACAGACAGAAGTAAATGCTTCTGTCTATTTTATATATTACTTATTCTTATCAACTGGTTTAAAAATTATCTCGTCAGGATAACACAGATTAAACTTTTCTCGCGCTGTTTTTTCAATAAAAGGCTTGGACATTATAGATTCACCTAATGCTTCTATGCCCTCTTTTCTTATCTTTTCTGCTTCTATTTCATTAAGAAGCTCTTGGCGTTTAAGTTCATTCTGCTTGTTAGTGTCATTAATCTTATGTATGTGAAATCCCAAAAACACAGTCAGTGCAATAGTTAGTATAATAAGCACTGTAATAGAAGACATTTTAAATCTTCTGCCTCTCTTTGTCTTTCTGTTTCTCATAAAGATCGCCTTTCCTTTTTAGCTTTAAACTCATTTTAATGCTTTTTTTGATATTTTTCAATATCATATTAATAAAATGAGAAATGTATTTGACCAAATATTTTCCAATTATGCTGTTAAACAAATACGCTCCTACTATCATACCAATAATTATAAAGGTTCTTACTATTCCATTATTGTTTTCAAATAGGGTTGCAAAAATATATAAGCCCGCTAACACAAAAAACACTAAATCTTCAATTGCAATAAACAGCTCATTATGTTTTATTATTCTTCTTATTGTACGCAAAATATCATAGCAAATGCTTAGTATAACACCACTTTTTACACCTTCCATCAGCACAATACATTCATTTACAATGTCCTGATTCATCTAAATATTCGGCTTACAAAGCCCTCTCCCTTTTTCTTAAAGGTATTTACGTCAGAATATATTATACTGTCTATGGTGCCATCAACGTCTACTTCGCCTTTTTCAACCGAAAGCCTATTTACATGTAAATCCTTACCCTTAATATTAATAAGCCCATAATCGGTTTCTAACATTACCATATTCATATCAAAAGAAATAACATCATTGACATTACTTATTAGGCAACTTTTTCTATTATCCATCAATATTCTATGGTGTCTTCTTACATCCTTATCGTCCATTAAACTCCTCCTAATCATAATAATACATTATATTAGGAGGCAGAGCATTTAATGCCTCTAATTAAAGGTATTTAAACATTTCTGCCGCATCATCTTTGCGCACAGTTTCTGCAATCTGTAAAACCTCTGCTTTTACAGATTTGTTACCAAAGGAAATCTCTATTACATCGCCTACCTTCACCTCGTATGAGGCCTTTACTACCTTGTCATTAACCATAACTCTTCCTGCATCGCAGGCTTCATTAGCTACAGTTCTTCTTTTGATAAGTCTTGATACCTTAAGATATTTATCTAATCTCATAATTATCTCCTATATAACAAAGCGGATAAGTCCACTCTTACTAAACAAAAAGAGTTCGCTCGCGAACTCTTTTTATAAAAATCATTTAATTACTTTTTGCTTTTCTTAGCTGGCTTCTTGTTAACTTCTTCCTTTAAAGCCTTACCTGCTTTGAATTTTGGAACGTTTGTTGCCGCAATCTTGATTGGCTTGTTTGTTAATGGGTTTCTGCCTTCTCTTGCAGCTCTCTTAGTAACTTCGAAAGTACCAAATCCTACTAATTGGATCTTGTCGCCCTTTGCTAATTGTTCTTTAACAACTTCCATAAATGCCTTAAGAGCTTTTTCGCTGTCCTTCTTTGATAATTCTGTCTTCTCTGCAATTGCTGCAACTAATTCTGTTTTGTTCATGGATTTCTCCTCCTCCAAATCATATGTTTTTGCCAGACTAATCATTCTTGATTGCCTTCAACTTTAGTTATAAACTTTTCTATCGCATTTGTCAAGGAATTTTCGCTATTTTTTCCCAAAAGTCGAGCTAAATTTACAGAATCCAACAGTATATTTTCAATTTCTTTGTCAAAATCCTTTTCAAGTCCTTCAAAAAATGCATTTTTTATACTTGAAATCTCATTTTCCAAGCTACTTATAGTCTCTTCTAAAGACTTTCCATAGCCATACTCTTTCTCAGCTTTTTTAAGTACCTTTTGTGCACGTATTTCTGCTGGAAATGCTTTAGGAACAGCACTAAGTACCAAGGTTTCCTTCTTTTTTTCCTGTTTTTTAATATCCTCCCAGTTATTTGGGGCATCTAAATCATTTCCAAATACGTGTGGATGTCTTCTTATAAGCTTTTTAGAAACTTCATCAATAACATCATATATATTAAATTCATCTGCCTCGCTAGATATTTCGCTATGCATAACAACCTGCAAAAGAACATCTCCAAGCTCTTCCCTTAAATTTTCCACATCATTATTGTTAATTGCCTCTAAAACCTCGTAGCATTCTTCAATAAGGCAGCTTCTAAGACTCTCATGTGTCTGTGCCCTATCCCATTTACATCCGTTTGGCGCTCTTAATGCCTTAACTATATCAATAAAATCTTCAAAATTATATTTATCTTTTGTATCCATACACTTCCTCCTATTAGCTTTCTAAATGCTTACCCATAAATATTGCTGCTGAATTTGCAAGCTTATATTCTACTTCTCCAATTTTATCATCAGCGCTTACAATGAGTACCGCACCAATTGCATCTCCTTGACATATTATAGTACAAACTGCTAAGGATGTATATTCATTTGCCACATCTTCGCAAACATTTATTACTTTTTTATCATTTCCTTTAGCCACATAGCTTTCGCGCTCCTCAATAGCATCCTCAAGCTTTTTACTTATTTTAGCGCCGATAAGCTCTCTTTTTGCTCCTCCTGCTGCCGCAATAATTTCTTCTCTATCAGTAATATATACCGCATATCCAGAAACTCTTGCAAGTGTTTCTGCATACTGCTTTGCAAATGTTTCTATTTCGCCGATATGCGAATATTTCTTTAATACAATTTCACCACTTACATCTGTAAAGATTTCTAATGGGTCACCTTCTCTTATTCTTAGTGTTCTTCTTATTTCTTTAGGAATAACAATTCTTCCAAGGTCGTCAATACGACGCACAATTCCTGTTGCTTTTGACATAATTTACCTCCTATATTACAAATTTTTTCTGTGGTAGTAGTATCTGTAAATAGTGGGATTTTATACCTTAAATACATTTGTTTTATAATTTGACTTACTTATCCATATAATGTAAAATTATGTTAGGGTTTACATCAAATATGGAATGGAGCGATTTTTATGAAAAAATGTATTATTTGTATGATGCTTATTGCATCTGTCCTATGTGTTATAGCTTGTAAAAAAGACCAAAAGGCGACACCTACTACAACTGCAAAGGAAACTATTTCACTTATTACTAAACTTGACAGCACAACCTACTTTGAAACCTACGAGTATGATGATGCTAACAATCTTACAAAGGTACTTACATACAATCTTGACGAGGTCCTTACAGCACATTACGAATACGAATATAAGCCATCAACCTCTCTTAAAACAAAAATGAGTTGCTTTGATGAAAGTGACGGTTCATTAAGCTGGTATGCCATATATGAATATGACGACAATAACCAACTCATTTCCGAAACTGAATATGAAAGCAACGGTAATGCATATAGCAAATATGTCTATGAATACAATTCTAATGGATTGCTTTCAAAAAAATACTGCTACGAGGGTGACGAAACACCTTATTGTATCTACACATATATTTACGATGAGAAAAAAAATCCTCTCTTTGTAAATTGCTATGATAAAAATGATAACCTTACTTCAAAAATGTCTTACGAATACTCATATGACAATAAGGGTAATATAGTCAAATATAAGGAAATGGATTCTGACAACCTTATCCTTTGGTACGAAGCTACTTACAACGATAAGGGTGACCGAATTTCTTACAAAACACTAAATGCAAGCGGTGTTGCGCAGTCATATTTAACATATTCTATTGAATATGACAGTAAAGGAAATATCACTAAACATAGCTCTAAGGATGCTTATGGAAATGTCTCTCTTTCAATAGACTATGCATATGACGAATATGGTAATGTAACCTCTGAAATTACATATGATGCAACCGGAAATATTGTCGCATGGAATTACAAAACATATAGCTATAAATAAATAAAAAAAGAGTTCGTCTTAAAACGAACTCTTTTCTAATTCCATAATTACATTGAGCACCAGCCGCCGTCAACCATAAGAACATCACCATTTACATATGATGAATCCTCACTTGCAAGGAATGTCGCAGCTCCTGCAATTTGCTCTCCACTTCCTGGTGCTGGAGAACACTCTATTACCTTCTTTGCTCTTGCGTAACCTGCCATATTTGGCATACCCATTGAAGTTGCAATTTCTGTAGCAATTCCTCCAGGAGCAATTGCATTACAACGAATTCCGTGCTCCATATACATAAATGCAGTATTCTTTGTCATACTTGTAAGTGCTGCCTTTGATGCACAGTATATTGCTCCTGCGCATGTATGATATGCTCCTTCAGATACAACATTTATAATATTACCACCATTTCCTTGCTCTAAGAATACCTTTACTGCCTTACGCATAGCGCACATTGGTCCGTATACATTAACTCTCATAACTCTTTCATACATATCATCTGTAGCATCGCCTATTGGGCTCATATCATCCATAATACCTGCGTTATTTACTAATAAATCTAATTTGCCAAATTCTTTTACGGCAAAATCAATCATATTCTCGTTATCTTCTAATTTACTTACATCACCCTGGAATGCTATAACCTTACCAGCTTCATTTGCTAATGATGCCACTAATTCGTCCAAACGTTCTTTTCTTCTTGCAACAGCAATAACATTTGCTCCCTCTCTTACGTATCTTTCAACAATAGCTCTTCCCATACCTGATGATGCACCTGTTACAACAATTGATTTACCCTGTAATTTCATATAATGTTCCTCCTTAAAATTAGAAATTTAATACGAAAAATTTTTAAATTCGTATTTGTTAAAATTTTAACATATTATGTGTGATATGTCAACATATAAAAAAGGAGCTTCACTTTAAAAATGAAGCTCCTTTTAAAATTATTCAATTACCTTTATATAATAAATATAACATTCCTTTGAACTCTTTGATATCGTATACGTACCAGCAGAGCCTAACGTAATTTCTCGTACTTCGACCGTTGTTGATAGGCTTCCTATCGTACTATTTGACGGACCGCTTACCTTTAATGCTCCGCCTGATGATTTAGCGTTAACCACCATAACAAGCTTAGCATTTGCTTTTGTCGTTGTAAATTTAAGTGTTGTGGCAGATTCTACCTTTAAGCACTTTGTAAGGCTTAAGCCTTCATAAGTGTATGATCCCTTACCTGATGCAATATTTTTCTTTGATGAAAATGTAAGGAATGAGCTGCTTGTTCCATCTGTTGTAAAGTTATGCTTCTTTGCTGTTGTGCTTGAAGAAGCTTGTGTTGTAGCTGCCTGTGTTGTTGGTGCCTGTGTTGGCGCCTGTGTAGTTGGTGTCTGAGTTGCTGACGACCCAGATGACGAACCACTACCTGCTTGTGAAGACGAATCTACCTGAATCTTATATAAATCGATTCCACTTCCCGAAGAATATAAATATACGTATCCTGAGCTTCCAGAGTATGTAAATGTAGCTTCACTTGCCGAGGTTTTTGCTGTAGCCGTTGCTAAACTCTTTCCTGAAGAATCTGTCATTACAAGCGTTCTTTCTGAACTTCCCGAACTCTTTAATATTACCTTAATAGTCGAATTACCTGATACTGGCACCTTTACTGAACGATATGATGTGCTTCCACCACCCGAAAGTGCAAGTGCATATGTATATGATGTTCCGTTAACAGTTACAGGACTATTCTTAACTAACATTGTTTTTGAGCTTGAAGCTGTTAATGTAAGATTACCAACTGTTGTAGTTGAAGAAATGTTTCCTAAACCGTTATAAGTGCTATCGCTAAAATTCCATGAGCTTGATGAACCAGTGTTACCTGATTGTGTCGGAGCCTGTGTTGGGGTTTGTGTTGTTGGCGCCTGTGTTGGAGCTTGCGTTGTTGCCTGTGTAGTGCTTGAAGTTGAATCAGAGTAAGAACATGCTTCAAATCTCCAAAGCTGACCATTTCCGCCCCAATATGACCATTGACATACATTCGCTCCATCCTCAGTCGAAATATTATATACATCTAAGCCCTTTTCGCTATTAGTAAGCTTAGTTAAAATAGCGTACTGACCGTTTGAAATTTGTCTTATTTCAAACTTTTGGCAATCAAGGCCATTTGCATCCCAAATGCCAATATTAGTACCATCAGTAGCACCCCAGCCATATACATCAAGATTGTATGCTCCTAATGCGCTCTTAAATGTATAATATCCATCACTTGTACTTCCTACATACCATTTTTGTCCTGTTTCTCCAGTGCCTGTACCCTGACATACATTTGCACCTGCATAGCCGCTGTTATTCTCTACTTCAAGATACTTATTACTATTAACATTTTTAATATAATACCATCCACTTGCTATAGTACCACTTGTTGCTTGTGTTGTCGTCTGTGTTGCTTCTGTTTGAGTTGTACTACTTGAAACTGTCTTTAGGCTATAACTTCCTACTGTATACATATTAGGTTTAGTAGGTGTAGGCATATCCGGTCCCACATAATAGCTTGTGTGTGGTGGCTGATTGTATGCCACATTTTGCCATGCTATTGATAGTCTGTACTGACTGTCATGCATAAGTGTATATAATTTTTCTTGTGTTACATTTGTAGTTGTATAAATGCGAAGAGCTTTATCATCTGATGTTGGCCAGATAACCTCTTCTCTCCAGTCACCTAAAATATCTGCCGAAAGGCTTGGTGTTGCCTTAGTGCTATTATTTGAATGTACATTAGAACCTGTTAACACAGTAACTACCTTACTATTGTTCCAATCCCATTTTCTAATTGTTGTACCATCAAGTCCTTCTCTATAAAGGTCACCATCCCAATATGTTGCAAAATTCATACCAAGACCGCTAACCGCTGATGTCACGCTATTTCCTTTGCTGTTATAATAGTTGCCACTTGATGCCAATGTTACGTAAGGATAGAAGTCTGGTCCGATATTCATAATAATACCACGGCCTATATCCTTACTTAGCTTCTTACTCCAAATTGTTGCTCCAGTTCCTGCTTTGCGCATCTGGATACTTTCAATTGAAGAGCCCTTTTCTTCATGAACCTGGAATATTTCAAGTCCATCAATTGTAGGATCGAAATCACCTACATGTAAGGCATCACCATGTCCATTACCTGTTGAGTATAAACCTTTACCATTATCATCAATTACTGCTGAGCCATATACAATTTCATCCTTACCATCGCCATCAACATCAGCAATACTTAAGTTATGATTTCCTTGACCTGCATACGCCGAATTGCCTGAGCTATTTGTATCAAATACCCATTCCTGATTGAGCTTTCCAGCCTTATACTCGTATGCTACTATAACTGCACGTGTATAATAGCCACGACACATAATAAGACTTGGTGTCTTACCATCTAAATATGCTACTCCCGCAAGGAAACGATCTACTCTATTACCGTAGCTGTCGCCCCAAGAGCTTACTGTTCCTCTTTGTGGATTATAATCTATTGTCACAAGTTCTTTACCAGTTGCACCTTCAAATAATGTAAGATATTCTGGTCCGCTAAGAATATATCCACTTGAATTTCTGTAATCCTTTGAAGAATCACCTATTACAGAGCCATCGCCTGCAACAGTTCCGTCTGCAGTCTTCATAGCAACTTCTGCCTTACCATCACCATTAAGATCATATGCTACTATTTGTGTATAGTGAGCACCTGCACGAATATTCTTTCCTAAATCAATTCTCCATCTTCTTGTTCCATTCATCTCATAGCAGTCTACATATACATTTGATGTGTATCCTGATTGTGAATTATCCTTTGAATTAGAAGGGTCCCACTTTAAAATGATTTCGTAGGCTCCATCTCCATCCACATCCGCTACTGTTGCATCATTTGCCGAATAAGTAACTGTTTCGCCATTAAGTGTTGTGTTCGCCGGCTTACTTATTGGAACATCCTTATAATTGTTGGTCCATGGAGTAACCTTGTCGGATTCAGTTACTTCACTACCGCTTACCACCGAACGTACATAATAGTTTGAACTACTGCTACCGTTAGCATCTAAATAATTGGTACTATCGCTAATGTTAGATGCTATCTTAACTCCATCGCGATAAACATTAAATTTTGTGGAATAGCTTTCTGTTCCAAGAAGTCTCCACGATAAAAATACACCGGAACTTGTTTTAACTGCAACAAGGCCTCTATCTAACGATTCCATCTGACGTGAGTAGGAAGTAGACGAAGCGGCCTTTGTCCCTGGCAGCGAAAAAGGTAACATTGGTATCATAATTGCGAGAATTACAATAACACTAATGACCTTTTTCAAAGTCTTAGAGTTTTTCATAAACGCCTCCTATAATTATTGTGTTTTGCTACACTTTAAGTATAACTTACTCCCTTTTCAAAAATCAACAATTATTGATTAGTCCTTTAGTCTCAAAATTCCATATTTATGCTTCATTTTTAGAATTCTTTCGACAGATTTATCAATTTGCCCTATTGATATTTCTCCGTTTTTTACGGCATTTATTACTGCCGGTATTTGTATATAATAATCATCAACACATAATAGGTCATTGCCTGCTTTAACTGCGAGCACTGCTGCCTGTTCGTTACCCGTATAAAGCTTTATCGCATTCATAGCTAAGTCGTCAGTCATAATAACGCCGTCAAACGAAAGATTTTCTCTTAAAACCTTGTTTACATTTGGCGAAAGCGATGCCGGCATAGTAGAATCCATGCAATTAACAATGTTGTGAGAAATCATAACGCATGGTGCACCAGCCTCTATTCCAGCCTTAAAAGGCAAGAAATCATTTGCTTCAAATTCAGCATAGCTTCTTTCATCTATTGCAATTCCTGTATGTGTATCCACGTTGCTGCCATATCCCGGAAAATGTTTTAGCGTAGATATCATACCTGCCACTTCCATTTTTTCAACAATTGTCTTAATGCCCGTAGTTGCAACATTTACATCTGTTCCTAAGGTTCTTTTATAAATGTAATCGCTTTCAAAATCCGGCAAATCGCACACTGGAGCAAGATTCATATTTATTCCAAGCTCCTTTAAGAATAAGGATTTTTCGGTCGCATCCTTTGCTAATAGCTCAAAGCCTCCGTTTACATAGTTCGTAAGTGGAGACGGAAATGGGTTCTCTCTAAATTGCGAATATTTAGATGCTCTTACTACACTTCCACCCTCTTCATCTACACTTATAAGAAGTGGTATCTTTGAGGCAGACTGATAGCTTTTGATATTTGCCTTTAGGCTATCTCTTGTTTCATTTTGAAAATCTCTGGCAAATAGTATATAGCCCCCTACCTTGTAAGTCATAACATCCTTTACGCCTGTCCCTACAGGGCATCTTACTATAAACATTTGTCCGACCTTTTCCTCAACAGTCATAGTGCTTATAAGTTCTTTTATTGCATTCTCAGTCTCATCCGCCTCTGTTTTTTTAGTTGTCGGTTCTGCTGGATTCGTTGGCTTATTAGTAAGATCCTGTGTCATTTCCTGCGTTGCAAAATCTGGCTGCGTTGCTGGTTCTACAGGCTTTTCCTTCTTACATGCCGTAAGCGAGAATAAAACAAATAGCAATAGCATTGCCACATATTTTTTCATAAATATCATCTCCTATACTTGTAATATGTCCATTGTGTGCGCCCCTGCGCCAAGCAAATCTGCTCTTTCACAGGTTGATAAGTGATATTTCATAAACATTTCAAAGGTTTCATCATCCATTTCTCGAAGTATCTGTCTTATATAATTTGCCGGTCCGTCTGTAGAAATGATTTTGTCTCTCTTTAATCCTGCTGCCTCATTTAACTTATCGATATCTTCAATACGTACATAATCGTATAAATCTTTCATTTCAGCGACTACATGAAAGCTATCATCAAGCTTACCTTCTTCAATACATGCCTTTATATTATTCTCTTTAAATCCATAGGTAAGTACGCTGTACTCGTTCATACAGTAGGCAACCATTATATATCCGCCAGGCTTTGTTACCCTTTTAGCTTCTGTAAGCGCTTTAAGCTTGTCCTCAAAACTAAATAAATGATACATCGGTCCAAAAAGCAGAGTTAAATCAAAGCTATTGTCCTCGTACTTTTTTAAATTGAGTGCTGTACCCTGACGTGCTTTTACTGTACTGTTTTTCGCTTTTAATATGCCAAGATTATGCTTTACAAGTTCAATTGCGCTTACATCATAGCCTTCATTTGCAAGTGCCACGCAATATCTTCCAGTTCCTGCTCCAATATCGAAAATCTTTGGATTCTCAAGCTTTGCAAGATATTCATGTATATATTTCATAGCAGTGATATATTCAACCTGTCCATGACGTCTTCCTAATCTTTTTTCTTCATCAAATTTATTGTAATATTCTTCTAATTCAGTCATATTTAACCCTTTCTTAATGCAAGTTTGTCTGTATTCATATTATATCAGTAACAGATAAATTTCAAGCACAACAAAAGGAGTGCCGCTTTTGCAACACTCCTTAATTATTATTAACACTTGAAGTTATATAAGATTCGACTTCATCACGCTTCATATCAAGCACTAAAGCAAACTCTCCATATAAAGCACTTTCGGCAAGCTTAAGATATCTCTCATCACTATTAGTAGACTTCTTGCCTTCTCTAATTCTATCCTGTTTTCTTATGTAAATAGTCTTAATAACCTTAATCAGGTCTTCACAATTACAAGTATGTAATGCTTCCTTATACACTGTCTCTCTAAGTCTGTCGTTAGCTACTATAATTGTATCTATATCGCATATCCTGCCTATCAAAGCTTCAACTTCGGACTTAGTTAAAATATGTCGCATAACAACCTTGTTATTATCAACTGGCGCATACACCTTAGATTCAGCTTGGTATATAGGACTAAGCGTATAATACTGCTTGTCTTTTGATATTCCCGACAGCTCAAGTGGTCCAATGGACTCAACCCTACAAACGCCCTGGCTACCGTAAATAACATATTCTCCTACGTTAAACATCCATTACCTCCATATCTTTGAAAACAACGAACACCTTGTTATTATTTTACCAAACTTTTGAAAATTTTGTAAGCATTTTTTCCTTAAATTCTTCTAAAATCGTGCGTCATATGAATATTTTTCCATAAGAGATAGTTCATTTTCATTAAATCCAAATTCTGTTTTTAAAATGTTTCTTTCTTTAAGCAAGGTTGTGTTAGAAACCGTCATATTATCTGTGTTATACGTAACTTTAACACCTTCATCAAATAATGCTCTTATCGGATGCTCCTTAAGGCTTTTGCACGCCTTTGTCTGTACATTGCTGCTTACACACACCTCTAACGTAATATTCTTTTCCTTTAAAATCCTGATAACTTCCTTCGATTCTATCGCTCTTATTCCATGTCCAATTCTTGTGGCACCAAATTCTATAGCCTTTTTTATACTTTCTGGACCTGCTGCCTCTCCTGCGTGAATGGTAAAAGGAATGCCATGCAACTTCGCCTTAGCAAATACTGCATCAAATTTGTCTGTGGAAAACAAAGATTCCGCTCCTGCAAGGTCTATTGCTACCACACCTTTGCCTAAAAATCTCTTAGCAAGCTCTACTGTTTCAATATTAGCCTCTTCATTATCATCACCACGCATGCAGCAAAGTATAAGCTTTGCATCAATGCCTTTAAATATACTAAGTGCACGGTTAAGCCCTCTAATTGCTGCCTCTATAACCTCAGTCTGAGTTAAACCTTCCTTAGTTGAAAGCTGTGGAGCAAATCTAATTTCCGCATAATCAACTCCTGCACATTCTAAATCCTCTACAAGTTCATAAACCACACGTTCAATTGCATATTCCTTTTGTAGTACCAAAAGTGGCCAGTCAAAGCATTTTAAATATTCTACAAGGCTATCACAATTGTCACTTACCGCAAATTTTACATTTTCAGGAAATACTATCCCCTGTTCCTTTGCCAATTCTAATATTGTAGACGGTCTTAGTGAGCCGTCTAAATGCAAATGTAAATCAACCATATTAAAACACCTCCAAAATATGTATTAATTGTATCATATTTATGTAGTTTTTGCTATATTAGTCTTTTTATCAGTAGAAAATACTTATTTTTTACACTATAATTATATCATAATATTTAAGTGGAGGTATCTGCATGGAATTATTTTTTGAAGAACTATACAGCGTGGACCGTATAGCAGAGCACACATCAGTTGCAATTCCTTTTAAAAAAGGTGTTTTTAAGAATGTATCGGACATTTCAGTTGTACGTAACGATTTGTCATATCCTGTACAAGCACACGCAACAGCAAAATACAATGATGGCTCAGTTAAATGGCTATTTTTAAGAACTGTTGTTGATTTACCTAAATCTAACAGTACAGCCTACGAATTTGTTATGGAAAAATCCAATTTACCTATGGCGTATACTATGGCTAACACAGTTAAGTCAGAGGGCGACTGTATTTGTGTTGATACTGGTGCAATCAGCTTTACCGTAAAAAATGCCAGCGACAGTATTTTTTCGTCCCTCACTTATCTTGATAAAACTTATGAAGCAAACCAGTTTGTAGGTCCAATCCTAAAGGATGGCGAAGACAAGCTATATGATGTTAAAATCAACGAATGGGCTATTCTTGAGGAAGGTCCTTTAGTTACAATCCTTTTAGGAAAGGGTTCTAATATATTACACGATAGCGATGAGCACCTTGATTTTGAAGTTAAGCTCACTGCTTATGCAAACAAATCATATATCGAGGTTGCATATTACATAATTAACACTACTAAGCATCCTGTTCATCTTAAGGACTTAAGATTTAGAATAAATGCATTTGTTAATCAGAATATTGCCACCTTAGAATCGATTTATTCTCCATCTAAGGTAATCGACTCAACCGGCTGTGGCGATTTAATTGTTAATTTGGACGGTCAAACAGGCCCTGTATATCATACAGTGGGCATTAAAGACCTCCCTCAGATTGAGGAAATGGCACCAGTTTCTGATGTAAGAACCTGCGTTGCAACCTCTAACTACAAGACTGATTTTTATATTGGCAAGGATGGTCATGCTCTTGAACAAGTAATTGATGCTCAATATCTGCTTCTTGAGGCTAACGAACATTTTGCAGAAGTATTTTATGGTACTTTATTTGCCGATAGAACTGATTCACACTCAGGTATTTGTGCAACCATTTATCAGGCTCAGCAAAACTATCCAAAAGCTGTATTAGCCGACAGAAACGGCTTAAGCGTTATGCTTGTTCCTGAAAATGTTGATAAGGTAGTTATGCTATCTGGTATGGCACGTGAACAAAAGTTTTTACTTCACTTCCACTCTGCAGACGAAACTATAAAGGATATTGATAACAGAAGTCTTATTTATCAAATGCCTGACCGTGCTTTAATCGCACCATCTGTATACTGTGAATCAAATACAATGCCAGATATATTTACAAAGAAATACGTTCCTGAAGTAGAACGTTGCCTTGTATCAAAAGCAGATGGACATGCCAGATGCTACGGAATGCTTAACTGGGGCGATGCTCCAGATCCTGGCTATACACAGCAGGGACGTGGTAATGGTGATTTAGTATGGACAAACAATGAATATGATTACCCTCACGCCTGTGCTTTAGCCTATGCAAGAAGTGGTATCAGACGTTTCCTTGACTATCATTTAGTAGCAGCACGTCATCAAATTGATGTAGATATTTGCCATTATAGTGATGACCCTCTTATCATGGGCGGTCAGTGGGAACATACAGCTGGTCACTGTAAGAACGGAACAATGGTTTGCTCACACGAATGGGTTGAAGGTCTTCTTGATTACTATCATTTCACAGCAGATCCTAAGGCTTACGAATGTGCCATCTCAATAGGTCACAACATTTTACGTCTCTTAGACACACCTCTCTTCCATCAAAAGGGTGGTATAAATGCGCGTGAAACCGGATGGGCGATGCGTACACTTGTTGCCTTATACATCGAAACTAATGATGAATTCTGGTTGAATAAATGTAATTGGATTATCGGACACTTTGAAACCTGGGAAGAAGAATATGGACATTGGCTTTCACCATATACAGATAACACCGCAATCAGAGTACCATTTATGATTTCAGTTGCTGTTGGAAGTCTTATGCGTTATTACAGAGTTCGTCCTGAAGAACGTATTAAAGCTATGATACTTAGAGCTGTTGACGATTTAATTGAACATACAACATTACCTTGTGGATTATTCCTTTATAAGCAATTACCTACTCTTAATCGTTTAGGTAACAATCCACTTATACTTGAAGCACTTGCAATATGCTACGAACTTACCTACGACAGAAAATATCTCGAAATAGGTATGCCTACCTTTGAGGCACTTTCTAAGCATAGCTTTGGTGGAAATGTCGGTCCTAAGAAAATTTTTGGCGATGCCGTAATTTCTTCTGGAGCAGGAACCAAGGGCTTTGGACAAAGTTTCATACCAATAACAACATTTTATACAGCTGCTGTCAAAGCAGAACTTATCTAATTTCCCCTCATAAGAAGAGGTAAGTCATTTAATTGACTTACCTCTTTTTGTTTATTATAATGTCGAGTTTTTATCATAGGCCTCTTTCACTGCCTTTGCTAACTGATCTGCACATGAGGTTGTCCTAAAACCACAGGTATTACCAGAAAGCTTTTCTACTATCGTTTCTACTGTAGCTCCTTCAAGCAATTTAGAAATCGCCTTTAAATTACCATTGCAACCACCAAAAAATTCAATATTTGTAACAATATTACCATCAATATCAAAATTGATTTTTTGAGCGCACGTGCCTTTTGTTTTAAATTCGTATCTCATTATAATATCTCCTTAAACTTAAACTAAAGAAGAAAAGAAGTAGCAAGATTTACTTGCTACCTCTATTATATACTTCTTACTTTTGAACTAAATGTACAGCGTATCCGCCAATTTCACCCTTTAAGTAAACAGCAACCATCTTGCCATCTTTGTACTTAGCTGTGTCCATATCAAATTCAAAACCTTGAAGTTGCATATGATATACAGCACGGTTGATGTAGTTAGTACCAATTGCAATGTGACCATGAGCGCCTAAGTAAGGTGCCTTCATAACTTCTACTTCCTTACCAGCAAAGATTGAGCTTCCGCCAACCTTCTTAGCAAATCCGAATAACTTTTCAAATGAAGTTGCAATACCATCAGCTTCTTCTTCGCTTGAAGCGTTGATACCGATGTGTCTTAATTCGAAGCCTAACATAGCGTTAACTGCTTCTCTTGTTAACTTCTTGATTTCATCCCATTGCTTATTCTTAATTAATTCGCCGTTAACCATCCAGCTACCGCCACATGCTAAAA
Source organism: Lachnospira sp. (assembly GCA_015057605.1). GTDB lineage: Bacteria > Bacillota > Clostridia > Lachnospirales > Lachnospiraceae > SIG291. The sequence goes on along the minus strand of SVDX01000008.1, from coordinate 41,981 downwards.
TCTTAGGGAAGTCAAGGTATGACTTTAAGTTAGATGCATTGATACCACCTGTTGGCATAAACATTAACTTGTTATATGGACCTGCCATAGCCTTAATCTTAGCAATACCACCTGATTGTTCAGCTGGGAAGAACTTAACTGCTTCAAGACCTAATTCTAAAGCTTGTTCGATGTCTGTTGGGCTTGATGTACCAGGTGTAATAGGTACTCCCTTTTCGATACAATACTTAACAATCTTTGGATTTAAACCAGGGCTAACGATGAACTTAGCGCCTGCTGCAACAGCTCTGTCAACTTGCTCTGTTGTTAATACTGTACCAGCACCAACAAACATATCTGGACGAGCTTCTACCATTAAACGGATAGCTTCTTCAGCAGCGTCTGTACGGAATGTAACTTCTGCTACAGGAAGACCACCTTCACATAATGCGTCAGCTAATGGAGCAGCATCTGCTGCATCATTGATAACTACTACAGGAATAATTCCTAAATTTTGAAATTTTTGTAATACTTCATTCATTTTTAAAAATGCTCCTTTTCCTAATAAGTATATGAGGTAATTATACTACCAAGACAAAAAATCTTCAATAGGTAGTTTACATTTTTTACTTATGATACAACTTATTTGTCTGATACTTTGGTTCACAGGTTATATTAACACCCAGTGTTCTAAATACATTTTCATCTGTATGTGAAAGAATTACGCTTGAGTGTACATCGGCTCCTCTAAGTCTGTGTAATTGAGACATAGCCGCCTTAGCCTTTTCATCATTAACAGCACTAATTGATAATGCTAACAATACTTCGTCGGTGTGAAGACGTGGGTTACGACTTCCAAAATAAGTTACTTTAAGGTCTTGTACCGGCTCTAATACGCTTGGTGAAATGAGCTTTACCTCATCATCAAGTCCTGCTAATACCTTAAGTGCATTTAGAAGTACTGCTGAGGAAGCACCTAATAAATCACTTGTTCTTCCTGTTACGATTGTTCCGTCGTTAAGCTCAATTGCCGCTGCCGGTCCATTACTTTCTTCAGCCTTAACATTTGCTGCTCTAATAATCGGTCTGTCAGAAATGCTTATCTCAGCCTGCTTCATAAGAAGCTCTATCTTATATACAACATCTTGTGAAACATTTCCTTTTCGTTGTTCACAAAGCGCCTTGTAATATCTTCTGATAATCTCGTCGCGAGCTGCCTTTTTAACAACTTCATCATCTATAATACAGTTGCCTGCCATATTAACGCCCATATCAGTTGGTGACTTGTATGGCGACTGGCCGGAAATCTTTTCAAACATAGTGTTAAGCACAGGGAAAACCTCTACATCACGATTGTAGTTAACTGTTGTCTCTCCATACGCTTCTAAATGGAATGGATCAATCATATTGACATCATTAAGGTCAGCTGTTGCAGCTTCATACGCCACATTAACCGGATGTCTAAGTGGAAGATTCCATACAGGAAATGTCTCATATTTTGCATAGCCTGCCTTAATTCCACGCTTATTTTCATGATAAAGCTGTGAAAGACAAGTAGCCATCTTACCACTACCTGGTCCTGGTGCAGTAATTACGATAAGCGAACGGCTTGTCTCAATATAATCATTCTTTCCAAAGCCTTCGTCACTTACTATAAATGGGATATTGTATGGATAACCGTCTATATTATAATGTCTGTAAACCTTAAGTCCAAGATTTTCAAGCTTTGTTTGATAGCTGATTACAGAAGCTTGTCCCGAAAATTGTGTTATTACTACGCTTCCTACATACAAGCCATATCCCTGAAATGCATCAATAAGTCTTAAAACATCCATATCATATGTGATTCCAAGGTCTCCTCTTACGCGGTTCTTCTCTATATCAGTTGCACTGATAACAATAACAACCTCTGCTTCTTCCTTTAATTGAACTAACATATTAATCTTACTATCTGGTTTAAAGCCCGGTAATACTCTTGATGCATGAAAATCATCAAATAACTTACCACCAAATTCAAGGTACAGCTTACCACCAAACTGAGCAATTCTTTTCTTAATATGTTCTGATTGCATACTTAAATATTTTTCATTGTCAAATCCAACTTTAAACATTTTTTTGCACTAGCTCCATTTCTATATTTTAAGTGTTTTTTCTCCACTCCCTATTTTATAACATTTTTTCGAATTTGAAAAGTCATCTTTATCTAAAATCTTAAACATTTGATATGCACAAATTATGGATGCAAATATTATTAGGGCTGCCTTCATGCCCAAAACAACTATTGCAAAAAAACATACACCTGGTAACGATAATAAAATTCCTTCTTTAATTTCTCTTAACATAATCTTCTCCATCCTTTTCTTCAAAAACAAGTATTGTTAGCTTCTGAAAAGATTATGCCATAAATATATGTCCTATAAAACGGACAAAACTCTTACAATATTTTATTCTTGTCTACCCGCAAAATTTATGATACCATTAAAAAAAATGTTATTTTCTTTATAAGAGGTAGTTATTTATGTACATTATAGCAGGTCTTGGAAATCCTACAAAGGAATATGACAAAACACGTCATAACATTGGTTTTGACGTTATAGATGCATTGGCTGATGAATATGGAATAAGAGTAGATTCTAAGAAACATAAAGCACTTGTAGGAAACGGTACCATTGCCGGACAGAAAGTTGTCCTTGCAAAGCCACAAACCTTTATGAATTTAAGTGGAGAAAGTCTTCGCGCACTTGTGGACTTTTATAAGGTTCCGATTGAAAATGTGCTTATCATTTATGATGATATAAGCCTTGATGTAGGAAGACTTCGAATCCGTGCCAAGGGCAGCGCCGGTGGACATAACGGTATAAAAAGTATCATTGCACATCTTGGAAGCGAAGGCTTCCCTCGCCTGAAATTTGGCGTAGGCGACAAACCGACTGGGTATGATCTTGCCGCTTATGTACTTGGACGTTTTTCAAAATCAGAACGACTAATTGTCGAAGATGGTATAGCAACTGCAAAAAAAGCTGTTGTAACAATACTTGAACAGGGTATTAACGCAGCAATGAACTCATATAATTAATTTAGGGAGATATGTATGAGTATATTAAAAAAAGTTACAGAAAGCTTTGCCGATTATGATGATATCAAGAAGCTTCTAAATAAGGGTTACAATTCAATAATGCTAAGTGGTTGTATTGATGCCACAAAAGCGCATTTAACAAACACCTTAGGTGATGATTTTTCTAAAAAGCTGATTATCACGCATAATGAACTTAGAGCAAAGGAGCTTTTGTGGGAGTACAGTTTTTATGATAAAAATGTCTATTTCTATCCTGCAAAAGATTTTATATTCTTCAATGCAGATATTCATGGAAACCTTATTGTAAAGGAACGAATAACTGCGCTTAAGCATTTGATTGAGGATGACAATGTCACAATTATTACCACCTTAGATGCATGTGCCGAGCACCTTTTACCAATTGATACTATACTTGAAAATGTAATCAACATCGCAGAAGCAGATGTAATTGATACAGAAAATTTCAAGGAACAGCTTATAGCAATTGGCTACGAACGCGTTGCTCAGGTTGAAATGCCCGGACAATTCTCAATCCGAGGAGGCATTTTTGATGTATACCCTTTAACCGAAGATGTTCCTGTAAGAATTGATTTTATAGGTGACGAAATCGATACTATACGAAGCTTCGACGTTGAAAGCCAACGTTCTATCGAACGAATTGAAGCCATATCGATATATCCGGCAAAGGAGCTTATTTTTACCAAAAACGAAATAGATGATGCATTAACCAGGATTAGAGAAGAAATGCTGGTCTTTTATGACGCCCAAAACAAGCAAAAAAACTTTGAAGCAGCGGAACGCATCAAAAAAACCGTTAACTCTATATGCGAAAATTTCACTGAATTTGAAAGTACATTTGCACTCGAAAGTTTTATCGAATTTTTTAAGGCAGATACCGTAAGCTTCCTTGAATATTTCAACAAGGAGCATACCCTATTTGTTCTTGATGAACCAAACCGTATTGATGAGCGCATGAATGCCGTTGAATATGAATTTAACGACAGCACCTCACACCGCCTTGAAAAGGGCTATATACTTCCAAGCCAGACAGGCATCATGTATGGTAAGGAAACACTTTATGCAATGCTTTCTAATTGCAAATGCATTATAATGTCCACACTTGATTACAAGCCAAATTATATAAAGCCTACTAAGAGCTTTTCTTTAAGCAGTAAGAATATAAGCTCCTATAATAACAGCTTTGAGCTTCTTGTAAAGGACATTAAAAGATATAAAAAAATGGACTACCGCATAATCCTTGTTTCTAACTCCTCAACACGTGCAAAACGCCTTGTTAACGATTTTATGGATAACGAAATCTTTGCATATTACAGTGATACACTCAAGCGCGAAATGCAAAGCAAGGATTTACTTATCACTACTGGAAATATTAAGCGTGGCTTTGAATATCCACTTGCCAAATTTGTTCTTATCGCCGAAAGCGACATTTTTGGTGCAAGAAAGCAGACTAAAAAGAAGAAGAAAATTTATGACGGCTCTAAGATTTCAAGCTTCAACGACCTTATAATAGGCGACTATGTAATCCACGAAAATCATGGACTTGGCATTTATAGAGGTATTGAAAAGGTTGAGGTAAATAAGACCGTTAAGGATTATATCAAGATAGAGTATGCTAACAATGGTTCTTTATACATTCTTGCCACCCAGCTTGAACTTATCCAAAAATATGCCGGTTCTGATGCCAAAGCGCCTAAGCTTAATAAGCTCGGTGGTCAGGAATGGGACAGAACCAAGACTCGCGTACGATCTGCCGTATCAGAAATTGCTAAGGATTTAGTTACCCTTTATGCAACCCGCGAAGCAAAAGAAGGCTTTGAATTTTCCGAGGACACCTTATGGCAAAAGGAATTTGAAGAAATGTTTCCTTTCGAGGAAACCTCCGACCAGCTTGATGCTATTGCTGCCACAAAGGCAGATATGCAAAGCAAGAAAATAATGGAACGACTAATTTGTGGCGATGTTGGATTTGGTAAAACCGAAATAGCAATCCGCGCGGCTTTCAAGGCTGTTCAAGACGGAAAACAGGTAATTTACCTCGTCCCAACAACCATACTGGCGCAACAGCATTTCAATACATTTTCACAACGAATGAAGGACTTTGCTGTAAATGTTGAGCTAATGTCGCGTTTTAGAACCCCTAAGCAAATAAAAGAAACAATAGAAGGCTTAAAAACCGGACGTGTAGACATTGTCATTGGCACACACCGCGTTCTTTCAAAAGATGTTGCTTTTAAAGATTTAGGCCTACTTATCATAGATGAAGAACAACGCTTTGGCGTAAGCCACAAGGAAAAAATAAAGCATTACAAGGATGTTGTAGACGTTCTCACACTTACCGCAACTCCAATTCCAAGAACTCTTCATATGAGCCTTATTGGAATTCGCGATATGAGTATACTTGAGGAGGCGCCTATTGACAGAATGCCTATCCAGACCTTCGTAACCGAGTACAATGAAGAAATGATTCGTGAAGCCATTATGCGTGAGCTTAGCCGAAGTGGACAGGTGTATTATGTGTATAACCGTGTTAACAACATTGAGGATATTGCCGCAAAGATACAAGAGCTTATTCCTGATGCAAATGTTGCATATGCCCACGGACAAATGGAAGAGCGCCGTCTTGAGCAAATTATGCTTGATTTTATAAATGGCGAAATTGATGTTTTAGTATCAACAACCATCATAGAAACCGGCTTAGACATTTCAAATGTCAACACCATAATTATCCATGATGCCGATAAATTCGGTCTTTCACAGCTTTATCAGCTTCGCGGACGTGTCGGTCGTTCAAATAGAACTGCCTATGCATTTTTACTCTACAAGCGAGATATGCTTTTAAAGGAAACTGCCGAAAAACGTCTTGCAGCAATAAAGGAATTTACCGAGCTTGGTTCCGGATTTAAAATTGCCATGAAGGACCTTGAAATACGTGGTGCCGGCAATCTTCTTGGCGAAAAACAGCACGGTCATATGGAAGCAGTCGGCTACGACCTTTACTGCAAAATGCTTAACGAGGAAATCGGTCGTCTTAAAAATACAACCGATACCTTTGATGTATTTGATACAAGTTTAGACATTGACGTGGATGCCTACATCCCTGCAACCTACATTAAGAGTGAACGCCAAAAGCTTGATATTTACAAACGTATCGCCGACTTAGAAACTGAAGAGGAAATCGACGATATGTTAGATGAATTAATAGACCGCTTTGGCGAACCGCCACAGGCCCTTACTACTCTGCTTAATGTAGCCAGAATAAAGGCCGCCGCCCACAATGCCTATATCACAGAAATTCGTGGTAACCGCAAGGAAATCAAGGTCAATCTCTACAAAAATGCACGACTTGATATTAGCCGCTTTAGTGAGCTTGATGCAAAATATCGTAGAAATATAAAATTTAAAATGGATGTAACACCTTATTTTACACTTACATTCACAAATGAACAGATAAAGTCGACACAGGCTTATTTGGAGACTATAAAAGAGTTTGTGGAAGATGTAGGATTGTGTAGAGTTATGTAAATTATTCAAACCGTCTATACACCCAAAAATTTCGGTCGCAAACACCCGCATTGCGGGTGTTTGCGACGAGAAGAAAGAAGAAAAGAAGAGAATAGAAAAGAAAGAAGAATAGAAACGTTTCTCTCTTTTTTCCTTTAAGCTCTCTTTGAAACTCTTCATAGTATCACTCCTATCACATTTTTATATTTAGTTACAAGTCATACTTCTGTCTTATTTCATCTATTGCTTCATCAAACTCCTTATACTCACCTCTCTCAAAGCAAGCTCTCGATTCTTCTAGTTTCGCATAAATTTCTTCTTTACTAACAGGTTTGAATGGATTATCACTACCATAACGCATAGCTAATAATTCTTTTCCTCTTTCATAACTACTAGGACCCGACTTTTTTACAATAGGTCTTTTTTCTGCTTCTTCTAAAGCTGCTAAAAGCGCCTCACATGTAGCATCATCATTGATTACAAATCTTTTAAATATTGGATTGGTCTCGTCTTTATCTGTTCCAATCAATTTCTCAATCTGTTTTCTTTCCCATATATCAAACTCATATATGTTGCTTTCATCCTTTTTCTTGCTAAATATCATATATGGCTGTCGTGTGTTATCAAAAATACTTATATCATCACAAACATCGATTAACTCAGGTACTAATTTTAAACACTTATGATAACGAGAATGTATTTTATCTACCGGTACATCATGTCCACCATTTTTCACACGAACAAATACTCTTTGCACATTAATATCTGGAGATGCAGTCAGCATATAACAGCATTTAATATAATACCCTGCTCTGCTTGCCCTTTGTAATAATTCTAAATTTCTGCGAGACGATAAAACTGTCTCAAAAGTGAAGCTTTCACCTTTTGATAAAAGTTCCTCTCTCTTAGCTGTTGCAATTTGAGCCGCTTCCATATCGCCACACTGTAATTCTTTCTTTATATCATCAGCGTTAATATACTCACCTGTTAAAGTCATAATATCTTTTTTCATACGTTTTCATCTCTCTTCCTAAAAGCCAAACACCTTAGCTCTCAACTCTTTATTGGCAAGTAATGCTAAATATCTCTTCAATGTTGCTCTTGCAATATTATTTTTATCATTCTCCTCTATAAATAACCAACTACTATAAAGCCCTTTTTCTTTATCTCCGTCTTTGTATATAGCCTTACCGGTCTCTTTTAATTCAGGGTTATTAATCATATCACCAAACATCTTCCATAACACCTGATACCTTTTATCATTGATATTATCAATGCTTTCTTCAAAGAATGTATTAAAAGCATATATACCGTAATATTCACAATTTGCTTCGTATAATAATTCAAAAACATATTTTATCAGATTTTCTTGCTTATAATCTGCAGCCATTAATTCATCAAATTTTTCTTTTAATTCAGAAAACCATACCTTAACATCCTCAGAAAAATTCCACTCTTCTCCCTCATTCCAATAATAAATCATATCATCTGGAGACTTCTTAAAAAATTTTTCCGTAGATAATGGCAATAAATAATACGGCAACTCTTCAAAAATTGAGCTTCTTTTTGCAATATCCTTTACCTTATCCCACAAATCCCAAAAATCCACTTCATATAATTCTGCTATGACTTTTACAATAAAAGCATTCACGCCTACTATTGATATACTTATCAAACCTAAATCAAGCGCTTTATATTCTTTTATTAAATCTCTTATATTATCATAATTTCTAATACTATCTATTATCATATTAAGCTGTTCATCCCTATTCATAGGACAGGTATTTTTAAATTTTTCCATTTCTATTACACTATTACTTAATATATTATATAGCATTTTCTCCATATTTGAATCTTCTTTATCCTGTTTGTAATCATACATTTCCAGAGTTTTTTTATATCCATTTTGAACTGCGCTAATTTCAAGCTGCGCAAGGAACCCATTATACTTATCTCCAAAATCGAACCATTCATCACCTTCTATTATATTATCATCTTCATAATGACACATTTCAAAAAGCTTCCACGCATCATAGTTCTTTATATGATACTTTTCGTTGAAAAGATAATTAATCCATGACACATAGCCATATCCTTTTATCACGTTATTATCTATATACACCATTGTCGTTCCCTGTGTATATAATTCTTGAAGAATATATGCTGCAATAACTGCTTTTACAAAATATCTTCCTCCAACTTTTTCACTATAAACTCTACATTCTTTATAATCAAATCCAGCAACTTCCCAGCTATCCTCTTCAAAATAGTTATACCATGCAAATATTCTATTGTCTTCCACTTCTACATCTTTTAAAAGATAAATATTTTTTCCATGCAAACTGAATTTTACAGTATGCATCATACCACTACGATGAAACAATTCTTTCATACGTAATCCAAGTTCTTCTTTCTTTTCTTCTGGTATAAAGCTTCCTTTTTCTCTTATAATTCCTGCAAATGATCCCATAAAAATCTCCTTTCATTAACATATAATTTGAGGTGAAATTTTTGCACCTCAAGTTTCTACTACGTAAGTGTTAGATTTGAATTTTTTAATAACTTATCAATCAATATCTTATATTTACCTGTACCATAATCTTCTACAATACTTGTTACTCTTGCACCTGCATCCTTAGAAGAAGCACCACATAGGAAAATCCTTTCATCATCCGTCCCATAATCAAGAACAATAAATCTGTCATGATATATTCCACCAGCCTTTTTAAGTGTCATTTTGATTGACGGATATTCCGTACAAAAATCCTTATACTCGATACTATGTAATTTACCACCAACATTATCGCTAAAAAGAGTTATATCAACACCAATGGGAGCATTTTTTAGTAGCACCAATGTGCGTAAGCCAATGTAATTGTCTACCACATAAATTGTTTTCTTTGCTTGCGCATATACCTCTGAATATGCTAAATCTGCAGTACAATACTTTGTGTTATACATCAACCAACCATTATCCTCATCATCAACAAAACTGTTCATCATATCTGCCAAATCAGACTTTGTAACAACATCACTAAGTTGATCCATTACATCACTCATCTGTTTTTCAATAGAACCTATATCTGATTTTAATTTTGAAATATCTCGTACATTTTCTGCAGTCTGCATAGAAAGCTGAATGTACTCTCTTTGTACAATTAGTTCTCGATTATCAATTATATAGTCTTTCATATTCTTAAAAGTACGAATCAATGCTCTACTCTGCTTTATTGCAAGTTCTCCTCTAAGCACTGTCATAAGCATATAGATTCCTTGCTCTGTAAAAGCATATGGATTATACTTCACATGCCTGCCTCGACCTTCTCCTCTGTTTAAGGTGCAATTTTTGCACCTTAAAAGTTCTTTGAGTTCTTCGTCTGTAAGTCGAAACATAAAATCTTCGCCTTCAAATTTTGCAGCATTATTTTTCACTTGTCGATTAAAATTCTTTGTTTCATATCCATATATTTCTGCAAGCTCAAAATCTAGCATCACTTTATATCCACGAATGCTGTATATCTTATTATGCAAAGCCTCCTCTGAAACAATAGCAACCTCTGTACCTTCTGCCATAACATTCCTCCAATCATTAGTCCGTCTTTTGGTTTCCCGTTATAGAATTTCATCAAGCCCATCTATTCCCATCTTCTCTATAACATCTAGTACTTCTCCTTCAGTAACATCCAACGCCGAAGCCATCCACTCTATATCATCAACACCCTTTTCCATAAGAAATTCTATATCTTTTTTCAGTTCTTCCTCTCTCTTCTTTTGTATAGCACTATTGGTTAGACTAAATTCTGTCATATCCTTTACCTCTTTAGACATCACGCTCTCTACTATTTCGCGAGAAATCTCTAAAGTACTGACAATCCACTCTGGTACAAATCCCTTCTTTAAAAATAGTGATATATTTCTTTCTAAACACTCTTTTTGTCCTTTCTCTATGATACTAGAGCTTAAGGTATCATCGTCTCTAAAATCTCTCATAACTACTCTTTTGGATGCTACAATCTTCTCTATTCTTGATATAGGAATCTCTAATATATCTGCAATCCACTCAGCACTATAACCTTTTTCAATTAAAGATCCTACATTATCAGCCAGACACTCTTCCTGACCATCTCGACATAATATAACCTGCAGGCTATTCATTCTAACCAGATGATATAACATTCCTCGTGTTTCCATATTAATCCTTCTTTCGTTTTAATCTATCCACAATATCTTGATCTTTTTACTATATAATTATATTAGCAATTCGTTTGGCACTTTGTCAAGTGAATTGCTGGTGTGGCATGTAAAATTTAATGACCTCGCAAAAATGTGCTCGTGATTACAAAAAACTTGTAGTTTTTTGTAATCGTGATAAAATATGTTTATACTCATAACATTTAACAATTGGAGACATTTTATGGCTAACAGAAAACTTAGTAATGAAGACAAAGAAAAACTTGATTCTATGATTGAAGCCAAGAAACAAGCTATTAAATCAGCAGACTATAATATATGTCCAACCTGCTCTTCCCAAAATATTAAGAAAAATGGTTGCACTCACAATAATCAGCGCATGTACTGCAATGATTGTCATACTGCATTCACCTCTTATCCAAAGGAAAACTTGTATAGAACAGTAGATTTTTTGTCATATGTTCGCGAGGATACCCCAATATATGAAATTTCACAAAAGCTTGATGTTCCGGAAAGAACATTGTATCGAAAAAGAGCTGAGCTTATAGAGTCTATTAAAAATAATGAAAGTCAACATTTAAATAGAATGATTTCATATTACAACGCTCTACATGCGCTTAATACCAATAAAAAAACATCAAAGGAGCCCCCAAATGAAACCCCTACTTAGAACCCTACCACTAATTATTATGATGTTTATTATATTTGGATTTTCGGCTGGTGAAGGTGCCGAGTCCGGCTCGCTAAGCTATATGGTTTGCGAGTGGATTTGCGCATTTCTTGACATTTTTGGTCTTGAACTTGAGCCGGCATCAATTCAATTTCCGGTAAGAAAGCTTGCACATATGACTGAGTATGCGCTTTTGTATATGTCCGCAGTGCTTGCCCTTGGCAAGATTAATAAAGCCCGCATTATCGCATTTGCATTTTGTGTGATATTTGCAATAAGCGATGAGATACATCAGCTTTACGTCCCAGGGAGAGTTGGCTGTGTAACGGATGTGCTGATTGACACCGTTGGAATATGCTTTGGGCTGATTGCATGTATAATTATAGGGAAACTAAGAAAGAGGAAGGCGCAATGAAAGCTACTACATTATGCTATATAGAAAAAGATGATTCGTATCTTATGCTACATCGTACTAAAAAGGAAAATGATGCTAATAAGGATAAATGGATTGGCGTAGGCGGGCATTTTTTAGAAGGCGAAACGCCTGAAGAATGTATATGCCGCGAGGTTTTGGAAGAAACTGGCTATACGCTTTTATCCTACAAATTACGTGGCATTATTGATTTTATAAGTGATATTTATGAAGATGAAACTATGTATCTTTTTACAGCTGATGAATTTAGCGGTGAACAAATTGCCTGCGATGAAGGTAATTTAGAATGGGTTAAAAAAAGTGAAATGCTTTCACTTCCTTTATGGGAAGGCGATAAGATTTTCTTAAAGCTTTTGCTTGAAGATGCCCCATTTTTCAGGCTCAAATTAGAATATAAGGGCGACCACCTTTTAGGCAGCGCCCTCTCATTTGATTAATTTTCTCTTTGGCAGGCTTCCTTTAATAGCCTGTCATATTTATTTTCGTCTATTGGAAGCTCTACATTTTCTCCTAACCATGCTGAATAATATGCTGCATTTGTTAGCATTAATTGATTAACTGCTTCACTTCCTGGTGCTATTAATTGTGTCGGATCGTTGTTAATAACTGCCTCTGCAAAATTGTAAAGCATAGGCTCATATGGCTCTATTGCCTTTTCAAATTGGATTACTTCTTCTTCGTAGCTAAGGCCTTCTCTTGAGTTCGTATCCGCATTTTTTATATATTCATTTGAGTCTACGCTATATCTGTAGATGCAAAGCTTATCATCCTCTAATAGAATTTTTCCCTTTGTGCCCGTTATTTCAAGGTGCTCCTGCCATATTGCCTCGCCAGTTGTAAGCATAAATACCGCAGTTAAGTCATCTGCATATCTCATCATTATGGTGGCTTCGTCATCTACCTCAAAATCGTTGTATTTACCAAATGGTATATCTGCGTATACTGTTTTTGGCATACCAAAAAGCCATTGCCAGATATCAAGGATGTGTGCACCCTGATTGATAAGCGCTCCACCGCCTTCACCACTAAAGCTGCTTCGCCAGCTACCAGAATCATGATAATGCTTAGTTCTAAAATATCTTGAGTTCACAAGCATTATTCTGCTTAGCTTTCCAAGCTCGCCATTATTAAGCAATTCCTTAATTTTGTTATATTTTGGATACAGGCGCTGATGAAATATCATTCCATATATGCAGTCTGCCTGTTTTGAAGCCTCACTCATTCGCATTGCCTCTCCAATAGTTGCGCCTGCTGGTTTGTCACACATTACGTGTTTTTTTAGCTTAAATGCTCTAAGTGCAATGCTTTCATGCGTTTTATGCGGTGTTACGATAATTATCGCATCATAGTCAGAAGCATTTTCAAACATAGCATCTTCACTTTCGTATACAGCTACCTTTGGTGCGTTCGGGTATTTTTCTACTAATGATGCCAAATGCGCTCGAGCCTCGTCATGTCTTGCAACTACGCCAACTAAGCTCATATTAGCTACCTTACCTGCCATAATCATTTCCACATATTTTCTTCCCATTCCACCAAAGCCAATTAAAGCTGTTTTAATAATTGCCATAGTCACCACTTATCCTTTCTTTAGTGTTAACTGCCTCTTGCATAAGTATTGCAACATAAGAATCCCAGAGCGCCTTATCAAGCATAACAGACGCATTTTCTCTATTGTAATTGCCTGCCATTTCCATAAGTGCTGCGATTCCTATTTCACCTTCTTTGTAGGCTGCATCAATATCTTCATAGATCTCCTCTGTTTTACCATCATAATTTTCGTCTAAGTAATATACCTTATTGTCCTTAATCAAACCGCTAACGCCTTGTATTTTAAGGTAATTCTTTCTTATTGGTGAACGATACTGCTCCGAGTCAAAATCATACCATGCAACCTTTCCATCTGCAAATTCGATGGTTGCTACTGTACGTTTCTTCATCGCAACTCTACCATCCCTATAATGCTCATAGCGTGTAAGAGTCTCAACTGTTGGAAATTCGTAGGTTTTTGCGCTAATGGTAAATGGAGTAAATACGTCTTCCTTTAAAAACTCACGCATAAGACTTGCTCCGTGATACTCATGTGCAAGCGAAATGTTGATGCAGCTTGGCTCACCAATCATTCCTTTTTCTATAGTATTTATAACTGCCTGATAAGATGGATAGTACATATACTGCTCTGCAACCATTAACTTTCCACCTTCTAAATGCTTTTGCTTAAGCATTTTTAAAGTTCCAAAATCAAGTCCTGCCGGTGTCTCGCAAAGTACGCTAAAGCCATAATCCATCCACTCAATACTTACATCTGCTATTGAAGTTTTATTAACAGCTACCACTACAAAATCCGGTTTCATAGCTATACATTCCTCTATAGATGTAGTTGTATAAATGTCATTTTCCAATGCCATCTTGTCTGCCTTTTCCTTAGTTCGACAAAGCATTGCGCACATTTCAAATTTGTCAGTCATAGCCTTTGCAATCCTTACAAAAAATAGTGAACGCCAGCCAGAACCTACTATTATAAAACGTAATTTTTTCATACACTTCTCCTTTTTCCATGGTAAAAATGTGTGCCACTCCTAAAAGCGGCACACATCTTTATTGTGCAATATTTTCTTTATACTTGTCTAAAACCTTTTGACTTATATAATCTCTTACCTGTGAGGTAATCGGATGTGCGATGTCTTTAAATTCGCCTGAGCTTGTAGACTTGCTTGGCATAGCAATAAAGGTTCCCTTCTCTCCTTCAATTACCTTAATATCATGAACTACAAATTCATCATCTATAGTAATTGATGCTATTGCTTTAAGCTTTCCTAAATCATCTAACATCCTAATTCTAACGTCTGTAATGTTCATGTGAAATCCCCCTTTCACGTTCAATCCAGTTAAGTGTCGTATCTTTCAGCCTTTTCAACTACAATCTTAGGTTGAGCGGCATCACCAACTATGCTTGTGCCTGCCTTAATTGTTCCTCTCGCTTCTATAATACAATTCTCAATGTATGAGTTGTCTCCAATATATACGTCATTAAGAATAATTGAATTCTTAATTACGCAGTTGTTACCAACATATACCTTCTTAAATACTACTGAATTTTCAATTGTACCATTTACAATTGTACCATTAGCTACAAGAGAATTCTTTACCTGCGCCTCGCCGTTATATTTAACAGGTGGTAAATCTTCAACCTTTGTATAAATGTTAGGATATTCCTTGAAAAATGCATCTCTAATATCTCTGTTAAGGAAATCCATATTAGTCTTAAAGTAGGCATCTGCTGTAGAAATGTTACTCCAGTATGAATCAAGGTTATATGCGTATACCTTCTTAACCTGTTTGTATCTTACTAAGATATCCTTAACAAAGTCATATCTATCCTCAGCTGCCGCCTTTTCAAGAAGTTCAATAAGTAATCTTCTTCTTATTATATAGATACCTGTAGACACTATTGTAGATTCTGCCTCAATTGGCTTTTCTTCAATATTAAGAACAAGATTGTCCGCATCAAGTGTTACATTACCAAATCTCTTAGCCTCTTCCTTATCCTTAACATCTGTAACTACCATAGTAATGTCTGCCTGCTTTTCAATATGGAATTCTAATACCTTATTGTAATCAAGCTTATAAATACCATCACCAGATGCAATAACTACATATGGTTCATGGCTGTTCTTAAGGTAATCAAGATTCTGATACATTGAATCTGCTGTACCTCTGTACCAATTGCTGTTGTTAGCCGTAATAGTCGGTGTAAATAAATATAAACCACCTTGCTTACGACCAAAATCCCACCATTTTGATGAGTTCAAATGTTCATTCAATGACTTAGCATTGTATTGTGTAATTACGGCAACCTTGTTGATGTGTGAATTAGACATATTGCTCAATACAAAATCTATGCTTCTATAATTACCTGCTATAGGCATAGCTGCAATTGCTCTTTTGTTACTAAGTTCCTTCATCATCTTGTTATTGCCTGCTGCTAAAACAATTCCTATTGCCTTCATGTCTATTCACCTGCCTTAATTATAGATTTACCGCTTGCTAATACATTATCTGCATAATCTGCATTTGTTGTAATGCCTGAAATAGCTGTATTCTTACCAATTGTTACATTGTCTGGAATAACCGAATCTTCACCCACGGTAGCTATACCAAATGAATAAATCTTAGGGAAATTCTCGTTAGGAACTTCGTCGCCTACACCAATTGTAACATTGTCGCCAATCTTAACATTTTCTGCGATTATAGCTTTGTTAATTGTAGTATTCTTACCTACCACGGTATCTTTCATTATAATAGAATCACGTACAACCGCGCCCTCTTCTATAACTACAGATGAACCAATTACGGAATTATAAACCTCTCCGTATATCTCTGAGCCATCACCGATAATGCTCTTTTTAATAGTAGCATTATTTGCCACAAATTGTGGTGGCACTGCATCATTCTTGGTATATATCTTCCAGTAATCTTCATAAAGATTAAATACAGGAACAAGATCAATAAGCTCCATATTAGCTTCCCAGTATGAACCTAATGTTCCAACATCCTTCCAATATCCTGTATATTCATAAGCAAATAAATTACCTGATTTCTCGTGACAATATGGAATAATATGCTTACCAAAGTCACAAGCCTCCTGATCCTTTAACTTAATTAATGCTTCCTTTAATACCTTCCAGTTGAAAATGTAGATACCCATTGAAGCCAAGTTACTACGTGGTTTTTCAGGTTTCTCTTCAAATTCCTTAATATTGCTGTTCTCATCAGTAATAACAATACCAAATCTGCTTGCCTCTTCAATTGGAACTGGCATAGCAGCTATTGTTACATCCGCATTCTTTGCCTTATGATAATCCAACATAAGCTGGTAATCCATCTTATAAATGTGGTCACCAGATAATATAAGTACATATTCTGGATTATACTGCTCCATATACGCAAGATTTTGATAAATGGCATTAGCAGTTCCTGTATACCATTCACTATTACCATTCTTCTCATATGGAGGTAACACTGTTACACCCCCATAATTACGATCTAAATCCCAAGGAATACCAATTCCTATGTGTGAATTAAGTCGTAATGGCTGATACTGTGTTAATACACCTACTGTATCAACACCAGAATTAATACAATTGCTTAACGGGAAATCGATGATTCGATACTTACCGCCAAACGACACCGCAGGCTTTGCAACGTTCGATGTTAATACACCTAAACGACTGCCCTGACCTCCGGCCAATAACATTGCTATCATTTCTTTTTTAATCATGCTGTCACCCCACTGTCGTTGTTTTACATTATTATATCACATAAAACTTCTATTTCCAACAATATTTTTATCTTATAAAGTTATTTTGTAAAATTTTGACATTTTAAATAATATTTTGTATACAATATCCACTAACAAAGTAATTGAATTTTTTACGTATAGAGTTATAATATATCTTATAGATTATAGATTGGATGTGTAATTATGTATAATATAGATTTCAAAAAACCGATACATATTCATTTTATTGGCATTGGTGGCATAAGCATGAGTGGCCTTGCCAAGATTTTGAAACACCGCGGTTTTACAATAAGCGGTTCCGATACTTCAAAGTCTTCTTTAACTAAAGAGCTTGAAGATATCGGCTGTAAGATTTCTTATATGCAGTCTGCTGAAAATATCACTGATGATATCGACTTAGTAGTATATACTGCTGCCATCAATCCTGACAATCCTGAATATAGACAGGCGCTTAATAAGGATATGGATATGCTTTCGAGAGCAGATTTACTTGGTCAGATTATGAAAAATTTTAATCAGGCAATTAATGTTGCTGGAACTCACGGAAAGACTACAACAACTTCTATGATTTCCGAGATTCTTATAGAAGCACAGCTTGATCCTACTATATCTGTTGGTGGCATTTTAGAAAGCATCGGTGGCAACTTAAGATTAGGTGGCTCTGATATTTTCTTAACCGAAGCTTGTGAATATACTAACAGTTTCTTATCGTTCTATCCTACAATTGATGTTATTTTAAATGTCGAGGAGGACCATTTGGATTTCTTCAAGGATATTAACGATATTCGTCATTCTTTCAAATTATTTACGGAACGACTTCCTCAAACAGGCATATTAATCATTAACAGTGATATCGATAATATTGAATATTTCTATAATGATACCTGTGTAAAGGTTATTACCTTTGGTACGAATCCTTACACAAGCACCTTTAGCCTCAAAGACATTGTATGTGACAAGCTCGGAAACTATTCTTACACTCTTCTTGTTAATAATGAAGCAGCAGGAAAGATTTCATTGCGAGTTCCAGGACTTCACAATGTAACTAACTCGCTTGCTGCAGCAGCGCTTGGCTATGAGCTTTCAATTCCATTTGAGGTTATCTCAAAAGGACTTTATAACTTTTCTGGTACAAAGAGACGTTTTGAATATAAGGGAACATTTAACGGTGTAACCGTAATTGACGATTACGCGCATCACCCTTCAGAGATAACAGCCACTTTAACATCGGCGCAAAAATATCCTCATAGAGATATTTGGTGTGTATTCCAGCCCCATACCTATACACGTACTAAAGCATTTTTAACAGATTTTGCAAGCTCTCTATCACTTGCTGACCATGTTGTTCTTGCTCCTATCTATGCAGCAAGAGAAACTAACACACTTGGGATTTCTTCGCAAAACCTCGCTGATGAACTGGTAAAATTAGGTACCGATGTAGTATATTTACCTGATTTTGAATCAATAGAAAAATTTTTACAAAAAAAATGTATTCAAGATGACCTGTTGATAACTATGGGGGCAGGAAATGTAGTAAATATAGGCGAAAACTTAATTTTATAATAACTTATCCACATTATCCACATTTTGTCAGGTGTTTTTACCCCTACAAAGTGTGGATTTTTTTGTCGCTATGCAAAGCACTTGTTTTAGGGCATTTGTAAAAAAAATGTCGACTTATGGAGGAAGATATCCACATTATCCACATTATCCACACACCCCCGAAAGCCCTTATTTTTGGGGCTTTCCGCAAAAATTTGCTATTCTCTTTTTTGAAACCTTGTGCTATAATAAACCTTGCTCAACCAAAAAGGGAACGGTGGATTATATGTGTAACATTACAATTAAGACTAACAACTCAATAGACTATACGACTATATCCAATGACTTTTTAGACAACTACATGCCTGCCGCTAACGGCGAGTATGTTAAAATATATTTATACCTATTAAGAGCAATGTCTGCTCCGGATATGGAGATATCTGTGTCTTCTATCGCGGACAAGTTCGACTACACAGAAAAGGATGTTTTACGTGCACTTACTCACTGGTCAAATGCAGGACTTCTTAATATAGGATATAATGAAGCTAAGGAAGTTAACTCAATTACATTTGGCACCGCATCTGTTAATAATGTGCAGCCAGCTCAAGCTACTAAAGAGGAAAAGGTATACAAAGAACAGGATGATGTAGATTATACTCCTTCTCAAATGGCTAATTTTAAAAAGAATGATGATTTTGCCATGCTTTTACATATAATAGCATCTTACTGGGTAACTCCTCTTAGAAAGCCTGAATTGAAGGATATCGCATATTTTTATGATCCTGAGGGTCTTGGCTTTTCAACAGATTTAATTGACTATCTGTTTGAATATTGCATAGAAAAGGACAAAAAGGACATCAGCTACATTCGTAGCGTTGCCATTAACTGGCACAAAAATGGTATAACTAGTCGTGAAGAAGCTAAAGAATTCGAAAGCTCATTTATTATATACAAAATTCGAAAAGCCAGTGGCATCAATACTTCAGGAAAGGTAACTCCTGCCGAACGCGAATGCTATAATCGTTGGAAAGTCAACTATGGCTTTAGTGATGATACTATTCTTGAGGCTTGCAATGAAACTGTGTTAAATGCGAACTCTTCGTCTATCAATTATTTGGACAAGATTTTGACTAACTGGCACATAAATGGCAAAAATGTAAAGCCAGCCAAGACTTCACGAAATGCACAGGCTAAGAAAACTGCTAATACAGAAGGCTTCAATTCATTTGAGCAAAGAACTTATGATTTTGCAGATTTAGAACGTAAGCTTGCTAACCTATAAATGTAAAGGAAATTTCGGATATGGCTTTAACTAATATACAATACAATGAAATAATGCGTGGCTATGACTCTTTAAGAGCCAGCAACCGCCACATAGAGGCAGAGCGCAAAAAAGCTTTATATTTAAGGCTTCCAGAGCTTAAGGAAATTGATGATAGAATTTCTTCATTAATTTTTTCCTACGGCAAACGTGCTGTTATGGAAGAATACGATGATACTGATTTAGACAGCGAGCTTGAGTTACTTAAAAGCAAGCGTCTTGCTATTTTAGCTGATTTAGACATTTCGCCGGCATATTTAGACCCAATTTATTGTTGTTCAATATGTCATGACACAGGCTTTGTAGACAACCAAAAATGCTCTTGCTTTATTAAGGCTGAAATTGACCTTTTATACAGCCACTCAAACATCAAAAACTTGAGCCGTACAGAGACCTTTGATAAGTTTGATTTTAAACTCTATTCTACCGAGAATATTGATAAAGCAACCGGACTTAGTGCCTACGACACAGCTAAAAAGGCCTATGATAAATGCAGACAATTTGTTAGAAATTTTGCGGTTGCGGATGAAAACCTATTATTATATGGTGGAACTGGAGTTGGCAAAACATTTTTAACTAACTGTATCGCAAACGAGCTTATCAACACCTCTAATAGCGTTGTATATCTTACTGCAATTGAACTTTTTGATAAGCTTTCAAAAATTGCATTTAATAATGAAAGCGATGACAGCATTTACGACTGCGATTTGCTTATAATTGATGATTTAGGTACAGAGATTAAGAATTCGTTTACCGATTCATATCTTTTCTATTTAATAAATGATAGAATCCTAAAAAAGAAATCAACCATAATTTCAACTAACTTTGGTCCAAAGGAACTAAAGCAAAATTATTCCGAAAGAACATTTTCACGAATATTACGTTCTTACACAACCCTAAAGCTTTATAATAACGATATTCGTTTAAATGAAATAATATAATGTACTAAAGTAAGTACTTATATTGACAAAAAATCTTTTAATGGTATATTTATTGTGTCGAAGAACACTTAATATAAACAATGATTATAATAATTCACGGAGGATTAGACATGCCAGAAACTATTTTTGAAACCATTCCAGCCGGTTCATTAGGCATCATTGCAACAAAGAGTTGCACAGAATTAGGACAAAAGGTTAATGATTACCTTGTTGCCTGGAGAGATGAAAGAGAAAGCGAGCACAAATCTACAATTGCATTTGCAGGTTACCAAAGAGACTCTTATTTAATCGATGCTAAGACACCTAGATTTGGCTCAGGTGAAGCTAAGGGTGTTATCAACGAATCTGTTCGTGGATATGACTTATACATTCTTGTTGACGTATGTAACTACAGCATTACATATCCTGTATGTGGCAATATAAATCATATGTCACCTGATGATCATTATCAGGATTTAAAGAGAATTATTGCTGCCGTTGGTGGTAAGGCTAAGAGAATTACAGTTATTATGCCTTTCTTATACGAAAGCAGACAGCATAAAAGAAGTGCAAGAGAATCTCTTGACTGTGCATTAGCACTTCAAGAATTAACAGCTATGGGTGTTGACAATATCATCACATTTGATGCTCACGACCCAAGAGTACAAAACGCTATTCCATTAAAGGGATTTGAAACAGTTCAGCCTGCTTATCAGTTTATTAAGGCTCTTTTGAACAATGTAGAGGATTTAAAGATTGACAGCGACAATATGATGATTATCAGCCCTGATGAAGGCGGTATGGGACGTGCTATCTACTATGCTAACGTACTTGGTGTAGATATGGGTATGTTCTATAAGAGAAGAGATTACACTAAGATTGTTAACGGACGTAATCCTATCGTTGCTCATGAATTCTTAGGTTCAGACGTTGAAGGTAAGGACGTACTTATCATCGATGATATGATTTCATCAGGTGACAGTATCTTAGACGTAGCTGCTGAATTAAAGAGAAGAAAAGCAAAGAGAGTATTTGCTGCAACAACATTTGGTTTATTTACAAATGGTTTCGCTAAGATAGATGAAGCTTATGAAAAAGGTATTATCGACAGAATCCTTACAACAAATGTAATCTATCAGCCAGAAGAATTACTTGCAAAGCCATACTATATCAACGTAGACTTAAGCAAATACATCGCATTATTAATAGATACACTCAACCACGATCAATCAATCAGCGCATTACTTGATCCAGTTGACAGAATCCAAAAGAAGTTAAAGGAATATAAGTAATAATACAATATTTTAGGCTATCTCGCATAAGTGAGATAGCCTTATTTTTATCCATATTTATCTTTACTTTACCCACCAATCACCATCATCTGGATATCCTCCTGTACCACCAAGACTTGGCCTTTCAGTTGGTATCTCTGGCGGAATGAAATCGCCTTCCATATCGGTATATTCACCATATTTTTCAAACTCAAGCTCTTCTAAATCCGTATGAATCGCCTGCATATATGAGCTCCATATACCTGCCGGATTTAATTGTATATCGTCCTTATCAAGCTCATGGCCCATCCAAACAGCTGTTGTATAGTATCTTGAATAACCAACATACCACGCCTCTTTTGCTTCCTTACTTGAAGCTAAGTAGCCTGCAGTTATTGCCCCATCAACAGTAATTCCTGACTTTTCCTGCTTCTCTTTTAGGATATCAGTCATTATTCTTGCATCATTTGGTGCATAAATAACTGATTTTGTATACGGGTTAACAACTAATTCTTCATCTGCAACGGATGTGATTTTGCGTATGCATCCTGTTTTTTTGTATTGACCATCATCTGCTAATGTTGCGTAGCCTACCGCTAATTCAAGGCAGGTTATTCCTTCATCTAAATTAGTATATCCCATTCTATATAAGAACGAGTCTGAGTATTCCTGCTTAAGTGCCGAAAGTATTTGTCTCTCAAAACGTCCAGGATACGATATAATCGCTTCTCTTAAAGTAATCTTGTTAATATATGTACCGCTTACCGTAGCCTCCTGATATATTATATAATCAGGGTTATGATGCCACTCAATAAATGGTGTATATATGTTAAGTGGCCACAATACATTTAACGCAGCCTTTTTACTCTGATATGCCGGATTACTGTAATAATCAGTAGCATTTTCCTTGCCACCCACTATCGCCACAACACAGCCCGTTTCATTATCTATGCAAACGCCCATTGCATCCACATCATCAGCATAGGCCGCTGTTCCTTGTACAACGCTTTCCTCAAGCGATTTTTGCATATCTGTGTTAATAGTAGTATATATCTTGTAGCCATTTGTAAAAATACTTTGCTGATATTTTGAATATTCTTTCGTATATAAATCATAATCCGTTTCAGGGTCAATAATAGTTCCTAAATGCTCCATTAAAGCAAGTGTTGCGCTGTGAAGTATATATGACTCTGCATACTGATATGCCTTGTTTTGTAAAGGAGTGATTACTATCTCCTCACTTATACCGCGGTAATAGTCTGCTCGATTAATCAGCTCATAATCTTTAAGCTTAGTAACTATATAATTGCGCTGTATCAAAACCACTTCTTTATTGGTAAATGGATCATATTTTATAGGATTCTCACAAACTGCTGCCAAAAATGCTATCTGAGAAAATGAAAGCTCACTAAGCGACTTGCCAAAGTATCCTCTTGCCGCTGTCTCAACTCCATAATAGCCGTTACCAAAATAAATGTTATTAAGATAAAATTCTAACACCTGCTCCTTGCTGTATTTTTTTGAAAGCTCTATTGATATAAATATCTCTTCCTTTTTTCTTACGCCTTCAACATCATCTCGCATAAAAACATTTCTTGCTACAGTTCTTTCAATATGGCTAAGCTTGTCTTCCATCTTATCAATATTTTTAGAGTCTATTACAACCTTAACCTGATCTACATAACCAATGCTTTCCTTATCGAAGTAATTTCTGTCATGCAGTACAGTAAATGCTAACTTAGCATACTCTGGAATGTTATCATAAGATATATAATACATATCATTTTTGCTCTTGAAAAATGCTATTTCCTCATCCTTGTCATTATAAACAACACTGGTATGCGAATTCTTAAAGGTATCAATGTCGCTACCCTCAACCATTTTCTTGGCACGGCTTACATACCTACCTCTATCCACCATATATGGACTCACGACAATAAGCCCTAATAATATCGTTGATAAAATTAGCACTAATATAAAAAGTATAGGATGCTTCTTTTTATTCGTTTCTTTAGCCATAGCGTCCTCCACTATAGTTTTATAAGATTAAATGAAATGTCATTCTCCCTTAAAAACTTAATTTCTCTGTCTGTGCACGCGAAAATAATGATTTGCGATGCATTAAGTTTGCCTAAATTCATAAGTGTCTTAACCGTCTTTTCATCATCATAGTGTGCAAATGGTTCATCTAATATTATCGGCATTTTTTCCTCATTAAATAATAGTCTTGCACAAGCAATTCTTATTGCAAGGAAAATTTGTTTTATAGTCGAATAGCTTAGCATATTGATATCTACCTTTTTGTTATCCTTATATACAGCTATTTTCATATCTTCACTAACGGTAATTTTATTATAATCTCCATCTGTAAATAATGCCATATATTCAGATGATAATTCATTTAAATCTTCACCAAAGGTAGAATAAATGTTACCGGATATGTCATTAATCGTCTTAATTGCAAGCTCTATCGACTTTACTTCCTTTTCGTATTCCGCCGCTGCCTTTAGCTTTAGTTCTATCTGTTCTTCAATTCTTTGCTTTTCATTTAAAAGCTCTATTCTACTGTCGTTATCTACCTCACCGTAATTTTCTTCGTATTCATACCTTGGAATAATTACAGCCACAAACGACACAAGGCTCAATAACGCGCCTATAAACAATATGTAATTATGTGTAACAAGCGCTGCTATAACAAATGCAATACCCATAAATGCCCATATATATTTAGGAGCTCGATGCCTTACTACTCTGCTTGAAAGTATTTCGTAATCTTCTCTATAAGGGGTTTCACTTATAAGCTCTTCAATTCTTGTAAGAAGATTTCTCTCACCCTCAATATCCAATTTATCTATCTGTGTCAAAATGCGCTTCTTCTCTTTATTTAAGCGACTTATCGCCTTTTTCACATCAACATTTTTAGTTCTGCTGGTATTAAGATTTGCAACATAGTTATTTAGAGTAAATGCTAAATCATCTAAGGAAAGATTTTCATATTCAGTAAATGCAAGCGTACTACTATAGTTTTCCTCGGTAAGCCCACAAAGTAGCTCTCTGTATGTAACATCTGAATATTCCACATCAACATTATCCGTTGCATTAAATACCTTAACCTCTTTTGCTAATTTGTTAAACTTTCGGCTTATAATATATTTACAGCCACCTGTTGAAAGCTGCATAAGCCCTTCGTAATACATAGAATTTTCCCAAGGCTCATACTTAGTGTACATATCTGTTGCCGCGGCTTTCCCGCGCTTTTTTTCAATGCCAAAAAGCATGCCCTTAATAAAGTTATAAATTGTTGATTTACCGGCTTCATTTTTGCCGTAAACAATATTTATTCCTTCATCAAAGGTAATTCCTTTATCATTAAATTTTCCGAAATTCTTTAACAATAAGTAGTCTATGACCATAATGCCTTCACTCCGTAATATAACGCCTTCTCATCAGTATCACCAATAGTTCGTATAAATTCGCCTATGATATTATTCTCATTTTCTGCAAGAATTTTCTCATAATCTAATTCAGTTATGGTTTCATCAAGTATGCTTTCAATGTTTCCAAGTCTCTTTATGCTACCAAGATCAAACTCTGTCTGTAAATCTCTGATACCATTTATAATAACCTTATAAATATTTTCTTTACCTTTTTTTGCAATCTCATCCGAAACGATATCGATAAGCTGCTCGTTCGTAAAGCTTTCGTCACACTCTATTTTTATAGGAATATAAATGCGCTTGCAAGCCCTTACAAATTCTATTCTAAGATGCTTTCCTATCTCTCCTAAAATATATCCTCTATCTCCAATATCATTTATATCTAAGGGTTCTATTCCGCCTGCGTAAGCCATTCTTCCGTCAGCAAATATTTCAGGCTTATGAATATGACCAAGTGCCACATAATCAAATCCTGCATTTAAAAGCGCATTTTTATCAAAAGGTATATGCGCTTCATCGCCACCATGTGCCATCAATATATTAATGCCTTTTCCTTTAGCTTTTATACCCTCATAAATATTTTCCTTAATCTCGCGGGTATGATAGCTTGCTCCATATACTGTCGTTTTAATATTTTCAAGATATATGCTACTTACTGTATCAGACTTTATAAAATGCACATTGTCATTCCAGTTAAATGTCTTATAATAAGACTCCTCTGATATAAAATCATGATTCCCGGCAATTAAAACCACCTCGGTGTTAGGAATTGTAGAAAATAAATAGTTAAGCTCCTTTAGTTCACTAAGAAGGGGTTGTCTGTGAAAAATGTCTCCACAAAACATAAGAAGGTCAACATCCTTAGCCACCTTAATGATTTTCTTTAAGGTAGCCCAAATTTCCTTTGCTCTTAACTTGTCCTTCATAGCGCCAAGATGCGCATCTCCTACATGAATAAATTTCATTTTATAATACGTCCCTTCGAATGTATATTATATAGGTGTTATCAAATTTGTTCGCATTATACTCAAAATCATCTCTGTCAATGGTCTTGTTTTGACCTGATACAGGATCAAAATAGGTAACATTTGTTTTTGTATAGCCAGTTATTACAACATAATGCTCTACACCAATCTTTGCAATAACAGGTGTATTCTTATACACATAGTAAAGCACGCAATCTAATGTAGGGCCCTTAATATTGTACGCCTTTGCAAATAAATTCTTATCCATTATTTCTATTGCGTTGTTAGCTTGAAGTTCTGACTTAACATCAACCTCCATAGCATTATATTCAAGTACAATTCTAAGCGCTTCTGCAAGGCTGTCTGACTCGCTTACCTTGTTGCCTCTAAATGCATCAAGTGCATAAGCATTGCTTTTACTTCGTGTTACATAAATAGTATTAAGCTTCGCATCCAATGCTTTGCCATAGCTATTGTAAGCATTTATTATCGCATCACTTACGTTTTCGTATTTGCCCTCAAAATTAGATTTTCCATATGCAAAAAAGTCTTCATTTTCCTTGGCTTCGATATTTACAACATAGCTATTACCGTATGCTACTTCATCTGAATATCCATATTCAAATTTATCAAGAGATTCAACCTTAACAGGAAGGCTAATGTATAGTTCCTTCTTTCTTGTCTGTGTTGATACCACAGTATCGAGAAGCTTTTCTGTTACAACATTTTCATCTCTACTCATAAGCTGGTCATCGTCAGTTGCAACATAAATACCATCCTCGCGCTTTATAACCCTATCAAGCAAAAGGCGCTTTCCACTAATAGTTGTATCCGACACGTAGGTGCCATCGATACTATAGTTTTTAACAAGGTTGTAATTCTTATCGATAATTACTATTCTATACATTGGAAATACCATAGTTCCATCTAGCATCATACTTATGTCCGAAGCCTTTGCCATACCGTATGCCCAATCCTCTCCTAAATATCCAATGAGTGCAAGCTTATCGCCCGGTGTGGCATCAATGGTATATTTAGAAAAATCTTCAAGCTTAATAACCTCCATACTATTATCCTGCTTCAAATAGGTAAATACCGACATATCAGGTGAAATAATATAGCTGTCCTCCTTTAAATTTTCTACAACCTTTACACATTCCTTACCTGAAGCCTCTAAGGAGTAGAGTGTATCATCATAGAGCATATATAAGGTACCATTTTTATTTACATAAATAAGCTTACCAAACTCTGCACTTATTACATCATAACCGCTATCCGAAGCAATAAATATAATTTCGTCTACAGTATTTGTTTCTGCCTTATAGCTATATACCGATATTCCAAGAGCTCCCTCATGAGCTCCACGATTCATATAGCCATACACCGCAAAACGCATATTTCCCTTTGAATCAATGTCTATTATCTTAATTCCATGCTTATTATAGCCCTCACGTACATTGTCACCTTCTCTTTCCCTAAAGGTGAAAATGCCCTTTAGCTGTTTAGTATCATTGCCATACATCCAAAGCTCATTATTCCTTACAAATGCGGTATGCTTACCAGAGGAATTACACATTTTCTCCGTTGTAAATTCGCTCGAAATACCAAGGTAAACTCTGCTACTTGGCATTATTGCATTATCAGGGTCAAATACCTGATTAGCCTCACGCTCAAAATCCATAAGGTACATTCTTGTTGGAGTCTCTGTTAAAACATAGCTATCCTCAACTAAAAGTGTACTTGTAACCTTAAAGTCGCTGATATTAAGATTATATGCTACATTAACGGTTGCATTATTGCCATCTAATTCCTTAAGGCTTAAATACATAGAGTTATGACCCTCTATAAGTAACTCATCAAAACCAAATTGTTTAAGGCTTGCATGTATATTTATTTTACCAAAATTGGTATTGTCATGGCTTGAGTTTGGCTCAATATATGTCTTAATAGTATTTAGCTTCTCACTATCAAGTGTATTTTCAGTAAATTCCTTTGCAAAGTCGAGCTTAGAATCAAGGTTTATGCCCGGCTGATAGGTTATTCTGGTATAATAGCAGACAGACTCAAAGTTAGCTGTCTTAATATTTACTATTAGTAAATATTCCTTTTCCTTTTCAATAAGGTTCTTTATATTAAGCTCACAGCTGATTTGTCCGTTATGCTCATCATAGTTATTGATGGATGTATTTTCATAAAGATTATTATTATCAAGACTTTTTATCTCATAGCTGATTTGCTTTACGTCTGCATTATATTTGTCAATTATAAGCTTAAGTCTCATATTTTCGGGTATAGCTGTAACAAGGTCACGAATTTCATTTGTATCCACATCACAAGTATAGCCATGAAGATAGTTATATCTTGTTCCACCTTCAGTTTCAAATGACACTACCGGAAGTGTGGCCTCAGTCATATTCGTAATCTTTACTTCAATCTTTTTATTAGTAAATATAAATGTAAGTACCGCTGTTGCAACAAATGCTACAACTATGCTTATAATCTTAATTACATTCTTCATTATCCTGCTCCTTAAACAGCTTGCATAATGTCAAGTCTAAATTTAACATCTCTTGTAGTTTAGAAACATCCGCTACTTTAGCTTGCATTTTTTCCTTCTTCACAGCTCTTATAAGAATATTCTTAGGAGTGTGTTCCATATCTATAAATTCTAAAATCTGTGTCTTATAGCCCTTGCATTCAAGTGTTTGTGCTCTTATTGCATCAGTTATAAGCGCAGACATTCTCTCCTTAATAATACCATATTTCAAAACTGGTGCTAAGTCCTTGTTATTTATGGTTTTATTGGCTTCATGCTGACAGCAAGGAACTGAAAGTATAACCTTTGCTCCCCAGTTAACCGCCTTGTAAAGAGCATAATCCGTTGCCGTATCACAGGCATGCAAGGTAACTACCATATCCACACTTTCAACATCACTATAGGAAGCAATATCACCTACGTAAAAATTAAGTTTTTCATAACCATACGAAGCGCTTAGCTCATTGCATTTTTCAATGACATCCCTTTTTAAGTCAAGGCCAATAATTCTAACATCATAATTTTTAAGCTCTTTTAGGTAATAATACATAGCAAATGTAAGATATGATTTACCACAACCAAAATCAATTATCGTCTGCTCTTTATTAGAATCAAGTGAGGGCAATATATCCTCTATAAATTCTAAAAATCTGTTAATCTGTCTGTATTTATCGTACTTTGAATTTACAATTTTACCTTCCTTAGTCATAATGCCAAGGTCAACTAAAAATGGAACGCTTATGCCTTCCTTTAAAATGTACTCCTTAGTTCTGTTGTGTTCCTGTATTAAAGGAGCTTTTTCTATTTGTTGCTTTTGCTTACATTTAATAGTTGTTGTCCCCTTTTTGCTTACTAACACAGTAGCATTTATGCTCGTAGTCTCAATCTGCGCCTGTTTAAAGCCTTGCATATATTGCACTAACTTTTCTTTAAGCGAAACCGCATCATAATTAGTATGTATAACCTTAGTCCCTACATACTCCGTCACCTGATACGCAATATCATTTGAAAGCTTTATAACTCTTACCCTAACCTTTTTAAGCTCACTATCCTTTAGTGGTGAGCTTATAACAATATCCTTTAAGTTTTCATTTATACATTTATCTAATAATTCTAAAAGTGTCATTTCTAAACCTCATAAAATATGTCGTTACAAGACTATTTTAATGGTTTTTTAGTAAAATCTCAATAGCTTTTCAATAATCTGTGTTATAAATAGGAGTCGCATAATATATAAATGTTTTATCGCTTGTTTCATCATAGGAAATAGCAATATTTACATTAACCTTTTTACCAAGATTTACTATATATTCATCAATTTCTTTACTATATGCGTAAATAGTAAATATTTCATCACTGCGGTTTTGTGAAACAATCTTGGCATCTACGTCCTTTAAAATCGCATCTGCCATAGCACTCTTTTCTTCAAGGGTTTTAATACCGCTTGCACTGCTTACTATGCTTGTACTTATTTGTGGCTTTAGTTTCAAATCCGTAAACATAGACTCTACTACATCCTTGTAATGATACATAGAATCACTATCTTTATAAAATAGCAAATCCACCATCAAATAATTTACAGGCTCTACAATACCGTCCTCTCCCTTTTCTTCTATTGTAATAAATTTAATTGTGCTTATAGCATTTTTACCTTTCTTTACAAGTATACTACTAACACGCTGCCCTTCCTTTTTACTCTCCAAGGTATAATTGCTAAGTCCAAGCTTTTTGGCACAATCTTCAATGATTTTTTGTTTCTTGTCCAGGCTCAAATATTGAGCATTGTATTCACTAAATACATTTATCTGACTGTATTCAGTATATAAATTATTTGTGCTTAGCGCTTTTACAATCGTACCTTCACTACCATTTGCATTTTCTTTATTAAATATTGCAATTACCCATAAAAGCATTGCCATATATATCGCAATCTTTCTCATTCTCTTCCCCATTTCAATTATGATTTATAGTAAGAGTATTGACAGTATTTGGATAGATTAAACATTAAAAATGAACAAAAAGAGTCCGCATATAAAATGCGAACTCTTTAAAATATTATTTCACTAATTTAATTCTTGCAATACTCTTACGAAGTGCAAATTCTGCACGCTTTAAATTAAATTCTTTTTCCATCTGACCCTTGATTCTCTTTTCAGCACGCTCTTTGGCTTGCTTTGCTCTATCAAGATCAATCTCTTCTGGCCATTCGGCAATCTCAGCAAGAACTGTTATCTTGTCCTGAAGAATTTCCATAAAACCTGAATGTATTGCTGCTTCTTTTATCTCGCCATTGGCATGAATTCTTGCAACACCAGGCATTAATACAGCTGTAAATGGCATATGACCGGCATATATACCTAACATACCATCTTCACTGACTATTTCAAGCATTTCTGCTTCACCTTTATAAAACATTCTGTCAGGGCATATAATTTCCAAGTTAAATGTATTTGCCATTATTCACCTCTACGCTTTTACCTTTGCAACAACGTCATCAATGCTACCAGCATTTAAGAAGTAA
Organism: Lachnospira sp.; assembly: GCA_015057605.1. Taxonomy (GTDB): domain Bacteria; phylum Bacillota; class Clostridia; order Lachnospirales; family Lachnospiraceae; genus SIG291. The sequence continues at coordinate 10,295 of SVDX01000008.1, read as the reverse complement.
CTTTCAGGTATGTCATCATGTTTACCTTCTAAGATTTCCTTAAAGCCTCTGATTGTTTCAGCGATTGGTACATACTTACCTTCAAGACCTGTAAATTGTCCTGCTACGAAGAATGGTTGTGATAAGAATCTTTGAACCTTTCTGGCTCTTGATACTAATACCTTATCATCTTCTGAAAGCTCGTCCATACCAAGAATAGCAATGATATCCTGAAGTTCATTATATCTTTGAAGTATTTCCTGAACACCTCTGGCTACTGCGTAATGCTCTTCACCAACAATTTGTGGATCAAGGATTCTTGAAGAAGATTCAAGTGGGTCTACCGCAGGATAGATACCAAGCTCTACGATAGATCTTGATAATACTGTTGTAGCATCCAAGTGAGCAAATGTTGTAGCTGGAGCAGGGTCAGTTAAATCATCGGCAGGAACGTATACAGCCTGTACGGATGTAATAGAACCGTCCTTTGTAGATGTAATTCTTTCCTGAAGTGCACCCATTTCTGTCTGTAATGTTGGCTGATAGCCAACGGCTGAAGGCATACGACCTAAAAGAGCCGAAACCTCTGAACCAGCCTGTGTGAAACGGAAGATATTATCAATGAATAATAATACATCCTTTCCACCCTTATCTCTGAAATATTCTGCCATTGTAAGACCTGTAAGACCAACTCTCATTCTCGCTCCTGGTGGCTCGTTCATCTGACCAAATACCATTGTTGTCTTATTGATAACACCAGATTCTGTCATTTCGTTGTAAAGGTCATTACCTTCTCTTGTTCTTTCACCAACACCTGTGAATACTGAATATCCACCGTGCTCAGTAGCAATATTTCTGATTAATTCCTGAATAAGTACGGTTTTACCTACACCGGCACCACCGAACAAACCAATCTTACCACCTTTTTGGTAAGGGCATAAAAGGTCTACTACCTTAATACCTGTTTCAAGCATTTCTGCTTTTGTTGACTGCTCTGCAAATGCAGGAGCCTTTCTATGAATTGGCCATAATTCAACATTATCAGGTGCTTCTTTACCATCGATTGGATCACCTGTTACGTTAAAGATTCTTCCCAAAGTATTTTCACCAACAGGAACACTGATAGCAGCGCCTGTAGCCTGTGCGTCCATACCTCTTACAAGACCGTCTGTAGGTCCCATAGAAATACATCTTACTGTATCATTACCTAAATGTTGAGCAACCTCAACAACTAATGTTTCTCCATTCTGGCGTACGATTTTGATAGCCTCGTTAATCTGAGGAAGATTACCTTCTTCAAACTTAATATCAAGTACCGCACCGATAATCTGAGTGATTTTACCAATATTATTTGTAGCCATTATTTCACTCCTTTTTTATTTATGATATTGCATTTGCACCACCAATAATCTCAGTAAGCTCCTGAGTAATAGAGCCTTGTCTTGCTCTATTGTATTTGAGTGCAAGTTCCGAAATCATCTCTTCTGCATTATTTGTAGCGTTATCCATCGCTGTCATTCTGGCTGCATTTTCACTTGCAACCGATTCCATTAATGCGCCATAAATAAGGCTGTTGATGTATTTTGGAATAATTATATCTAAGGTTTCTTCTTCGTCATTTTCATAGTTCATAGGTGCCGAAAATTTGTCATTTTCTTCTTCACTTGCATCACTTTCAACAGGTAAAAGCTTAATAAGCTTTTCTGTGTGTGACACCGTATTTTTATAGCTTGTGTAAGCCATATATATCTCACCTATTTCACCCTTAGCAAATGCGTCTAACACTTCTTGTCCAATTTGCATAGCGTCCGAATATGTCGGTTCATTGATAACATCCGAAAAATCTGCCACAACCTTGTAGCCACGTCTCTTTAAAATATCACGGCCCTTACGTCCTACCGCATATACTGCGATATCTTCCTTGGCAAACTCGCCTCTTGTGATAAGCTTTGTGATATTAGTATTAAAGCCACCTGCCAAACCTCTATTGGCTGTAACAACAATAACTGCTTTTTTATCGGAATTACCAGGTGTTAAGTATCTATGCTGAATGTTTTGGGATTTTCCTAAAATGGAAAATACTGCTTCATACATATGGTCAAAATATGGCTTTGCATTTTCTGCTTTTGACTTAGCCTTTTGAAACCTTACTGTAGACACAAGCTTCATAGCCTTAGTAATCTGTCCTGTACTTTGGATACTTTGCTTACGTCTCTTTATATCTCTCATTGAAGCCATAGATTCACCCTTTTCTATACAAATTGTTCTTTGAATTCTGTTATAGCTTTTACTAATAATTCTTCGATTTCGCTATCGATATCCTTCTTATCCTTGATACTCTTTGGTAATTCTGGATATTTAGTATCAATAAATGCAAATAATTCTTTTTCGAAATCGCTGATTCTGTCAAGTTCCACATCAAGCAAATACTTCTTTGTAGCTGCATAAATGATGATTACCTGATACTCAACAGGCATTGGCTTGTATTGAGGTTGCTTTAAGATTTCCTTAATGCGTTCACCTTGTGCAAGCTTTTCTTTTGTATCTGCATCAAGCTCTGAACCAAATTGTGAGAAGGCTGCCAATTCTCTATACTGTGCTAATTCCACACGAATAGGAGCTGCAATCTTCTTAATAGCCTTAATCTGAGCAGAACCACCAACTCTGGATACTGATAAACCTGCGTTAATAGCCGGTCTGAAACCTGCGTTAAACATTTCTGTCTCTAAGAATATCTGTCCGTCTGTAATCGAAATTACATTTGTTGGGATATACGCTGAAATATCGCCTGCCTGTGTTTCAATTATTGGAAGCGCTGTTAATGAGCCTCCACCATATTCTTCTGACATTCTTGCTGCTCTTTCTAAGAGTCTTGAATGTAAGTAGAATACATCACCAGGGTAAGCTTCACGTCCAGGTGGTCTCTTAAGTAACAATGATAATGTTCTGTATGCTGTAGCATGCTTTGTTAAATCATCATAAATTACTAATACGTCCTCGCCGTTTTCCATCCATTCTTCACCAATAGCACAGCCCGAATATGGAGCAATGTATTGCAATGGAGCAAGCTCACTTGCTGTTGAAACTACAACTGTTGTATAAGCCATAGCGCCACTTTCTTCTAATGTTCTAACTATCGAAGCTACTGTAGAAGCCTTTTGTCCGATAGCTACATAGATACATTTTACGCCCTGACCCTTTTGATTAATAATTGTATCAATAGCAATAGCAGTCTTACCTGTCTGTCTATCACCGATAATTAACTCTCTTTGTCCACGTCCGATTGGAACCATGGCATCGATAGCCTTAATACCTGTCTGCAATGGAACAGATACTGACTTTCTTGTTATAACGCCTGATGCTACTCTTTCAATCTGACGATATTTATCTGTGGCGATTGGTCCTTTGCCATCTACTGGCTGTCCTAATGAATTAACTACACGTCCTAATAACGCATCACCTACAGGAACCTCAACAACACGACCGGTTGTCTTAACTGTATCGCCTTCATTAATACTTCTTGCATCACCTAATAAAACTGCACCTACATTGTCTTCTTCAAGGTTTAATACCATACCGTACACTTCGCCAGGAAATTCTAATAATTCACCCTGCATAGCTTTCTCAAGACCATGTACACGTGCAATACCATCAGCTACCTGAATAACTGTACCAACATCTGATACATCCAACTCAGCAGAATATCTTTTAATCTGTTCCTTAATAACAGAACTTATTTCTTCTGGTCGTAAATTCATGGAAATAATGCACCTTCTTTCTGATTTTATTTACTCTACCCTCAAATTATATAATTCTCGGGTCATATCTTCTAATTTTGTTTTAATACTGCTGTCAACAACTCTGTCACCAATACGGATAACCATACCGCCTAATAGAGTTTCATCGATGCTATAATTCATCTCAAGTGTCTCATACTTAGTTGTTTCAAGCACCTTGTTAACAACATTTTCTTTTTGCTTATCATTAAGCTCAACCGGTGTTGTAACATATACCACACCAATATTTTTATATTCTTTTACCTGTGCGATAAAATATTCAAGAATTGCTTCTAATTCATTTTGTCTGTTTTTCTCTATTATCAGACGAATAAAGCCTATTAAATCAGCACTTACAAACTGCTTAAAAACATCCTCAACAAGCTGATGTTTCTCTTCAACATTAATCTTAGGATTATTGAGGAAATTCAAGAAATCCTTGTTATCCTTCAATGCTTCTGATACTGCCTTTACTTCCTCGAACAATACATCTGTCTTGTTCTCTTCGCATGCCAGTTCAAAAAGTGCTTCACCATATGTTTTTGAAACTAGCTTAGCCATGTATCATCACCCATTTCTTTCAACGTCTCTTCAAGCAGGTTATCCTGTACATTAATATCAACTGCCGCACCAACAACTCTTTGAGCCATTAATGCTGCAACGCTTATAATTTCTTTCTTAACATCATCTTTAACACGCTTTTTCTCAAGTTCTGCCTCTACATTAGCTCGCTCGATAATCCTTGCCGCCTCAGCTTTAGCTTCACTTACAATCTGACTTTCTCTGTCAAGCGCCTTTTTACGTGCCTCGGCAAGAATAGCTTCTGCATCTTTGTTAGCATTTTTAAGCTTTTCTTCATACTCTGCCTTTAATGCCTCTGCATCCTTCTTATCCTCACTGGCTTTCTCTAAATCCGCTTTAATTCCATTCTTTCTTTTCTCAAGGAAATCTCTTGCCGGATTAAAGAGCAGATATGAGCCTGCCACGAATAATATAAATATATTAATCGCTAAAATTAGGGCATCCTGCAAAAACTGCGCGTCAAGACCAAACATTCTTTCCACTACAACCTTCGCCTCCTTTAGGATTTTTTTCGATTAGTAATCGATTATTTTAATTTTCCTACAAGTGGGTTAGCAAATAATAAGATAATTGCTACAGCGAAGCTGTAAAGACCTGTTGTCTCGGCAACAGCCTGTCCCATGAACATTGTTGTTCTGATTGCACCAGCTGCTCCTGGATTTCTACCTACTGCTGCAACCGCCTGAGCCGCTGCATTACCTTGTCCTATACCAGGACCAAAACCTGCGATCATCGCAATACCAGCACCAATTGCTGAACATCCCAATACAAATGCTTCATTTGAAATTCCGTTTGTCATATTAAAATTCCTCCTAAAAAATAAATGATTTTGTTGGTGTAATTATTCCTCAGCGCCTATCTTATCGCCAATATACACCATAGTTAACATACAGAATACGTATGTTTGAATTGCGCCTGAGAATATATCGAAATATACGTGTAAAACAGATGGTACACCTGCTTTTATCCATATAGGCAACAGTCCGTAAATAAGTCCCATCATAACCGTTCCTGACATTACGTTACCAAATAAACGTAGTGACAACGATATAGGAACTGCAATTTCACCGACAAAGTTAACCGGGAACATAAAAGGCATAGGTTCAAACAAGCCCTTAATGTGTCCGAATTTGTTCGCCTTAAAACCGTTATAATTAATCAATACAAAGGTTATTAAACCCAACGGAAATGTTATTGAAAAATCAGCGGTTGGCGGTCGTAAACCGAATAAACCCGAAATATTAGCAAACAGCAAAAACATAAATAACACACCGATATAGTTTCTAAAACGCACATAATGCTTACCCATAGTGCCATAAACTAAATTGTCCATAAGTTCAACTATAAGCTCAATAACATTCTGGAAGCCCTTAGGTACCGCTGTTGCTTTTTTCATCTTAGCATTTGCTACTATCATAAATATAAGCAAACATATAGATACTATAGCCAAGCTTACGTGTGTGGTAGTTATCCACAGCTCCTGCCCAAAAAGCTCATATTTATACAAGCCCTTTATGGCGAAATCTGCATCTGCCATCACCGGGTTGGTCATGCCCAAAATCACATTCTCACTCTCCTTTTGCAATATATTTTTTAAAAAATTTATGTGTTAACGGCTGAATATAAGCCGACACTTTCAAACTTAATATACCTATAAAGGTAAGGAAATAATTACCCACTCCTAAAATAGCTACAAATATAACAACCGCTATAGCTATAAAGGTTCTTAACATATAGCTCTTAACCATATGTCGTCTCGCATCAGATTCATTAAGTTCTAATGCCCTTTCAACACTATTCCACATATGGGCACTCATGGCTATAGCCACAATCACGCCATACAAAAGTCCCAAAAGGTTATATACCACTCCATCAAGGAATATCGCTACTGGTATGGCAAGTATAGCATTAATAACTATTATCCCGACTATCATCTCGGGCAAAATATACTTCTCGTCCATATCATAGTTCATCATCTTCATCATCTTTCAAATATTTTTTAAGTATCAGATAACAATTCCTATAACCCGCTAACATACCAAGTATTATAAGCGGAATAATAAAATACGTTCCAAACCTGTTATCTATCCATATCCCTGCTACAACGCATAAAAAAATAGGCACCATCATGCTTATTCCTAATTGCGTAATGAGGGGCACTAATTTGATTACCTCGCGGTTGTCTTTCATAAAATATATCCTTTCTTAAAAGACCTCATTTTATTATACACCTTTTTTATACTTTAGTCCAACTAATTTATTGAAAATTCGGCTAAAAATTGTTATAATCATAGAAACTTTTAAAAGGAGGAAAAACTATGCCAGAATTATTCCGAAAAAGACTTATTCCAAATGAATGTATTCCACTAAAAAATGATACCATTCACTATCAGGACGACAGTATAATTCTAACCTCCTGGGACACTCTAAAGCCTAAAGCCACCCTTGCAAAGGGCTATTCGCTTTATGTGCTTGAAAAGGGTTATAAAATCAGTCGCTTTATGGATGCTAATGATAACTTTATCTGTTGGTACTGCGACATCATACAATATGAATATAACGCTAAAAATGACTCGTATATTTTTACAGATCTTTTGGCCGACATTCTTATATGCGAGGATGGCAGCATAAAAGTGGTTGACCTTGATGAACTTGCCCAAGCGCATGAAGAAGGCTTAATAACCACAGCGGAGCTACATTCCTCTCTCTACAAAACTAATGCCCTACTACAAGAAATTTATTCAGGGGATTTCAAAAAATATACAGATTTTATTGACAATTACGCACTATGATTATAGAATAAACTTATTTCAAATGTAGACAGTTTTAGAAAGGAACAACTTATGTTACACACTAATTTAGGAATTAATGATAATGGAAACTTAACATTTGCCGGATTTGACACAGTAAAGCTTGCTAAAGAATATCAGACACCACTTTATGTATTAGATGAAAATCGTATTCGTGAGAAATGTCGTACTTACATCAATGCTATGAAAAAGCATTTTGGTGAAAAATCACAGCCATTATACGCAAGCAAGGCTTTAAGCTTTAAATATATTTACAGAATTATGAAGGAAGAAGGTATGTCGGTTGACGTAGTTTCCGGAAGTGAAATCTACACAGCTAAGGAAGCTGGTTTTCCTATGGAAAATACTTATTTCCACGGCAACAACAAAACTGATTTCGAAATCGCATTTGCAATGGACTGTGGCGTAGGACATTTTGTTGCAGACTGCCGTGAAGAGCTTGATGCAATCAGCCAAATTGCTGGTGAAAAGGGCATCACTCAAAAGATTCTTATGAGACTCACACCAGGCATCGATACTCATACTTATGAAGCAGTTCAAACTGGACAGGTTGATTCTAAATTTGGAACAGCCATTGAAACAGGTCAAGCCTTAGAACTTACAAAATATGCTCTTACCCTTCCAAATATTGAGCTTGAAGGTTTCCACTGCCACATTGGCTCACAAGTATTTGATGGACAAACTTTCTGCGATAGCGCAGACATTATGCTTGACTATATCAACACCGTTCGCAAGGAAACAGGCTTTTTAGCAACCGTTCTTAACCTTGGTGGTGGCTATGGTGTACGTTATGTTGAAAGCGACCCATATCTTGATATTGAAGAAAGCATTGCTGCAGTTGCTACTCACATCAAAGCTAAAGCAGAAGAATTTAACGTACCTATGCCAACTATCCTTATGGAACCAGGCAGAAGCATAGTTGCAGATGCCGGACTTACACTTTACACAGTTGGTAGCGTTAAGACAATAACAGGCTACAAGAGCTATGTATCAATCGATGGCGGTATGACAGACAATCCTCGTTATGCTCTTTACGGTTCACAATACACAAGCTGTATTGCTAACCGTGCAAATGAAGTAGCTGATTTTGAATGTACAATCGCTGGTAGATGCTGTGAAAGTGGTGACCTTATTGCAGAAAATGTTAAGCTTGCTAAGCCAGAACGTGGCGACATCTTAGCAGTTATGGTTACTGGCGCATACAACTACGCAATGGCATCGAATTATAACCGAGTACCTCGTCCTGCAATCGTTGCACTTAACAAAGAAGGCAGTAAGGTTGTATTAAAGAGAGAAACATATGCAGATGTTGCGATGAATGATATGTAAAAAATAACCTCATAAGAAGAGTCAGTTGCCCACTAAGTACTGATGCAGACAAAGGCTCTCCTTATGAGGTTTAATTTTGCTTATTTAGAAACTTAATTGTTACGGTTTTGCCGTTTTTTGACGAGTATTTGCGGTATTTTACCTATTATTCAGCCTTTTTTTGGGGGAAGTATCAAAAACGTATCACGCTTTTTCGTCCACCTAAGCCATAATATAGCATGGGCGAAAAACAATGTAAATCGGCATTTTTTACAAAATTTTAAATATGATAAATATTTAGAAAATCGTGATACACATTTTGGAGAGTGTGATACGCGGTTTTATGTATCATAGGGAACTGTGGTCCGTTTTTTAACACGACACAGATACTGCGACGCTATGGCGTGATACACATTCAAGTAAAAGTACACACGAAAGTGGATTGTGTGTATTTTCACTCAAAATATCTTACATATTTTGCTGAAGTTTAAAGTCTATTGTCTTAGTGCTTCCGCCAGTTCTTTTTATAAGTTCTTCTTGACCAATTACCTTTACAAGATTTGCTATTTTTTTACCTAGTTCAGTTCTTCCATTATCACTGACGCCATTTTCATCTATTCTCTCATAATAAAAAATAGTTGTATCTACATTATCATGCAAAATGAATTCTCTTAGGATATCTCGATCTGATATATCTAAAGAGTGACCAAAGATATATAAATTGTGTCTATGATCTCTGGAATGATCTTTATTATCCATAATCCATGGCCTTCCCTTTTTTTCATCCACAGATATTTTTTCAATCCATCTCTTATATTCGCATCCGGTCTGTTTATGTATTCTCTGATAAAACTTCTTAAATGCTATAAAACTTATATCTTCATTTTTCTGGTCACCTTTAAGGTATTCTTCAATTCCTAAAACCATATTATTTGATGCTATTACATTTTTAACATCTGCTTTTCCGTGCACATAGTCATATTCTATATTCTCTTTAACAGCATACAATCTTTCATAGGTATCAGAATAATTGAATGATAAAATATGGTCTGCATTCACATTAACTATGTCCGAACTTACCTTTTTAATCTTTATTTTTCCAATAAATTCATTAATATATATTTCCAAAACACGAATCAACTTATCAAGTTCTTCTACCAGAAAAACTATGAATTTATCTATTTCTTGTAGACCTCCAAATGCATGTTGTAAACTCCCCTTTGAAGCCTTTAAAATTGTAGAAATAATAGCACTATCTTTAGTTTCTAAATCTAATATAGAATCACCATACGCAAGCAGAGATCTTGCAACATCCAACGACTTAACAACCGCTGCTATCTCTGTTTCGAAATCAATCCAATTCTCTCCCACATATGTTGGCGTATTCCAAAAATATTCAAGCCATGTATTCTTCTGTATGTATCCATATAGTTCATCAAATATAGAATCAATCGAGATATTATGTTCCATCCCTTCTTTATCGGTGCACTTGTTAATTTTTCTATCTGCATATGCATTAACAATTCTTTCTTTTATGCTTTCATTCATTTTCCACGAATCTATTTCTTTTGATTTATATTCACCTTGAGAAATAAATTCATCATATTTATATAATGTTTGTATTTTTTTACAAAAAGCCAAAAAATCCTTATATGAAGTTGGCAAACCATGTGCCAAATCGAAACCATTTCCTAAAACAAGAATATTCATAGCGCATTCCTCTCTTTGTAATTTATCAACACTTCCAAGCACGTACGCAGGATATTACCCCTCCAACACCTCATTAATCTTATCAATCCACTTCGCATCACTGCTTTCGAATAATTCCATAAATCTTCCG
>SVDX01000036.1 GCA_015057605.1 Lachnospira sp. | reverse complement strand
ATTTCTCAGCCAAAAATAATGTATCCTTAGCCTCCTGTATCTTTCCTTTAATATCCCCTGTATGCACCATAGACCAGCTGCGCTTCGCAGTAGAAAGCGCAAGATTAAGAGTGTTGTTGCACACAACCCTTATCGGTGTTACCGCCACCTTTACCGCTCCCGAACCGTCATGTGTGTTAGAAAACACAAGATACGGACTTATACGCTCACCCGAAATAATATACTCTCTCGGAAGTCTTGCAAGCAGCCACACCTTTTTACCCTCCTGCAATGAGCCCGCAGTCTCATATCTTACACCATTTCCAAACAGTTCATCGGTAAATGCAAAAGCCTCACTGTTCTGCACAATCCTGTACCTGTCAGTTACCACACCAAGTACCCTTCTGTCTGAATCACGGACATTTGCCTTGTATCCGTCAATAACTGCTCCGTCATCCGTATAAATGGATTCCTGAAGCACGGTCCAATCTAACCCCGATAACCTTAGTGCCTCCTCTGATGTCTGTGCCATCTCCACTCTTGTACCTAAGCCATGCCATGGCTTCTCCCTTACATAAAACATCGTCTCCACATTTGCTGCCATAATCTTTAATCCTCCTTGTTCTTTTTAGTTAATTCGTTCCAAATGACTACAATTGCACTTAAGACTGCCAAAATGATTTTTTCCACTATATCTAATCCTCCCCAGCGAAAAAAGTGTGGGAGAACCCTTTCGGATTCTCCCACCAGATTTCTAAGATACTATGTGTTACTTACAAAAACTGATTGTATGTTGCTTCTGCCATAGCGTTTCCTCCTTGTATTTTTTTCTGACTAAGTGTCATTCAGGGGTATAGTATATAATCATAATTTTTGACACTTACAAAGGCTGATTATAACAACAGGTCTTTGTTATTCCCTTATATTATAGCAAGTCCCAAAGACATTTTGGGTCAATACAAATAATTAATATAAAAAACAGCAAAATGCCCTACGACAATTTGCTGTTTTTCTTAATAATATTCAAGACAGTTCTACTTAATTAAGATTTCTTATTCTTCTTTATCTGTTCTCTAAACTTTTCCTTCATAACTGACGCCCCAACAGAAGAATTCAAATCTTCTACATTAAGCTTTCCAAGCTTAACCATCTTACAAACTTCAATAAAAGCTTTTCCCATGGCCAATGTTACTACACCTGCTGTTCCTGCTGAAATTGCCCCACCTGCTACTGTACCTGCGCCCGGTATAAGCTTCAAAAGATTTGTTGCAAGTGTTTTTCCGACAATCGCAGCTCCACCTGCTCCAATAGCTGTTGTAGCAAGCATTTTTAATCCATCTTTTTTTACATCAATGCCATATATTCCACAAATTGTAGCCATTAACGCAACCTGCTCAGTAATTAACAACGGTGCATCCGCAAAAGGAATTGGAATTGCTCCCGTTGTAGCAGTTGCTGCCACTGCAACTGCTACCGCATTTTCAGCTTTTTCATTCAATTTTGTAATTTCAAGTCTCTCCAGTTCCTTATCTAATTCGTTTCCCATAAATGCCTCCTGTTATTTAATATTCTTTACGAATTTAATTCAAAAAAAAATCATCAATATCGGCTTTTGTTTTTAATATCTGTGACTCATCCACACCTGATTCTATTGCAAGCGTAGCTGATGCCAAAAATGCTTTATTAATATCCTCATCAAATGCAAGCTTCTCTAAATCTGTAAAACGCTTCAATAATCTTTCTATCTCTAATACAACTTTCACATACTTTATATCAAGTTGCTGATTAAGCTGTTCCATCTCTTTATAATAACCTGCAATTATCTCCTGTGACCGCATACCGGCTTGCTTTTTACATATTTCATACATGAACTCACCAGCAACATTTCCAACAACTGCACCAAGTATTGGTATAGGTATTATTATCTGTCCTGCAATCGAAGCAATGGCACTAACTGCAACATCTAAACAAACGGCTTCACAATTAATAACAAAATCTTCTTTAGATATCTCACCTCGTTCAAGTGCCTTTGCCTGAGATGCTACACCAAACGCTGCTGTAACATATGCCGAAGCAACATTAGCCGGCGTAGCTGTGAAGTTACTCAATATATAAACAGCTCCACCTCTTATTCCACCTTTAAGAGTACCCTTTCCTGACTCAATACCTATGTCTTTCCAATCATCTTCTGTAAATTCAGATAATTTCTTTCCTTCTTTTCGCTTAGCTGCGATAGACATACAGAATGTTACGCCACCCTCAAGTGCTGCACTAACACCAACAGCCTTAACTCCCTCTTTTAACGTCGGCTTAGAATTATGATAAGCCTCCTCTCTTTGCCTTTCATCTTCCTTTTTTATCTCTGTCTCTTCTTTTGCTATAGTATTGTTTATAACGCCCTGCTGCACTTCCTTATAATCGGCAACTGATGCATTTAAATCGTCAAATATACTAAGCCCTGTCTCTTCCTCAAACTTCTTTATTGTTTCGATTACATTTCGTTCTGTTTTATTTAATATGGTTGGATTTGTTTCCTTAAGGTTAATTATCCTAATTATTTCATTGTATTGGTCTTTTGGAATATCATACGAACCTCCATTCTCTACAAAATCCGGATAATTTTCCAAGTGTTCTCGTACCTTTGTCAATGTAGCCCGTATACCATTGCAAAATTTAGATTGTATTTGCAGACCATTTTTCAAATAATCTTCAGGAGCAGTTCTTCCCACTCCATCAAATGTATACTCTCGATCAAGACCCTGAATCAGTCTTCTTGCATTAGAAAAATTCACCTGTACATGTTCTGCAATTTCTCCATGCTTTGTAGTAGGATTCCCCAATATATGTAACGGATCACCAATAAAGTTTTTAAGTTCTGCAAGTTCACCTAACGCTTCCGCAAGATTAACATCCTGTTGGTCTAATCTGCTAATAAGCTCATCAAGTCTTATTTGATTAAGATTGGTAATCCAAGCAGCAACAGCCTGCTCCTGAGTACTTTTTATAACTCTTTCAGACAATTCTGCCATAGTATTTCCTCCGTTTTATTCAACCGTCTCATTTAACAACACAGATAACGTAAGAGTATTATTTACAAGTGTACCTAAAAACTCTTTTTTAGCTTCATCAAGTGAACTATAATCAATATTCATAAATTCTAATATCTTCCCTTTCTGTGCTTCCATATCATCATTTAAGACAGTTGTCTTTGCCTTCAACGCATTAACCTTCTCTATCATTTCATCTAATGCTTCTCTTGCTATAGCAATGTTTTTAGCTTCCTCAACTGCTTCATCTGCAAGCTTCTTGTTCTTGCTACTAAGTGATATTAATGAAACACCTGCCGATGCAGCTGTAATACCCCAGCCAACAGGACCTGCCAAAGCCAAAAATGCGTTACCAGCCGCCATACCTGCACCACCTTTAACTGCAAATCCAGCAAATGTTCTGCCTATCCATGCAACTGCCGCTTTCTGTGCTGCTGCTCCTGATAATGCACTTATTGCTGTTCCTGTAGATGCTGTTCCAAATGTTGTAGCAATGCTCATAAGTGCAGTCGGAGCCATAGTTGCTACTCCAACGCCAACTGCTGTACCACCAACAATATTTACCCCTGCTTTTACTGATGTCTCATAGGCTTTCTGTGCATACTCTTTAGTCTCATGGAACTTATTAAGTTCCTGCTTAACCTCACCCATTTTTGTTTCGAATTCCTTAGGCGTATTTGCAATACTGTTAATCACTGTCTCATTTAATTTAATAGTCTCAATAGTATTTGTTCTTACTTCGTACAGCCTTTCACACGCTTTCCCCATCATTTCATTTGAAGCATTGTATCTGCTCAGTGTGTCCTCATAAATTTTTAAAGCCTCTTTTTTAAGTGAATTGTTAAACATCTCTTTTTCCTCCTCTTGTTATAATATCGTAATATCTTCACCCTGGCTTCTCAGCCACATATCAATACCTTTACCAAACACCTCAGCCGCAATCGTATACACGCCCTCCTCTTCATCAAGTATATTTGCAGTAGGCAGACGATCCAGTACCGATTCAACATTAGCTCCGGAATACTTGAATTTTACTTTCTGAAGCTTTCCTCCATACATGAACTGAATCCTCTTGCGAAATTCACCTTCTTCAAATCTGTTACTGTATGGAATACGAAACTTCTCATTAAGTACTTTCAAGCTTTTAATCCTGTCCACGCGGTAAATAGTCGGAAAGGAATCGTTGATAACATCAAAACCCTTTTTTAACTCTTCATCATCTATAAACGCCGCAATATAGAAATAATACTCCGAAAACATAATAGCCACCGGCTTAAGCTTTCGTTTTACTATAGCCTTATCCTTATTCCTACAATAATCAATCTCTATGTACCTATATTTCCTTATTGCCTGCCCGATATCCCACATTTTGTCGATAAAAACAGTTTTATGCTGTGGTTCTACATAGTGATATGTTTCATTACTGATAAGGTCGTTTACAAGTTCCTGATTCTTTTTTGGCACACAGCACTCTATCAGCTTTCTAAGCATCTCCGTCATTTCACTCTTTGTAAAAGCCCTGCTGTCGAGCAGAATCTTGCATAATGCCAGAATCTCACTATTCGTAAATTTTGCCCTGTAGATTTGTTCCAAACGATAGCCTTTAGCAATATGGTCATATACAATCTTATTAATTGCTCCTGCCTTGGTATCCGCCTCAAAAAAAGCATTTATATCTTCAAAATCACGCTGAATACTCTTTTCAGTCACACCGTAATAATCAGCCTCTTCAGCCTTATTTACCAGATAACCGTTCATAAGCTTTGTATATATCCCAAGCACTCTTTTCGTCTTATCCATCTTTGATTTTTCCATGCACACCTCCGTGGATATTTTATGCTTTAATTATAAATGGTAAGTAAGACACATTCTGTCCAACTGATTAATTTCTTTTAATTTTTTTAGTATCTTATATCTGTAATTTTATCTCATGTATACATTATATAATCCTAACATTAATTATTCAAGTAATTTCGACAATTTATTTAAAGATTTCAAAAAATAAACCTTTACCACTTTCCAGTCTTCCACTATGTAATAAAGGCTTATTCACCATCAAATGTTCAGTTCTTCTTTAACATGCTTGCAATGTGCATATTTCCTTAAGTATCTATGAACAGCACTATAGTCCATCAGATTTTCCAGACTTAGTTCTGCAGGTAACTTTGAAGGAAATATTTTTTTACTCACATTCATTTCCACTGACAACCCCTTTACTATATCAGCATATATATCCTGCTGAACTTCAACACCAATTCTATCCCGCATATACTTTTCTTCCAGACTTATAGTCAAATCAATACTTGCCATTCGTACTATCTCAATCCAAAGTAATGCCTGATTCTCAGGCTGATATTTGTATTTAAGAAGGTATCTGTATAATCTTGATAACAGCATTCGCACACCTTTCACATCTGACCTCATCACACTCATCAGGTATTTGCATATCTCCTCCCGGCAGACATCGCTTATATCACCATTCTCAATATCATTTCCAAACAAATCATATAATTCATAAACTTCCACATTATCACCTTCCTTTCTGTAAGCGCATAATCTCATGTACACATGATATCCGTCTAGGGAAGTTATGCAAACAAATTTTTTCGGCTATAATTATAGGAAAAGCTGACAGGAGTACACACTCACTATGGTAAAATTACGCGTTTTAGAAATTTTAGAAGAGCAGGGGCACACAAAATACTGGCTTTATAAGCGTATGGATATGAGCTACCAGAATTTTAACCGTTTGGTTACCAATGCAACCACTTCAATTCACTTTAACAATATTGAAAAGCTCAGTACCATCCTGCAATGTCCCATTGGCGATTTATTCAAGGTAACTGATGAACCTGAAAACAACGACTCTTTATAAAGGTCGGCTCCAACCCAGCCGACCTTTCGCCTTGCCAGTATGCCCGTTCTCATTAATTTATTTTTCTATTTACTTTTCAACTGCCTCAGCCTTTTCTCTACCCTTCCGCATCTTCCTCATTGCCTTATTTATCCGCAGCTCAATTGGCAGATACTCCATATTAATAAAAAACTTCTGCACAGCACACCTTGCTTCAAAAAACGATACATTCATTCCGCAACCTCCTTAATCATTAGTCACTATCCTTCTGTAACATCATTTCTGTCTCTAACGCTGATTCAAGTTCTGCAATCTGATTCATTATTTCATCTGTCTTGCCATTATTTCCTTCTTCCTTTGCCTTCTTCTTACCACTTAAAATATCATACTTATTAACATAATCCCTGATATTCATACCCCGAAGAATATTTACCGCTTCAAGCTCCGTAATATCGCAAAGCTCCTGAAGCTCCATTCTAAGAGCACGCCACGTCCCAGTATCCTGCCCACCGTTACTTCCAAGCAGTTTTGCTTTTTCCCTGTACTCTTTACATATTTCCTCAGTAAGCCATTCGGCATCCTCTCTATGAACATACTTTTGTTTCTTTGCCTCAGCATCTCCTTTATCCTTTTTCGCCATATGCCACCTCCGTCCTTTGTTAACTTCATTTTAGCAAAGCGTATGGACACATTCTGTCCAACACAAAAATCCCTCTCTAAAATACATATATCCATGGCTTCACATAGATAATATATAATTTCAGAAAGGGACTTTTTCAAATATATTACTTATTCTCTTCTGTTTCTTCTAAGCTCTTTTCTCCCAGAAATTCAATAATTTGCTCCTTGCGTTCTGCTAATAAAGCACCGTTAACAATGTAATCACTTGCCTTTGAAAACTTCTGCGATAATATATCGCATTTCTCAAGCGTAATCAGAGATTCTCTCGGATAAATCTCCTTATTCACAAAATATGTACTTATTACATTTACAAAAACCTTCTCAACAACTGACAGTCCTTCATCAATATCCGCTTCTCCAACAAGCACACTCTCTGTATAAGAAATGAGCTTCTCCGCTGACCATATTTTGTTAATACCTTCAAACCTTTCGCTCTCATCCGCAAACTTCTCGTTCAGTTGTTCCATTGACTCTGTAATGCAGCTAAAATCCACTTCTTCATTAAAGCGTCTGATGCTCTCTTCGTCAAAATGTTCGATTGACTTAACAATACCTCTGGTCCCTGATAATAATCGTTTGTTTGTGTCCATGTACACAGCTCCTTTATAATAAATTTGTAGACACATTATACTTTTTTATTTATACAGGAGCTGTCCAAGCATATTAACTATTTATCAAATAATTCTTTATATGAAGTTCTGCCTGCTCACATGGAAATGCAGAAAAAACATATACCATACAATCATTCCTCAACAATCTTGCTCTGCCAATGCACTGTTCTAATTCGCTTTCAATTGAATAAAGCTGAACTTCCCTTAACAGCAGATCACTATATGTAGTAAAGAGAAAACTACAATTTTTATATTCCACACGCCTTACTCGCGGCCTTTTATCGTCCCTGGCATTAACATTCGCTCCCAAATAACATGCTATAAGCTTATATGCTTCATCTACCTTATAGGGGGTTCCGACAATCCCTAAATCTTTTCCGGATAACGAATTAATTCCCGTACTGTTCCCGAAATGTAAATCGGCTTTATTCATCTTTGACAAACCGCGCAAGTTGCTATTTTCCTTAAAAGTAATAATCTCTAAGTCATTATTATTTGCCAAATTCTTTGCAAAAGAAAAGACCTGCATTTTTCCAGACAAGTCTTTTCTTCCTAATGAATGATAAGTATGTTGTATAAGTCTCCCCTTATACTCAGCTTTTTTCTCTGCATACATATAAACATTCATCTTTCCCGCAAAATATCTTTTATATATTTTTTCATTTAATGTCGCTGATAATACAATATATTTTAACTTAGGTAAGACTTTAGGACAAAAATATTTAACAACCATTTCTCCCGAATATCGGTCTTTTAGTTTTACATAAGCCTCTGCATATTGCAAATCGTTAATATTATCATCTCCCCAATATTCTAATTCATTTAATTGTTCTTCTGACAATGGTGTTAGATATGGACTGGAACTTATTCTTTCATACTCATTTTCTCTTGACCGAAGCATGATTGCAGCTATCGAAGAATAATTTGGCATTCCCTTATCTACCAATTCGGTCAAACAGCTGACACTAATACTGTTTATCTGGCTTAAAATCTGTAACTGCAAAATATCTTCGTCAATTATTATTGTATAATGCTTCAAAAACTCTTCCGGCATCTGCATAAAATACGCATGAGTAGTAACTATTACTCTCTCATCTTTGATATCCTTAAATCCATTAAGTATTTTCTTGCATTCTTCTGCAACTGCTATTTTTGAAGGATTGTCCTTAATCTCTTCATAATACTCTTTAACTATCTTTTTCGTCTTATCATGAAGACCTCTCTTATGAGCCTGTTCTATCCTCTCCTGCATATCTTCCGTAAAAAATGTATTCCCTTTCACACTTACCGTTACATATATATCCTCTTTAGGAATGCCCTTTAAAATCAAGTCACGCTCTACCTGTTTTTTTAGTATATTAGTCGGTAAAGCAATAATAAATTTGCCTTCAGGATGTCTGTCGATTAAATCAATATATGCAGTAGTCTTACCTATAGCGGTCTGCGCCTTAATTAAATGCATTCCTTCTAAACTACTCTCATAAGCACTTTCCAAATTTGCCCTCAGACATTCTGCTGCCTCTTCCAAAGTATAATATGTCTCATCCTTTCTATGAACCTTTCTGTCAAGAGCTAATGTATTTACAATGGTTCCTGCATTTTCACAGGCATTATAATATGGACAAAAGCTATCTGAACATCTCTGTGGCAGATAACCACGCACATACCTAATATCCTTATTCCACTTCTCATTGGATTCACCATCATAATATTCTTCCAATGTGCTTAAGAAACGCTTTTCTCCACCACTTATATGTAACATGTTTGTCAGAATGGCAAACTTGGCAGCGTGGTCTGTTTCTTCTCCTGAAATAAAGTCACTCAATAGCTGACACCCACTACACTCTTCTATATCTATCTTTCTCAGCTTCTTTTTGCATGTAATGCTTTTGTGAATTTCCTTCGCTTTAGCAATAAAAAATGACGATTCCGTGGATTCTCCTATTCTATAAATAATAGCTGAATCCTTAAAATCGTCATTTTCTTCAAAAGAAGATAATATTTCCTCTCTACCCATAACAGGCATATCATTGAATCTCAGTATATTAAACTTTCTGCAAAAACTTTCTATATTTCTTTTAAGATTACCTCCCACATCTAAAGTATCATAAAAAAGGTATTGTAGTTGCACTAAAGCAATATGTGCTCTCGCATCAAGATAAATTAGTTTCTTTCCGCCTAAAAATACCCTATCAGGATTTATACATGCCGAATCACTCTCTGGAAATATTTTATTTAACATTGCCAATGCTATTCTGATTGAAAACAAATTATCAATTAAACAATGATGTACAAATACCACTCTAAAACGCTCTTCTTTAACCGATGAACTATATGTATGATATGCAAATGCCATTGGAAGCCCCATCATATCACAACGCTCTTTAATTTGCTCAAATGTACATCCATGGTCAAAATCTAAGGCCAATAACTGCATCTCCACACAGTTATCAGCCTTTAATCCACCTTCCATATGTGCCGGCACCATTGCATGCCCCTGATTGCCAATCAAATCTGCTAATTCTGCCAGTTCTATCTCCTGCCATAATGAAGCTGTCCTTGATTTTATCTCAGCCATTCGTCTTAATGGCTTTTCTCTATATCCTACATTATCTAAGCTCACATGTACTTTCATACGCTTTCCTTCTTTCTGCCTCGCTCTATCTGGCTTTGACTTTATACTTTTAAATATAAGTTACATACAAAGTAACAATTTAATAATATAAATTTTAAGGAGGACAAACGCATGTTTAATCAGTATCCTGACATTATGAGCGTATTTGATGTAGCTGAAGCTCTCTACATCGGTAAAAATCGTGTTTATGAACTACTAGAGCTTGGACAACTTAAAGGCTTTCGTATAGGTCATGTATGGAAAATTCCTCGAAAAAGTGTTGAAGAATATGTGCTTTCGCAGAGCGGGCTTAAATAAATCTTGCTTATAGTGCAGAACAGAGCGGTTACTTCAGTAAAATCAATACGGAGTAAACGCTCTTTGCCTATACATATCTATGGTATATCTACATTAAATACCCTTTACGATCTTCCCTTAACCTCTATGCATTCTTCAAATACCATCTTATAACATTAATAAATGGCTGAAGACTTTCATTCTCATAGTCACAATATATTAGTTCTATATCTTTTTTGTCCATATACATTATTGTCCTATATACAGCCTCTCTTGCCTGCTTTAATT
This sequence comes from Lachnospira sp., assembly GCA_015057605.1. Lineage (GTDB taxonomy): Bacteria > Bacillota > Clostridia > Lachnospirales > Lachnospiraceae > SIG291. The sequence goes on along the minus strand of SVDX01000036.1, from coordinate 3,261 downwards.
TGTAAGAATTCAAATTAAGTAATTCTATAGTATACTCATCCCCTTCCATATGACCATTAGGATTATAAGAAAAATTTGCCTCGCATTCAGAATCTAGAGGAGATACAAATCTTGTTTCATCATATTCATTTTCTTTTTTAGCTCCACAAGTCTCATCGCCCGCAAAACCATAGCAAGATGCAACTATATTATTATAATCCAAACTCCTTTTGCTTACTCCCACTCTGGGATGTCGTGGTTCTATATGCTCATTATGTGCACTTTCTTCATCTATTTCACAACAACAATACGCACATATATACTTTTGCTCCTTTACCAACTGACTTCTAAGTACTCCTCTCCACTTCTCAAAAATCTTATCGTCATATGTTGCTTTTGGATTTTTTCTTCTAAACTCTTTTAACCACTCCGGCTCCTCATCTTTATTAATGTAAATTATAGCAATCTCCCCCTTTTTATCATCATTCTTGCAGCAATTACATCCTTATTATTTTTACCCGTTAATTTTTCCAACTGCATTACTCTTTCTTCTGCCTGCTCATAAAGCTTATCATTTATACATGCATATATTGAGTTAATAAGCTTTTCCGTATTCTCATTCATTGACTTTGTTCCCATAAATTCTTCAAGAATATAATTTGCATCAAAGCCATCCAATCTCATATATTCCACTATTTCATTCTCTTTGCCATTAGCTCTCAGAAAAAAAGTTTTATAACTATCATCAATCTCACTAAGAACAATGGGTGAATGCGTAGTGATAATAAACTGAATATTCGGAAATGTTTTCTTCAGATTCTTCAATATGTCTCTCTGCCAGGATGGATGCATGTGAAGTTCTACCTCATCAATCAATACTACACCTTCCCCCAATAACGGATTATCAAGATTAGGATTTGCAATTGTAAGTCTTCTTGCCAAGTCTCCAAAAAGTGCCATTGTACACTTTTCACCATCTGATAACTGTGAAACATTTAATGCTATACCCTGTTTATCTATCTTCATTTCCAATCTTGGTTTTCTAGCCACTCTTAAATTATCACAATCCTTAAGCATTACCATAACAGCTTGTCTGACAGCCTCCAAAGACTTATCCTTATAATCTAAGTCTGCCATTTCAACTTTACAGTGATTCTCATAATCCTCTTGATCTCTATACCATTCAAAAAAAGTTCTAAAATCAATCTTATTTTCTATCGCCTTTTCAAATGCAGAATATATATCGAAATCATGATGTGTACGAATTCTTAATGGAATATCGAGCACTAAACGATTTGTTCCATAATTTACAAATATAGGAATATTATCTTGTTTCTCATCCGAAAAATATCTATTTTGAAAAGACTCTGCAATTTTTCTTAAATTAGTAATATTATGAGTCTTCTTTCCAGTTTTTCTTACCATAGTTCTACTGTACTGAATGTTATCTCCATCTAAAAGAAATTCAGCAGCTATAGAAGTTTCTGTTTTTCCGTATTGAATATCCTCCAATGACAATGCATATGACTGCTTTAGTTCCTTACGATTTACAATCTGATTAATAATATTAGCATATAAAAGATTTATACTCTTCAAAACAGACGACTTTCCTGTTCCGTTCACTCCAAATAAAACTACACTTTTCCCTTCAAGTTCTAAACTCGCTTTACTCAGTGCTTTAAAATTAGATAACTTCAATGTATTAATTTTCATAATGCACCTCCAAAATACATTCTGCCCAACTATAAAAATTGTAACATATCAACATAAAAAATTCAATTATATTGAACTATATATTTTACAGCTTATTTTTTATAATTACTAATATTTCAACCGCCTCCATTCAGCATGTTTTGGAGATACGGATCGGCTCCATACCGTCCTTCTAAATACTGCTTATCGAAAGCTGCTGTACTGTTAACTCTCTCGTTATCTTCCCTTCGTATCTCATAAAGTGAATATATTTCACTGCTATGATTATCGTCTAATGCCGCAAACCAAATCTCATCTCTGCGAAATACCGTATTCTTCATAGTTGCCATATCATGAGATGTAAATATCAACTGTGCACCGTTCTTATTAACCTTAGGGTTTTTGAACATGGAAATCACATACCTTAAAAGCTTAGGATGAAGCTTTGCATCTAATTCATCTATGATTACCAATCTGCCCTCTTGAAGTGCTACTATAAGTACCGGCAACGCAGCAATTAACTTCTTTGTTCCGTCGGATTCATTACCAAACGGTAACTCATACTCTGCATTTCCTATTCTTCTTTTCAAATATAACTGCTGTTCCTTATCATCAAACCTATAATCATCAATATCTATTCCCATATCATTAAGAAGCCCGATAATCTGCTTCTTCAATTCTATATCATCTGCAACCATAATCTCCATTTCTGCCATAGGATTAGCATAATTGCGCACTATACATGATTCAAACCACTCCTGTACATCTGCAATTACAGGAATATTGTAATTGATTGCAAGAAATGATAAGAACGGCATTTTTACATTAACACTCGTATTAACATTCTCTTTCTTCAAAATTGAACCAAGAGTAATATCCTCACCCTCACGGTAAAAAATTCGTGCCGGCTTCTTTCCTCTAATTGTCTTTCTATCCAAGGTTTCAGCATATATCTCATCTTTTAAAGTAGCCAGATAATATCTGTACTCGTATTCCCTGGTACGAAAGAAAAGCCTGAATTCTGTAGGTTCTTCTGCTGATTCATTATCGAATAAAAAGGGCTCCGCTCCAACCTTAAGCTGCATAATAAGAGACTTTCTATTCTTTTCTAAATCATGAATCGGCTTAACTACAGCAGAAATTACACATGCCAATGCTCTTAACAGATTAGTTTTTCCACCACCGTTCGGCCCATAAATAACACTGACAGGTAACAGATTACTGCACTTATCTTTTGTAATCAAACTATTCTCAAACTCTGAAATAGCTGACGCCTGCATATCAAATGTTGTTTCTCCCTTGTACGACTTAAAATTCTGAAATGAAAACTGACAAAGCATTCTTATCGCCTCCTATTCTTGTAAGGTAAGTATATCACTATTATATTGCATTTTCAAGTTTTATATTCAATTTACAAAAATATTTTTTGCATTTTTATTATAAAATCGCATTTCATAATTTTTACGTTATTCATATACTAATTACTAATAATTATGGTAATCAGAAACAATTAGCAGCAAACAAAACCATCACTCTCTAAAACCCCAGTATTTATGCATGTCGCAAAATAGCATCACCCTGGGGGAATGA
>SVDX01000035.1 GCA_015057605.1 Lachnospira sp. | reverse complement strand
AACAGCCAAAGGACCGGGAACAGCAACGATTACAGCAACCTGTGGAAGTAAAAGTGCAACTTGTACAGTTACGGTAAAACAACCATTAACAGGTATAACATTAAGCGCAACTAGCGCAACATTGAATGTAGGTGGAACGAAGACGTTAACAGTTACCTACAATCCAAGCAATACAACAGATAGTAAAACTGTAACATGGACAACAAGTAATTCGACGGTAGCAACAGTATCTAATGGAATGATAACGGCCAAAGGCCCGGGAACGGCAACGATTACAGCAACCTGTGGAAATAAAAGTGCGACCTGTACAGTGACGGTAAAACAGCCACTTAATAGCATCTCATTAAGTGATACAAATATTACAATGAATGTTGGAACAAATGAAATATTGTCAGTTGTATTCAACCCAAGCAATACAACAGATAGTAAGACTGTAATATGGACAACAAGTAATTCGACGGTAGCAACAGTATCCAATGGAAAAATTACAGCAAAAGGACCAGGAACAGCAATAATCACAGCAACCTGCGGAAATAAGAGTGCGACCTGTACTGTTACTGTAAAGCAACCATTAACAGGTATTTCTTTAAGTTCAGCAAGGTTAAAGCTTAATGTAGGGGAAAGCAATACATTATCGGTTATCTATAATGAAGCTAACACAACAGATAATAGGACTGTAATATGGACAACGAGTAATTCATCGATAGCGACAGTATCAAATGGAAAAGTTGTAGCAGTGGCACCGGGAACAGTAACAATTACAGCAACCTGCGGAAGTAATACAGCAACTTGTGAGCTTAATGTTAAACAACCACTTATTAGTATAGAACTTGATAAAAATAGTTTGACTATGGATATTGGAGATTCAAATACATTGAATGTAACATATAATCCAAGTAACACAACTGACAATAAAGATGTGATGTGGAGTTCTAATAATGAATCAGTAGCTATTGTAGTTAATGGTAAAGTTACTGCCATAGGTGCTGGAACGGCAACAATTACAGCATTGTGTGGAAATCAAAAATATATTTGTACAGTTAAAGTTAATACTCCTGAGATTGATATATCTATTAGTGAGACAAATATTAACTTAGAGATAGGTAACAGTAAAAAGATAGAGATTACTTACAATTCTGGTTCTTTGCCAGAAAACAAAACTATATGTTTCAAGTCCAGCAATTCATCTGTTGCTACAGTAAGTGAGTCGGGTGTGATAACAGCTGTTTCGAGTGGTACAGTTACAATTATTGTGGAAACAAATGATGGAGAACAGTTGGCATCTTGTGAAGTAACAGTACAAAATGATTCCTTGGAGAATACACAGCAGCCAACTACTGAAACACCAAGTAACAATGAAACAGATAAAAATGAACAAGAGTCAACAGAATCCGACTCAAACAAATCTGATGTAACAGATACGAAGACTACGGATGCATCATCACAAAATAATGGTGTAAACACTATATTAGTTGTAATTGCAGTAATTTGTGCTATTGCTATGATAGGAATGTTTTGCATAGTAATCGTGATGATAAAGAAGAGAAAGTAGAGACCACGTATGCGAAAACTACTACGCCCCATAATATTAAAAATAGTAACCTTACAACGTAAGCATAAATTTATATATCTAAATCAACACCCTGATGTGACAGAGAATGTAATCTATACATTTAATCACTCATGCAAACATGACACACCATATGCCTTTCAAACTATGAAAGGCTATGGTTGGTTGTTAGCTGGAAAGCAAAGGCTTGAATTTATAGACAGATTAGCATTTATAATAAATGGTACGGTATGGGTGAATCGAAAAGATAAAGATTCTAAGAAAAAAGCAAGTAATAAGATGCTGAAATTGTTAGCTAAAAAACAAAATATATTAATGTTTCCCGAAGGTACATGGAATTTAACAGCTTCTACGCCGGTATTGCCGTTATATTGGGGATGCATTGAATTAGCACGACAATCTAAATGTCCAATATTACCAGTTGCTTTAGAATATATAAATGATGAAGTGTACATAAAATTTGGACAGACAATGTATGTTACGAAAGAGGATGATAAATCAGAAAAAATAGAAGAACTAGAAGATGCATTTGCAACATTGAAGTATGATATTTGGTCACAGTTTCCAGTAATACATAGAGAAAACGGTATGAAAGAAGAATGGGATAAGGAAGTATTAAGACGAGTGACTGAATATCCCAAGTTAGATTATGAATACGAAATGAGTTGCATAAGGAAACGAGGTTAGAATGAGGAAATAGAATTTAATTAGATAAAAGGTATAACTTTAATGGTAACTGAATTAGTTTGAACGAATGCTGGCGACTGTTGAGTATGTAAAAAAATATACAATTCTGCATATTGAAACCGTAATGGAATAAATAAATTTTGAACCCCGATAAAATAAAAGAGGAGAAATAAAAATTAGATGTTAACTGTAAGAGAGACTATACGTAACAGTTCAGAGTTACAGCAACTATTGGAAAAGTCAAAATGCAAAAGATACAAGAAGTTAAAAGAATCAAAAGACTATTGTGAAAAGAATAAAATACGTAGAGAATTGGCGTTAGAGGAACAATATCCGATAGAAGAAATGATAAGAAAGAAAAAGGTATTTCCGATTTTAAAATTTCTTGTTAGAGCAAGATTAATATTTTCAGGAATTAATATAAAAAAACTAAATACATTTGACAGAAGCAACATTGAAAATCCGGTAATATATGTACCTACACATATTGCTAAGAATGATATTGAGGTTGTTTATTCTTGCATAGAAAATCATGCATTATTATTGAGCGGAACAGAGGATAGGATGTATAGAAGTTTAAATGGATTTTTTCTTGAAAGAAATGGTGTTAATTATGTTGATAGAAATGATAAAACGGATAGAAGGAATTCTGTAAGGAAGATGGGATATGATTTGGAACATGGGTTTGATCTGCTTTGGTTTATAGAGGGAACATGGAATCTTTCTGCAAATAAGCTGGTATATCCTATTAGCTATTCTGTAATTAAGTTGGCGTTGAAGTATAATGCTGCCATCGTTCCAATTGGATTAAATCAAATTAAGAAGGATGTATACATTAAATTTGGTACAGTATTTTATGTGGATTCTATGAAGTTGTTAGAGGATTCAGCTTTAGAACTGAGGGATATTCTTGCGACATTAAAATGGGATATATATGAATATATAAAGCAGACGAGGAAGGATGGTTATATAAATAGGCGCTCGTTAAGTGATGATTATTGGGAAAAATATCTTATAGAGAGAGTTAAAGAGTGGCCAATGACAGATTTGATTGAAGAATTAAATTATGTATTTTATCCAAAAGATGATTCTTATAGGTTTTATGAAGAATTCATAGGAGGTAATAAATGAAGCATAAGAGAAAAGGAAATGGATTTTATAAAGCATTATTTGTTTTAATGATTTTGTTTTCAGCTATTCTTGTAATTATTAATATAGTTGTGTTGGTGATAATTCCATTGATTGATAAAAATATTTTTACTTATGAGCAAGCTGCAATTCAAAATATTATAAATGTATTTACGATGGCAGTTTCTGTTTGGATAGGGTTAAATATAGCTGAACGAGTGGAACGTTCGGCAATATTACAGTTGAAAGAACAGGCAAAGGAAATAGAAGAACAACTTACAGAAAATGAAAGAATAAGTTTAAAATTATTGTTAAGTGATTTAAGAGCAAATGAAAAGGATATTATAGCTCAATTGGCAATTCAAAGAATACAAGTAATCACAACAAATGTCTTTTCAAGTGGAGTGTGGTTAGCGTTACGAGAAGAAGAACAAATTTTGAATGAATTGAGGAATATAGGATTAAGTAAGAGCTTTGAACGTGTATATTATCACTATTTAGGATGCGTTGAAAATATAAGAAAGATGATAGAAAAGAATAAGAACACGGAAGCTGTAAAAAGTATAAATGAGATACTTGACTTTAGAATGATTGAAGTTCGATTCTTAATGGGATATACTGCTGATGAAAAAATAGCAAATAACTTTTTTATTGAATGCGTGGAATTTTTTATGGGAAGAAGTAAACAATTCGGGCTGGATTTATCTAATATACCCGATGAGTATGTTTTAAAAAGGGAAGAAGCAGAGGAACTTTTAGATTCAGATTTATTATGTGTGAAATATGAATGGAGAGTATATGCTATTATTTTACAAGAGCTGAATATACTGTTGAACGATAAGCTGAGAATGGTGTATCGTCCAACAGTATAAAAGGTTTATTGTATTATACTATTTTGAGTAATATATATGTATTATTTATTTATGTTTGTGGCATGTTTATATGTTGTTATAGCTTTATTAATTGTCTTTTGCGATAGTATTATGAAAGAAGAGTGTAGATTTTATGATGAAAATGCATCTTGTAAATATTTCTAAATTAGAAGAATTAAAAAATGTAGTAATTAATAAAATTAATAGTAGACATTTTACAGGTTTTGCTTCAATTGATAGACCATGGGAAAAAATGAAATTTTTAGTACCTAAGCAGATTGAAATACCAGATATATCTTATATTGAATTAATTTTCAATCGTACGAAATTTAATTCATGTGATAATGTTTTAAAGTGTCATGAAGCATCTATAACGATGCAAAATTTTAAAGAAGAAGTCTATAGATATGCTAAAGCTTTAAAACAAATAGGTGTAAAAAAAAGTGATATAGTAGCATTGTGTATGAATGAGGTTATAGAAGTTTCAATATTTGAAGGAGCATTGAATTTAATTGGTGCTGTATCAGCTAATATACCTTCGAATTTAACTTCAACAGGATTAAAATCATATTTACAAAAATTTAATACGCAATTATTAGTAGCTTCCGATAGCTATTATGAAAAATCCCTAAATGCCATAGAAGAAAAAAATAATATTAAATGTATTGTTGTTCCGAATGGAAACTCATTTAAAAAAATAAAAAAGTTATCGGAGGAAACAAATGAATTAATTTCAGCTTCAAATAAGATTTTTGAAGAAAATGAAAATGTTATATTATTAGATTCTTTTCTGAAAAAGGCTGATGAAATTGAAAATATAAAATTTGAAAAAATGAGTGGATCAATTCCAGCAAAAATTCTATTTACTTCAGGTTCTACTGGTGAGCCTAAAAGTATTGTACTTACTAATAAAAACATTGTAACTGAATTAATAAGATTAAAAAATCAAACTCATATGCAACTAGGTCCTAAAGGTGTATGTTTAAAAGTAGTTTCTGATATATATCCATATGGAAATATTATTTCTAAATATTTTCCGATTTATGTTGGTAAAACAGTAGGATTAACTCCACTTTTAAATAATAAAAATGCATATTATTATATGGATTTATATAAACCTCCATTTGTTCAAGGTATACCTTCATTTTATTTTTCATTAGAAAATGATGATAGGTTTAAAAAGGACGGAATGTCATATTTAAAATATGCTGTTTCAGGTGGCGAAAAGTATGAAACAACTGCAAAAGAACGAACAAATGCATTTTTTAAAACAGTAGGAAGCTCAGCTGTTATCTTAGATGGCGCGGGTGCTGGAGAAATAGTTGCTTGTGCTACAACAGCAGTTGGGTCTAAATATAATATAAATAGTGTAGGGAAGCCAATGGTTGGAATAAATGTTAAAATAATTGATGAGAATACAAAACAAGAATTAAAATATGGTCAAGATGGGTTGATTTGTTATAGTGGTGATACAGTTATGCAAGGTTATTATCAAGACGAAGAAAACACTTCTAAAAATATTTTTGTTGATGAAAATAATATAAAGTGGTTTGTAACTGATGGTATTGGTCACATTGATGAGAAAGGGTATTTATATATTATAGGAAGAAAAGCAAGATGCTTTATTACATATGACAATACTGGATCTGCTTATAAAGTTTATCCAGAAAGTGTTGAAGGAATTCTTAAGAATAGTCAAGAAATTGAAGAATGCGCAGTTGTTTATACAGATTCTAGTGATAGAGGTAAAGAACCTGTTGCTTATTTAAAACTTCGACCAGAATATGTTTTGACTGAAGACTTAAAAAATAAGATTATAAGCTTTTGTAAAAATAGTGATTTACCTGATTGTAGTATTCCATATATAATTAATGAATGGCAAGGGGAATTTCCAAGAATTAATGATACTAAAGTAGATTATAATAAAATACAAAATATTTCAAATGAAATTATGAAAGATAGCAGGAGTAAATAAATATGAATATTGGTGATTCTTATATGACATATGGAGATATTATGAAGTATGAAAGAGCAGAAGGTTATGAGGAAGGTATGCAACAAGGTATGGAGATTCTTATAATAAATAACATTGAGTGTGAGATATCTGATGATAAGACCATAAAAGTACTTCAAAAAAAGTATAATCTTGATGAAGAACAAGCATTAGAACTAATAGCATCAGTAAAAGCAAATGTAACTTAAGATTAGATTTATATTGGAACAAGGAAAAGCTCAGCCACGTGGCTGAGCTTTAAATATGCTACCTTCTTTTATCTTGCAAAACAAATTATTAGATGATATAATATCAACGTCCTTGTTCCAATAGGAAAGGGAACAGTATGAATAAAATATCTAACAATTCAAGAAGCGGAATTCGTCCGCTAGAGAGTCTAAATGTCATAGACTCATTTTTATTCCAAGAAATAACTGAAGATGAAGAAAATGCAAAATTCATTGCAAAACTTATAGTCAAGCGAGTATTAGGTGTTGAACTTAAGGATATAACGGTTGAAGTTGAAAAGCATCTAAATGGTATTGATACAGATAAGCGTGGAATACGCCTAGACCTTAGAGTGACCGAAAAGGATTTAACGGGAATTGCGCAAATTTATAATATCGAGCCTAACGCCTACAAGGAAAATAATCTTCCTCATCGTAGTCGTTATTATCAATCTTTAACAGATGCAAAGTATTTAGGCAGTGGTAAAGAATTTGTAATGCTTCCAGATGTTATATCAATCTGGATACTTGAACACGATCCATTTGGAGGTAATAGAATTATCTATAATGTAAAAAATGTTATAGAAGAAATGCCAGATGTGTTGTATAATGATGGTGTAAGGAGTGTTTTTCTATATACAAAGGGAGAACTTGGCGGAACTAAAGAGCTAAAAGATCTTTTGAAGTATATAAGTGAAAGTAATTCAAGTAATGTTGCTGATACAGAGCTTGAAACCTTACATGAACTTGTTAATGGTATCAAGCATAGAGAAGGGATTGGTGATTCTTATATGACATATGGAGATGTTATGGATTATGAAAGAGAAATAGGCTATGAACAAGGAATGCAACAAGGTATGCAACAAGGTATGGAGATTCTCATAATAAATAACATTGAGTGTGAGATATCTGATGATAAGACCATAAAAGTACTTCAAAAAAAGTATAATCTTGATGAAGAACAAGCATTAGAACTAATAGCATCAGTAAAAGCAAAAATGTAACTTAAGATTAGATTTATATTGGAACAAGGAAAAGCTCAGCCACGTGGCTGAGCTTTAAATATTCTAAATTTCCCAAAACTTCTTCATTTCTTCAATTCTTTCACATGCTTGGTCATAACCGTCCTGATACATGGCTTCAATCTTGGCTACGTCCTTTTCAAGACGACTAAAGCCCTTTGAAACTGTTGGGCGGAATACTAAGATATCGCCTTTTTTCTCGAGTTCTTCTATTTCGTCCATAGTCTGGTTGTAGCGCTCTGCACGCATTTTCATAGCCTCGCAGAAGGCTGGATATTTTTTGTATTTTGGAAGTGCGTATTTTAATAATTTTTCTTCTTCCTTGCGGTATCCTGCTTCGCGTGTTAATACAACGATTAATTTGTCACAACCGTCCTTAAAAGCCTGCTTGTATGGAACTGAGTCTGTTACACCACCGTCCATATAGAGCTTGCCATCTATTTTGACAATAGGAAAAAGGAGTGGAAGCGCACAGGTTGCTATAAGAACCTTATTTTTCTTGTCTGGAGTAACGTTAAGATATTCTGGTTCGCCAGTTTCTATATTTGTTACAACAGCTTTTGCTTCACCCTTAAATGCAGCCATAGTTTCATAGTCGAAAGGCACGAGTTCATTTGGTATGGTCTCGTAAGCAAATTTAAGGTTGTAATAGGATTTGTTTTTAGGGTTGATAAGGTTGTTCATACCCATGTAACGTTTGTCGTTCGAGTAATTGGTTAAAATCTCAAGATTTCTGCCCTTTTGCTTCGAAATATAGCTTACACCGTATGTAATTCCTGCGGATACGCCGATTACGTAATCCGGTAAAATGTCTTCTTCAATAAGTCTATCCATAATGCCACATGAATATATAGTTCTTGCTGCACCACCTTCAAATAAAATTCCAGTTTTCATTATTTTCCTCCATTGTATACTTTTTTGAAAATTCACATAGAAATATAGTATCATTTTGGGGGTCAAGTGTCAAATTAAGTTGATATATCAAAATAAAAATGCTATAATTGTCAGTGATATGTCTGAAAGGAGATAGAAACGTGAGTTTATTAGTAAATAACGTAAAAAAAGCATTTGATACAAAGGTTGTTTTGGACGAAGCAAGCTTTGAATTTGAAAAGGGTAAGATATACGGTGTACTTGGACGTAATGGTGCAGGTAAGACAACGCTGTTTAATTGTATAAGTAAAAATATTGAGATTGACGAAGGAAGCATTGAGCTTATTGAAGGTGAGGAAAGCATTGACCTTAATTATAAGAATGTAGGCTTTGTATATACTATTCCGGTGCTTCCAGTGTTTTTAACAGGCTATGAATTTATTAAGTTTTTTGTTGAGGTTAATGAAGAATACATAACAGATTTAAAGACCATTGATGAGTATCTTGATATGGTTGACATTAAGCCAGAGGACAGACATAAGCTTATTAAGGGTTATTCGCATGGTATGCAAAATAAGCTTCAGCTTTTATGTACTATAATTATTAAGCCTGCAGTTATCCTTTTAGATGAACCATTGACATCCTTTGATGTTGTGGTTGCTCATGAGGTTAAGCAGCTTTTATTGGAACTAAAAAAGGAGCATATTATCCTAATGTCTACACATATTGTACAGCTTGCAAAGGATATGTGTGATGAGCTTGTTATTTTACAAAATGGTAAGCTTACAGGTATGAAGAACGAAAGTGAATCTTTAGAGGAATTTGAAGCGCAGCTTATCGATATGCTTAAGGAGGAACAGGATAATGGAGAAATTAAAGAAGATATTTAATTTTCAAATTATTGAATTTATTACCTGGGCAAATCAATTTTTAGATGAGTTAAAGCGATTACCGATTTTAAAAAAGGTAATTCCTGATTCAGTATATGGTCTTACAACACTCAAATATATTGTAGGTATTTTTGCAGTAATAGGAAGACTGTTATGGAACTTTGCAAAGAAGGCTATTTATTTCCTAATATTTATGGTTGTACCTGCATTTATAATTATGGAGACAAGAGGAATAGAATGGGATGCTGCTCTTTACAAGAGATTAATTTATCATATGTTTTTGTTTATGAATGTTATTCTTGGCGGTATACTCAATGAAATTGTTTTCGTTCAGGATGACAAAGATTATATTATGGTTAAGCTTATGCGTACCAATGCCTCGTATTATTATCGATACAAGATGTTTGCAACATGGGTGCCTAATATAATCGCTATGTTTGTGGCGGCTTTAGTATGTCAGATGGGAATTTTGGGCGCATTTATTATAACTCTTTTATATGCATTTTCAAGAACAGTTGGACAGTCGTTCGTACTTCGCCTTGATAAGCTTAAAGGAATGGATAATATTAAGGTTGGCTTAAATGTATTTTTAGTAATTGGCGGTGTGGTTTTAGCATATGTATTGCCTGCCATACGACATGAGCTTGTATTGGATGGTATATTAAAGAATCCACTTGTATTAGTTATTATCGCATTTTTAGCCTGCCTTGCTTTGATTGATATATCTGATAATTATGATTATTCATATATAGCTCAAAAGACTATAAAGCCTATTGGTAATGAAGAGGATGATGAGATAAAGCTTCCGGTAGTGAAGGTGGAAGAAAAACAGTTTACCAAGGAAGAACTTACGGTTGATAAATATGCAAATTATAAAGGCTACGATTATCTTAACAGAAAGTTCTTTGAAAGACATAAGGGTTTGTTTAGACACCCTATGATTATTAAGTTGGTTGCAATTGCTTTAGTTACAATTATTCCATCAATTATATTTATGTATTGGGCACTTACAGGCGATCTTACTGATAAGATGACAAATGGCGCACATAATGTGCTAAGCAATGTTATTCCATCTGCACTTGTATTTATAATGTATATGATGACTAATGGTGCGAGCAATAATATGTCTTTCTTTTATAATTGTGATATTTGTATGCTTAAATATGGTTTCTATAGAGAACCGGGTACAATAGTTAAAAATTTTGTATTAAGACTTAAGAAAACCATATGGTATAACATTATTCCAGCAGGAGCCTTGTGCCTTGGTATTGTGATATTTGCATTGGCATCGGGAAATATTTTTAAGGTATATATGTATATACCATTTATGATTTGTGCACTCGTACTTAGCGTATTTTATTCGGTATTTTATCTTTTCTTGTATTATATGTGCCAACCGTTTGTTGAACAGGGAAAGGTTACGGGCGTTTTATATAATTTGCTAAATTCGGTAATATATATTATTGCATATATGAATTTTAGTATTATGATGGATATAAAATGCAGTATGCCGGTTATGTATACTTATACAGGAGTAGTTATTGCAATTACAGTTGTATTCAGCGTTTTAGCGGTGCTGTTAGTACGTAAATTTGCACCAAAAACATTCCGCTTAAAATAATTTTGCAAATTGTTTAAAAAAAACGAAAAAAGGGCTTGACATATAAGCCCTTTTCGTAATATAATGGTCAAGCAGTGCAAAAACAGCACTAATTAAATATGGGATCATAGCTCAGCTGGGAGAGCACCTGCCTTACAAGCAGGGGGTCATAGGTTCGAGCCCTATTGGTCCCATACCAATTAAATATTTGGCGAGATAGCTCAGTTGGCTAGAGCACTTGGTTCATACCCAAGGTGTCGGGGGTTCGAATCCCTTTCTCGCTACTAATAAGTTCAGTAGCAACCATTGTTACTGAACTTTTTGCTTTGCACTATAGGAAAATTCTTGGGTAAAATAAAATATTGAATTATGCCTTTAAAAATGGTATTATAAATTGGGCAATTAGAAAAATGGCTTTGGAATGGAGAATGTTATGAGAATCGGAATGGGCTACGATGTTCACAAAATGGTTGAAGGTCGTGATATGATAATAGGTGGCGTAAAAATAGACTATGAGTTAGGTTTGCTTGGACATTCTGATGCAGACGTACTTACGCATGCTATTATGGATGCGCTATTAGGTGCTGCAGCACTTGGCGACATTGGAAAGCATTTTCCAGATAATGACCCTGCATATAAGGGTGCCAATAGCATAGAATTACTTAAGAAGGTAGGAGAACTTCTTAGAGAGAATGGTTTTACGATTGCTAATATCGATAGTACAATTATTGCTCAAAAGCCTAAGATGGCACCACACATTGACAATATGCGTGCGAATATAGCAAATGCGCTTGATATTGATGTTTCGCAGGTAGGTGTGAAAGCAACTACAGAGGAAGGGCTTGGCTTTACAGGTGCGCTGCAGGGAATATCATCCCAAGCAATAGCTTTGATTTATGATGTTAGATAACATATGATTTGCTAGCGCAAGTCAATTGGGAATTTGTTTGCACAAATTCTTTTTCGGCTTGTTAACTAACAATAAATAATAGGAAAAGGAAAGGTAGTATGAGCTTTTTTAAATATATCAGGGAAGAGATTGCTGTTATAAAGGACAGAGACCCTGCGATTAAATCTAATTTGGAAGTGTTTTTATATCCAAGCTTTAGAGCTATTTTAAAATATAGAAAAGCTCATAAGCTATATAAAAAGGGACATTATTTTCTTGCAAGACTTATTTCACAAAGGGCCGCAAGAAAGACTGGAATTGAAATTCATCCGGGTGCGACTATTGGCAAGGGATTATTTATTGACCATGGCCACGGTGTTGTAATTGGTGAAACTGCTATTATTGGTGATAATGTTACTTTGTATCAGGGAGTTACACTTGGTGGTACTGGTAAGGAAAAAGGAAAACGTCATCCAACAGTAGGTGATAATGTTATGATTAGTGCTGGAGCTAAGGTTTTAGGTTCATTTACTATAGGAGAAAATTCTAAGATAGGAGCAGGTTCTGTTGTGTTAGAGGAGGTTCCACCAAACTCAACAGTAGTTGGCGTTCCAGGACGAGTGGTTAAGCAGGATAATGTTAAGATACCACGTATCGACCTAGATCAGGTACATTTACCTGACCCAATTAAGAATGATATTGAAATGTTGAAGAAAGAAAATGAAGAATTAAGAGAATTAATTAAGAACTATATTGGAGGAAATTAAGCAGTATGAAGTTATATAATACATTGACTAAAAAAGTTGAAGATTTTGTGCCAAATGATGGCAATAAGGTTGGTATGTATACATGTGGTCCTACTGTATATCATTTTGCGCATATCGGTAATTTGCGTAGTTACATCATGGAGGATGTCCTTGAGAAATCTTTAAGATATTCTGGTTACGATGTTAAGAGAGTTATGAATATTACTGACGTTGGACATTTATCAAGTGATGCTGACACGGGTGAAGATAAGATGTTAAAAGGTGCAAAGCGTGAAAAGAAGACGGTAATGGAGATTGCAAAGTTTTATACAGATGCATTTTTTGCTGACTGCGCAAAGCTTAACATTAAGATACCGGATGTGGTAGAACCTGCAACTAACTGTATTGCAGAGTTTATCAAGATGATTGAAGGTCTTTTAGAAAAGGGCTATGCTTATGTTGCTGGCGATAATGTGTATTTTGATACATCTAAGCTTGAAAGCTATTATGTGCTCTCAAGTCAAAATGAAGAAGAACTTATGGTTGGAGTAAGAGATGACGTAGATGAAGATACTAATAAGCGCAATAAAACAGACTTCGTACTTTGGTTTACAAAGTCAAAGTTTGATAATCAAGAATTGAAATGGGAAAGTCCGTGGGGTGTTGGTTATCCAGGATGGCATATTGAATGTTCTGCAATTAGTATGAAACATTTGGGCGAATATATGGATATTCACTGTGGTGGTATTGATAACATTTTCCCGCATCACACTAATGAAATTGCACAAAGTGAAGCTTATATTGGTCATAAGTGGTGTAACTATTGGTTCCATGTACATCATTTAAATGATAAATCAGGCAAAATGAGTAAATCAAAGGGCGAGTTCCTTACATTATCATTGCTTGAAAGCAAGGGCTATAATCCACTTGTATACAGAATGTTCTGCTTACAATCGCATTATAGAAAACCATTAGAGTTCTCATATGAGATTATGGACAATGTGGCAGTTGCTTACAACAAGCTTTTAAAGCGTGTGTCTGAGCTTAAGGATGATGGCGCAGTTGATGAAAATGTATTTGCTAAAATGAAACAAAAATTCTTGGATGCAATAGGTAATGATATTAATACTTCAATGGCTTTAACAGTTATATATGATGTATTTAGAGAAGAGACTAATGATGCTACTAAGAAAGCATTAATTGCAAGCTTTGATGAGGTTGTTTCGTTAAATCTATTGGCTGGCGTTGTAGAAGAAAAGACCCAAATAGATAGTGAACTTGAAGTTTATGTACTTGATATGATTGAACAGCGTAAAGAAGCTAAGAAGAATAAGGATTATGCTAAGGCAGATGCAATTCGTAATGAATTACTTGAAAAAGGCATTATTCTTGAAGATACAAGAGAAGGTGTAAAATGGAAACTGGCATAAATGAAGATTTTATCCAAACCATGAAGACTATGTTTGCTTTAAAGGAAGCAGATGCAAATATGTATTCGCCATTAAATCTTGCGTATATAGGAGATGGTGTATACGATCTTATAATACGTTCAAAGGTCCTTAATGAAGGTAATGTGCAAGTAAATAAGATACACAAAAAGGTAAGCTCGTTGGTTAAAGCAGAGACACAATCCGCTATGATTAAGGTAATTGAAGAGCTACTTGACGAAAAAGAGCTTGCAATATATAAACGTGGTCGAAACGCTAAATCATTTACATCAGCAAAAAATGCATCAATTAACGATTACAGACGTGCAACAGGGTTTGAAGCATTAGTTGGATATTTGTTTTTAGAAGGACAATATGAAAGAATGCTGACACTCATTAAATCAGGTCTGGAAGGGATTGGAAAACTATCATGAGATATGAAGAATATACAATAGAAGGCCGTAATGCAGTATTAGAAGCTTTTAGAAGCGGCAAGACTATAGATAAGTTATTTATTCTTGACGGTTGCATGGATGGCCCTGTAAGAAATGTTATAAAAGAAGCTAAGAAGACAGATACTATTATAAAATTTGTTTCAAAGGACCGTTTGGATCAAATGTCGCTTACGGGTAAGCATCAAGGCGTAATAGCTTATGCGGCAGCATATGAGTATTCGACTGTTGAAGAAATATTAGAATTGGCTAAAGAAAAGGGAGAGGCACCATTTGTGTTTTTGCTTGATGGAATTGAAGATCCTCATAATCTTGGTGCAATTATAAGAACTGCTAATTTGTGTGGAGCACATGGTGTTATTATTCCAAAGCACAGAGCGGTTGGACTTACAGCAACGGTTGCTAAGACTTCAGCAGGAGCACTTAATTATACACCGGTTGCTAAGGTTACTAATATTGGTCATGCAATTGAAGAACTTAAAAAAGAAGGCTTGTGGTTTGTGTGCGCAGATATGGGTGGCACACAGATGTACAGTTTGAATTTAAAGGGACCTATTGGTCTTGTAATTGGTAATGAAGGCGATGGAGTAAGCAGACTGGTAAAGGAAAAATGTGATTTT
>SVDX01000034.1 GCA_015057605.1 Lachnospira sp. | reverse complement strand
ATTCTAAGTGTTACTTTATACGCCTTTATTACACGGTCATATTTTTTAGCTCCATAATTAAATCCACATACAGGCTGGAATGCTTGTCCAAAACCAATAACTACAGAAAATACAACAAAGGTAATTCTATTCACAATGGATAATGCCGCTATTGCCGCCGGACCAAATGCACCCGCACAATTATTAGTTACAACACCCGCAACACTTGCAAGTCCCTGTCTGCAAAGAGAAGGTGAACCCGAATGTAAAATATTACCATATATAGAAGGACTCGGTTTAAATTTGCTTAATTTTATATGAATACCATTTTTTCTAAAATTCACTAATGAAAATAATATGCAAAAGCTTATACACTGGCTTAATATTGTAGCTAATGCAGCTCCTGCAATCCCCATATCAAATGCAAATATAAATATCGGATCAAGTATTACATTTAAAACTGCCCCCGTAGCGATGCCTACCATCGAAAGTACTGCACTTCCTTGTGAACGCAGCAAATTGTTAAGCACATAGCTTCCCATCATCACAGGTGCCGCTATAAGAATGTAGCTTGCGTATGACTCCGCATATGGCTTTACTGCTTCAATCGCACCAAGCACCGATACCAACCATGATATATTACCAAGACCAAATACCGCCAATAATACACCAACTATAATCGCCGTGACAAATGCAACCGCAGCCACACGCTCTGCTTTTTCAAAATCCTTTTTTCCAAGAAGTCTCGAAATCACATTTCCTGAACCCATACCAATTGTAAATCCAAGTGCCTGTATTATAGCCATAAGTGAAAATATTACACCTACCGCTGCTGCTGCCTCAGTCGATATCTTACCTACAAAATATGTGTCAGCCATATTATATACTGAGGTAACAAGCATTGATATGATTGTCGGCACAGCCAAGACAGGAATAATCTTACCCACAGGCTCTTCTGTCATATATCTGTATCTTTCTTCCGTTGTCATATAAATTTCTCCATTTTTATTTCAGTCTGATATATATTTTACCACAAGTAGGTATTAAATCAAGTTTCTGGGAAAAACTAATTTAAAACATCTATCGGAGGTAAATTATGTATAACTATACTATTTCTAAATCTGTAGCCGCAAATACTGAATACCTAAAGAAGACTCTGCGACTTAATAAGAATTTTGATATTATTTACCGTTGTATGCAGGTAGGCGATAAAACAATTGCATTTTTCTTTGTTGATGGCTTTTGTAAGGATGAACTAATTCAAAAAATCATGACTTTTATTTATAATATTGATGAAAATAGTATTCCCGATACTGCCTGGGAATTTTCAAAGAAATGTATTCCATATACTGAGGTTGATATTTTCACTGATATTGAAAAGGTTATTGAAATGCTTTTATCTGGTGTTATATGTACATTTGTTGATGGCATTGACTCTTGCATTGGCATCGACGCCCGTACTTATCCTGTTAGAGGTATCTCCGAACCTTGGAAGGAGCGTGTCCTTAGAGGTTCACGTGACGGTTTTAGCGAAACTTTAGTTATTAATCTTGCACTTATCAGAAGACGTATACGTGATCCAAGACTTTGTTCTGAAATTTTATCTGTTGGCGAACGTTCGAAAACCAATGTTTCCATTTGTTATATTGATGACAAGGTAGATAAGGAAATGCTTGACAGCGTGCGAAATAAAATATCAGATATTAAAGTAGAAGCCTTAACTATGAATATGGAAAGTCTTGCTGAATGTTTAATTAAAAGAGGAGGCTTAAATCCATTTCCGAACTTTAAATATTCCGAACGTCCGGATACTGCGGCTGCATCCATACTTGACGGTAACATAGTAATTCTTGTTGATAACTCACCTGAAGCTATGATACTGCCTACAACAATATTTGAAATACTCGAGGAAGCTGATGATTTTTATCTGCCACCTCTAATCGGTTCTTATATACGCCTATCAAGACTATCTATAGTTTTAGCATCTTTAATGGTAACACCTTTATGGATATTTTTCTTAAATAATCCTGAGTTAGTTCCTCATTGGCTTGACTTTATACTAATCACCGATGATATAACTGTTCCAGTGCTTCTGCAATTATTAATCTTAGAAATTGGTATTGATGGGCTTAGGCTCGCAGCCATCAATACTCCAAATATGCTAAGTACTCCATTAAGTGTAATCGCCGGTATTGTTTTAGGTGAATTTGCAGTTAAAACTGGTTGGTTTAATTCAGAAAGTGTATTTTATATGGCATTTGTTTCTCTTGCCACCTACACGCAACCAAGCTTTGAGTTTGGTTATGCCATTAAATTTATGCGTATTATATTATTGATATCAACTTACTTTTTTAATGTATGGGGATTTATCGGAGGCATTCTCCTAACACTGATTCTCATTTGCTCGACTAAAACCATAAGCGGCAAAAGCTATATATATCCTATTATTCCATTTGATGCCAAAAAGCTTAAACGTAAGCTTTTGCGCCTTAGATTAAACAAATTATAAAAGGGAGCCTTAAGCTCCCTTTTTATTTAAAATGTTATTATCGGTTGTTTTGGTGCGCTTGTGCGTTCAATACTCTTTGCATATAGCACAGGTCCTTCTTCATTATATTCATGACGAAACTCGTATTTTACCTCTGCTATAAGCTTTATCCAATCCTTGTTGTTATACTCAACAGCATGTCTGCTAAAGCAAATATAACCCATAAATGTCATATCATCTGCACAGCAAGTCATTGCAGGTCTGCCTGGAACAAAGTAATTACGTGGCATGCCCTCTGGTTTCATAACCATTGCAGTATAGGAAATTGTCTTTCCCTCGTATTTACCTATATTATCCATAGCATCTAAGAACCAAATGCCATAGGTTTCATCTGTAAGGTCAATATGGTCTGCTTCTACGTCAAACGGCATTACCATTTCTTCCTCGACTTCGCCATTTGCATCCTCAAGTACAATTTCGGCACTTGGATTAATGGCCTTTAGATTACGTCTGCACGCATTGTAATCCTCTATAGCATCACATCTGTTTACTATAACAAGTTCTGAACGTCTTACCATCTCTGCCATTAAAGAACGCATATTTTGGAAGTAATTATCATAGGTTGTTCCGTCAATAATGGTTATCTGCTGAGCAAGCTCCATACTATTAGGAATATCTATATTTTTCATATCCCACATACCATTATATTCAATAACAATACGAGCTGGCTTATGCTTAATAATTAAATCCTTAAGCTTATCCTTATTGAAATCTTCCTCGTCTTCAATATACTCAATTACCGTGTTATTTTTCTTTAAGAGTTTTTCATCATATTCTTCTATGCCTTCTTCACACACAATTAAAAGTGTGGTTTCGCGCATTCTAAAATAATCCTGACTTAAGGTATATTTAATAAATTCTGTCTTACCACTTTCAAGAAATCCGTTTATAAAATAATAGGGTATTCTTTCCATATTTGACTACCTTCCTAAATAAGCTCTTCTAACTTTTCTTTATCAAGCTTAGAACCAATTACGCAGATTTTACCTATATAATCAGCCTGGCCTGTACGAATTTCGTATTCGCCTGGAACTAAATCAAAATGTAACCATTCCTTAGAATCTGTTTGCTGTATCATACCCTTAGCTCTAAGTACAGTTCCATAATCTTCTGTATTTGCAAGCTTTTCAAGAATTTCTTCTAACTCATCCTTAGAATATGTCTTTGTTGTTTCAAAGCCATAACTTGTAAACACTTCATCTGCATGATGATGGTGATGCTCATGGTCATGACATCCGCAAGTGCATTCTTCACCGTGCTCATGATGATGCTCATGGTCGTGATGATGTCCACAGCACTCATGGTCGTGGTCGTGTTCATGCTCGTGATGATGTCCGCAGCACTCATGGTCGTGGTCGTGTTCATGCTCGTGATGATGTCCGCAACACTCATGGTGATGGTGTTCCTCTTCTAATTGTTTTTCTAAGGATGTTGTTTTATCTAATATTTCTAAAAGCTTTTCACCAGTCAACTCTGTAATTGGAGTAGTAACTACTATAGCCTTTTGATTAAGATTTCTTATTAATTCAAGTGCATCCTTTACCTTCTTTTCAGAGATAAGATCTGTTCTGCTAAGCAATATTGCATCTGCATATTCAATCTGATTATTAAAGAATTCTCCAAAATTCTTCATATACATTTTGCATTTGTTACCATCAACTACTGTTGTGGCACTATTTAGCACTACTTCAGCATCAGTAACCGTTTCAACTGCCTTTATTACATCAGAAAGCTTACCTACACCGGATGGTTCAATTATAATTCGTGCAGGATGATATTTTTCAATAACTTCTTTTAAAGAAGTTGAAAAATCACCCACTAACGAACAACATATACACCCTGAATTCATCTCTCGAATCTCGATATTAGATTCTTTTAAAAAGCCACTGTCAATTCCAATCTCGCCAAATTCGTTCTCTATAAGAACTACATCTTCTCCTTGAAATGATTTCTCAATAAGTTGTTTTATTAATGTTGTTTTACCAGCTCCTAAAAAGCCAGAAATAATATCAATCTTAATCATGTTTCTTTCCTTTTCTATTTAATTATATATCTTTTTCAGTAGGAGTTATTCCCATTCCTGTTAGCATTGTCTTCACTTCTGTGATAAGTGTATCTCTTGCTGTTGATGTCATTTCCAAAGTAACCTTATCACCTGATGTATACTCAGCTGCAAGCACTGTCTTTAAATTATTAACTGTAGCTTGTGTATATTCTACACCCTTAAATGTTACCTTATCAGCATCAATTTTGATTAAATGGCCTTCATCTGCCTTTGTCTGATACTCAGTTGTAGATTGTTGCGCCACTGTTGTTGTTCCCTGACCATCGCCGTTTCCGTCCTTATCGCCCTTTCCAAGGCCAAAGCCGTTACCGCCGCCAAAGCCAAATTTTTTAATAAGAAATGCTAATAATAACGCAAGTAAAATAATGATTATTATAATTATTGCTCTTTTTCTTCTCTTCTTATCTTTCTTCTTTTCTTTCTTTGTCTTCTTTACCTTTTGCTCTTGCGCATATTGTGTTGTTCTTTGATTGTAATTGTTGTAGTTGTTGTAATTATCCATAGTACTTTCATCCTTTCACTTATTGTTCGCTCATTATTTCTTTATAGTATACATTAGATGGATATAAATGCTTTCTGCGTATAGCATTGTAAGCATTTTCTACAGCAGAAGGCTCATGCCTTGAGGCTCCCGTCCTATCATACACTACATAAATAATCGTATCGTCTTGTTGCAAGGCCTTTGTATAACACTCTTGCATATAACTATATATAGTATTATATATATAATTCTTATCAAGTATCAATGGAACTTCATATGCCACTTCTTTATTAATGGTGAAGGTAATTTTATTCTTACCATTATCATTATTAGGGTCATAAGGATCTGAAGTTCCCCTTACTGTAATCACTGTGCATTCTCCATCCACAGCTTCTATTGATTCAAGCATAGACGACTTGTTATCAAGTTCATTTTGCATCTGTTCCATCTGTGAAGTCATCTCAGTCATCTGCTGTTTATTGTTATTTTCAATCTCACTTGCCGAGCTCGTAGTATTATATATAACCAAAAACAGCAATATAAGTATAACATCCAAAAGTGACGTCAGCTCAATTACTATTTGTCTTCGCATGTATTCACCTTCTCATATTCTGCTATATTTCTTTCTAAATATAGTGCTACTGTTTTTTCGTTATCTTCTATTCTCGACAAAATAAATCCATCTAACATCTTAAATATAATAGCAAATACTAAGCCCCAAAATGTAGATGTTAAAGCCAAATAAAAATTTGACTGTGCATTAGCCATATCCGAAATCATACCTATTAGCGATATAACTGTTCCTAAGATACCAAGAAGTGGAAATATACCCGTAAAGTTTGCGAAAAGCGTATATAATCTGCCCATCTTATCACGCATAGCTACCACATCAGCTTCTGTAAGCTCCTTGTAATCATTCATTGCCTTTTCTTTTGTTTTGTCAAAGCCAGGCACATAAAGCGATGGATGCATTTTTAAATAAAGTTCGTTCGTTGCTTTTCTTGCAAGCACAAATATTACCGTAGTCGCAATGGCCAACAGAAATATAAGTCCATCAAAGCCTATTACATTTTGAAATATAACCATAAAAAACAGTCACCTCCAAAAAATTCTATACGACTCATTATAACATATTTATACATTTTTCGCAATTCTTTTAGGACACCCTAAAAAAGAAAAGAAAGAGAGCCCCGTACGTACGAAACTCTCTTGTTTTTATTAAATTCCTAATAATTTTTTTCTCTTCTTTGGGTTACGAAGCAAGTCTATCGATTCTCTCATCGACGCCTTGGCTTCTTCATCCGTAGTCTTTCTCAAGGCATATTCAATTGCACTAACTACATGTTCTGTACCAACATACACTAATGACTCAGCCGCCTTCGCTTTAACCTTGTCGTTAGGATTGTCAAGCATTAATACCAATGTGTTAACACTACCTTCGCCTTTGATCTTAGCACATTCAGTCGCTATGTATAGCATGATTTCCGGTTCCGACTGCATATACTTCTCGCGAATCGTATCAAACGCATTCTTACTAAGCAACTTTTGAACTTTTTCTTCAACTGTTTTACCGCCAAAACTAAAAACCGCCATAGCGCACCCTCTTTCTATAAATTTTATTTGAGAAGATATTCCTCTTCCTAATTCTATTGTAACATTAAAAACAAAATTGTCAAACCCTTTAATACAATTTATTTTGATAATCTGTTTAATGCACTAAATAAAGCCTTAACTGATGCTCTTGTTATGTTAGAACTTACACCCACACCGAAAGTTGCCTTACCTGTTGTTTTATCCATCATATGAATGTATGCAGCAGCCTTTGCATTTGAGCCCTCGCCTAAAGCATGTTCTGTATAATCTAACACCTTTGTATCTACATTCATAACTTTTTTAATTGCTAATTTAACTGCATCAATTGGACCATTTCCTGTAGCATCTGATGTGTATTCAACACCATTATATTTAAACTTAAGTGAAACTCCCGTTTCATCACTGTGTTCTTCACCTGAATCAGACACAACACACTTTACAAATTCATATGGTTCCTTTATTGTCAAATATTCTTCATTAAACTTTTCTAATATAGTCTCAGGTGCCACTTCACCATGAGCTTCTGCAATAAGCTGAATAACATCTGCAAATTCTTTATGCATTCCCTTTGGAAGCTTATATCCATAATATGTATCCATTACAAATGCTACGCCACCCTTACCCGACTGGCTGTTAATTCTAACAATAGGCTCATATGCTCTACCAACATCTGATGGGTCAATTGGAAGATATGGAACCTCCCAAATTTCCTGATGTCTTTCATGCATAGCTGTAATACCCTTGTTAATAGCATCCTGATGCGAACCAGAAAATGCAGTAAACACTAATTTACCTGCATATGGATGTCTTACGTGAACTGGAATCTTGCAGCATCTTTCATATACTTCTATGATTTCTTTAATATTTTCAAGATTCAATTCAGGATTAATTCCCTGCGAAAACATATTATATGCAATATTAAGAATATCAACATTACCTGTTCTTTCGCCATTACCAAATAATGTACCTTCTACTCTATCTGCACCTGCTAATAATGCTAACTCTGTAGCAGCAACACCTGTACCTCTATCATTATGTGGATGAACACTAAGTATAATTGATTCTCTATTCTTAAAGTTCTTATGCATCCACTCTATCTGGTCTGCGTATACATTTGGTGTATTCATCTCAACTGTTGCAGGAAGGTTAAATATAACCTTCTTATCCTTAGTTGCGCCCCATTCTTCCTGAACTGCTGTACATATCTCTAAAGCAAAGTCAAGCTCTGTTCCTGTAAAGCTTTCTGGCGAATATTCCAAAATAATCTCGCCTGGGAAATTCTCAGCATATTTCTTAACTAATCTTGTACCTTCAAGCGCTATATCAATAATTTCCTGCTTGCCCTTGTTAAATACTACATCTCTTTGAAGTGTTGATGTAGAATTGTAAATGTGTACAATTGCCTTTTTAATTCCTTCAAGAGACTCAAATGTTCTTTCAATTAAATGTTCTCTACACTGAACCAATACCTGAACTGTAACATCGTCTGGAATTAACTTTCTATCCACTAATTGTCTTAAAAAGTCAAACTCAATATTGGATGCTGAAGGGAAACCAATTTCAATTTCCTTAAAGCCTAACTTTACAAGCAAGTTAAACATTTCTATCTTTTCTTCAACTACCATTGGCTCAATCAATGCCTGATTACCGTCTCTTAAGTCAACACTACACCATACCGGTGCTTTTTGTATTTCATTATTAGGCCACTCTCTTTGTGGCATGTTCACTACTGGAACTCTTTTATACTTTTTATAATTCAACATGATAATTACCTCTCTAATTTCTAGTTATAACAACTGTTACTGTATATTCTCCATGAACCTCACAATTTTCAGGTTCATCCACCTTTACCTTTAATACATGTGTACCCTGTGTAAGGCCTTCAAGATTAACTGATGTAACAATATTTTGTGAAGTAACTCCATCAATATCATCAATCAGTCCGCTCACTACTATAGGCAGCGATACTGGTGTAGTAATCTTAGCCTTATAGCCGTCTTCCAGATTTAATAGCTTTACCTCTGAAGTAGCACAATAATAAGTCTTTGTATATAGTCGCTCTATCTTTAGTTCAACGGTAGCAGTAGTATCTCCTTGTATCATCATAAAATTACTTGGAATAAACTGCTGAATTGGAACAACTACTGTTTTGTTAGAATTTAGATTTGTTACATCTAAATAATCTGCCGGTATATTCAGTGCATCTATAGCATCTATATCTTCTTCCTTACCGGCTATTAAAACATTTGTAAGACTTGCCTGATAACCTGCATATTTGTATCCGCTTTCAGGCTCACCCATTGTCACAAAGTTAATAGCAATTCTTTTTGTCTTTAGAACTGTTATCGTTGTATCTAAAGAATCTGATGATAATAGCAGATTAGTCTTATCAATTTCCTTTCCGTATGCATCTAAAAGCACCGGTGTCATAGTTGTTTGAATGCTTTGTGAATATCCGCTTACGTCACATTTTACAACCACTCTTGCAATTTTATCAATAACAGCTTGTGAACCTGTTACCTTTATATTGGCTGGAGTTGTAGCAATTTGTGATTCATCAGTAAAATAACCTGATGCAGGTGTTCCACCTAAAACCGCTTGCACTGGAAATGTTTCTGAAACCATATTTTCCAGATTCAGCTTAACTTCTTCTGTCTTTGGCGTAATAGATATATCTCCTGCAATAGATTCATCCACGCAAATAACTTCAATTTTTGCAGTATCTGACATAAGAGCAACTCTTGCAGTTGCCTTAAAATCGGCAGCTTCAAGATTTTCAACAATTGTTCTTGGTCCTCTTACTGACACTTCTATAACGTTCCCTTCTATCACTTCATAAATGTATTCATTCTCTATCAGAACTTCTGTATTAACCAGTTCCACCTTTACTCCTGATACAGTCACACGTGTAGAAGGATCACTAACATTTACAATAACTATCCAGGCTAAAATAGCTAACACTAACGCTAACAACTTAAGCCATATATTATTCAGAAGCTTTTCTTTCATTCTTTAGTCTTCCTTTCCACAGCTTAAACGATTTAACATCTATAGTTTTCTTTTGAATATAGGTAAGCTTATTACGCAGGTATTCACCTTCTACGTTACGGATAAGCTCGCCACCTATAGCTAATGATACCTTTCCAGTCTCTTCTGATACAATAATAGTCATCGTGTCAGTAACTTCACTTACACCAACACCTGCTCTATGTCTTGTTCCAAGATCCTTACTAAGTCCCATATTATCCGATAATGGCAAGTAACAGGTTGCTGCAACAACTCTATTTCCTCTAACCAAAACAGCACCATCATGCAATGGTGTATTATGTTCAAATATATTAATAAGCAACTGACTTGTCAGTAATGCATCTATTTCAATACCGGTTTTTTCGTAATCTGTAAGCTCAATATCCTGTTCAATAACAATCAGAGCTCCAGTCTTCGTTCTTGCAAGCTCGTATGTTGCTTTAATAAGCTCATTGATTGTTCTGTTACTAAAGCGTTCGCCCTTATCTTTATTGTCATCAAATGGCAAAATGCTTGAGATAAGTCTTCTTCTACCCAGCTGTTCAAGTGCCTTTCTAAGTTCCGGTTGAAAAATTACAACCAGCGCAATAACGCCGACACTAATGGTCTTACTTGCTATCCACAATATAGTCTTAAGATTAAGTAAAACTGCAACTAATGAAAATGCAACCAGCACTGTTATACCCTTTAAAAGTACCCATGCCTTGGTTTTTTTAATCCATACCATAACATGGTATATAACAAATGCTATTATGGCAATTTCAATTATATCAATTACCGTAACACTTGGCATATATACTTTTGAAAAATAATCTTCAAAAAGATCATTTAGGTATTGCATATGTTGCACCTCCTTCTAAATTATACTATTCTTCGTCTTCTGAATTAGATTCTGCTACATGTCTTGTTTTTTGAGCATTAATTTTTTTAACCTGTAAATTAGGCTTTGTAACGGCAATCTTTGGAACTGCCTTTACATAGTAATAATAATCATCATCTTCAAATTGAACAATTTCAGTTCTTGTATAATCAACAGAAAATACTAATAAGAATAACACAACTCCAACCACAATCGCTAAGATTGAGCCAAGAACTATTCCTAATGTAGAAACCTTAACAGTAAGTACTATCTGTGTAAGTATCATAAGTACGATATTAGTCAATACACCAGCTCCTGTAGCAATAAGCCATGAATAATCTACTGAAAGTCTTCTTATTGCATATACTACGATTACCGTTACTGTAAATGCTAACATATATGCAATCATTTCTCTGTTAAATAATGCATTGTCTACAATATATTTTACTATTTCTAATATAGCGCCTTCTTCATCGCCTATCATCTCTAAGTTATATCCCATCGTAAACTTAACTATATAATATACAAATATACCACATATCATTGCTATTGAAGCAAATGGTCCCATAAGTAATCCAATAACTACCGGTACAACATAAGGTATATTTAGTGCAAATGCCATTGGTGTTAAAATAACCGCATAGCATGATTTTGCTGAAAATCTAAAATACACCAGATAAAGTATAACAAACATAAATAGAACTATTGCCGCCAATTCAAGTGAATGTGCTATCATATGCAGTACAATCAATGCTGCAAGTATAAGCACCGTAACAGAATTAGGCATAAATGTGCATACTACTGCAAGTAAAAATACTATTAAAGGATTTTTAAGTTTATCCATATAACCTATTTTTGAATTGATTGTTATTATTGAAACCAGCGATAATATAAGCTTTAACGCTGGAGTTATATACATATGATATTTGCCGTATATTCTTTGTAAAAAATCTTTTACAACGTATAATGTCATCATTTTTTATATCCTCCAACTCTTTTTCTTATTTCATCTTCTCTTTCATAGTACTTTTCCAATTTTCTTAATCGCAAGATGTATTTATCTGTATCCTTCTTAGCCACTTCAAATACATATGTGTAATACAAAAATGATATTAAACCAAATGCAATAACCACCAACAAGTAATACTTGCCAATTGTAAAAAATAATGTCTTATAATCAAGATACAATATATTATCTACATAAAATTGGACATTGCACATAAAATATACTGCAACACACATAAGATATGCAACTGTTACTGCAATAATCGTTTTTATTATTCCAAAGCTTACAAAATCACCCTTGAAATTCTTTCGTATTGCTATATTCTTTTTACCTTCCTGGCTTTTTTCATATACTGCCAGCTTTGTAAGTAATCTTACCTTACTTTGATTGAGCATATCTACACCTCGTCTATACTTTCATACCCGTGATATATTATTATAACATATATTTACAAGTATTTCGATAGTATTTTTACATTTTTTGAATTAATTTCCTACAATTATTTGTCCATGACCGCCCGCAGTCTGTAACAGATATTGAACTCTTCTCTTTTTTACAATTATAGTTTTATCCAAAGTCATATCTTTATATGTATTCACAACCTGCTTATTTCCATCTAAAACAAGTAATTCAAGCACATTTAATAATGCATTTTCAAACTCCGCATTTAAGTTTTTAACAAAAATGTGAGTACAGTTGCCCTGTATGCTAATATATCCTGCATAGCCTGCCTGCGAATTATATACATATACGTTGCCTAAGCTTGGATGCTTAGTAAATCCATAATTTTCTAACACACCATATAAATCAGTACTTACAAGTTGATTTTGTTCCTGTGTTGGTGTCTCTGTAGGAGCCTGTGTTGGGCCTTGTGTTGGTTCTTGCGTCGCTCCCTGTGTTGGGCCCTGTGTCGGTCCTTGCGTTGGACCTTGCGTTGGACCTTGCGTTGTTCCCTGTGTTGGCGCCTCTGTAGGAGCCTGTGTCGGTCCTTGTGTTGGACCTTGTGTTGAGCCTTGTGTTGGTCCTTGTGTTGGGCCTTGTGTTGGTCCTTGTGTCGGTCCTTGCGTTGATGGCTCAGATGGTTTTACTGCTTCATCATAATTAGGCAAATTCAAGTCTCCATCTTCACTTTTTGTTGCAACAACCTCAACAATAATAGCATCACTATATAAATCCATTGTTGCTGTAAGCGCTGCTTTTCCAACTCCAACCGCAGTAAGCACACCATTTTCATCAATGGTAAACACTGATTCATTTGCGCTTTTCCAAGCCACAATATTAGTTGCCACCTGTTCACCAAACGATGCAGTAATCATAATCTGCTTACCAACTTCTATTTTGAAGTTTCCCATATTAATCTGCATCTGATTTTCCTGTATTATATCATTAATGTCATCATCACTTATTGTATGCGAGGTTGTTGTTGCAAGTGTTGTATTTTCTTCTTGCGTTTTACCCTTTTTAGAAAGAGTAACCGTAACAAATATAAGCACAACAATCACTACAATTGCAATCAAACTATATATTACACTCTTTTTTAGTCGTCTTCTTTTTTTCATAAAAACTCCTATTAACCCATAATAGATTTATTTTATCAACTTTTATAGGAATTCGCAAGTAAATGTTGAAAAAAGAGATTATTCCTTTTAGAACAATCTCTTTTATAATTTATTCATCACACAAAATGTTCATAACTTCTTTTAAATTTTTGGCTACAACAGCCATTGATTTCATTTCTTCGTCTGGCATAACCATATCAGGAACCATTATAGCTTTCATGCCCGCTGCATATGCAGCTCTTATTCCGTTGTAGGAATCTTCAATCACATAAGTATCCTTAGGATTTTTATGAAGTCCTGCACAGCATTTTAAAAATATTTCCGGATCAGGTTTACTATTAGCCACCATATCACCGCCTACGATGTAGTCAAAATAATTTATAAGTCCTGTCATCGTTAGTTCTTCTACTATAGCTTCAAACCTCGTTGAAGATGCCAATCCTATTGCATAATCCATTTCCTTAAGTTTTACTAAAAGTTGTCTTATATACGGCTTCATTGGCATTCCAAATTCATATACATACTTATAAAACAACTCTCTTGTATCCTTAAAAAATGTATCAACATTAAGTGCATCACCATAATGTTCATTCAGTATAACTCTTGTCGCCGCTTTATTGGTACCAAGGCATTTATAAAACACATATCCTATATTCTCAATCTGATATTGTTCTCCCACCTCTTCCCAACAAGCCTTTACAAGCTGTTCTGAATCAAATATAACTCCATCCATATCAAAAATTACTGCATTCATACTTATATCCTTAATATCTTACATTGCCAAATCTACATGCTGTATCGTAGATACCTGACCATTTTCTTTTAAATATATACCCGTTTGTCTTATAATTGCATCTGTAAGGTGCTGCTCATTTTTTAATGAGTACTCTGTAGAAGCACTTTCAAGATATATCGCTCCAACGCCTGCTTTTTTAAGATCAATCAGTCTGTCGTTACCCTCAGCATCCTTAGTCCACACACGCAAATCTTCAAACACTTTATCATTTTCATCTATCCAGCCATTACCGTCAAGATCATATTGTGCCAAATCCTTAAAGCCATTACCAGACTCAGTTCCAAATAATTCCCTACCATCATTAATCACGCCATCAGCATTTTTATCTAAAGCAAGAAATCCGCTTCCTTCTCCTACAAATGATATCTCATCCTTAGTTCCATCTGAATCTAAGTCAAATAAGAATTTTTGATCAGTTACGCTTGCTACGTTATTGTCAAGATTGATAACTAATGGGTCTGTGACTATGTATTCCTCTTGTGTAAGACTTTCATACTGCGCACAAAATGCTCTTGACATTTCAACGCTTACGCCAAAGCTTATCTCTCTTCCATCCGCAGTCTTTACTATACCCGTTGCCTGATATGCTGTATTCTCTACTTCACTTACAAATGCACTCTTTACCGTTGTTCTTGTCCATAACGTTCCATTTGTTGTTCTTGCAGGTGCATTTAATTTAACTGCATTATTTGCATTTACCGAAATTCTTCCTGCTTTCTTGTATCCAGCCTCTGCACGCTCAAGCTCCATAGCAGCTTCCTCAAACTTTCCGTCTCTCATACTGTTAAGTGCTTTTAGCATTTTTCTTAAAAGCTGTATTTTTAAATCTTCTTCATATTCAGGAACTTCAACCGGTTCATTGGCCGTTCTTCTTAATTGCTCTGAAAATGCTTTAGCCATATTTTCATCGCGTTGTTCCCTTTGTTCTCTTTGCAGACGTAGCTGTTCTTCTTTCATTTGTTCCATAAGGCTTACGCCTTCCTTAGAAAAATTAAGTGTTGCCGCTTTGTCTGCAGTAGTTACCATGCTAGCCTCAGATTTTTCTGCATAATAGCTGTAATGTCTTTCTGATGACATAGCAATCGCGCTTGTGTCAATTTTCATAATAATACCTCCTTGAATATATGAATTGAAATCCTTTTCATATACATATATCGGCAGAATGATACTATAATGTTAGAGTTTGTTTTCAATCTTGCGCAAAAAGGGTGCAAAAAAACTTAATCAGTACACTCAT
The DNA here is from genome assembly GCA_015057605.1 of Lachnospira sp. GTDB lineage: Bacteria > Bacillota > Clostridia > Lachnospirales > Lachnospiraceae > SIG291. The sequence goes on along the minus strand of SVDX01000034.1, from coordinate 3,723 downwards.
TCCGTCCCCTTAACGGAACTTGCATACTGATTAAGTAGTATAATAAAAGGGGTATAGAGTATTATGTAGTTATTATAATATGCATGTCGTATTTTGTCAAGAGAAAATAATCAATTTTGATAAAAAATTTTATAAATCCATAATTCTCAATTCTGAAACAAGTTGAACATACCATTCTCTTACGTCAAATCCAGGAATATCGCTACGGTTCAAATCAATTATATCTGCATGAGATATTCCTCTTCTTCCCTTTGTAACAAGAAATGTATAATTGTCGCTCCAAGCAAAAGAGTCCTCTCCAACAAGTCCATCATTTGCGCCATCAAAATATTTCACTAAATGATATGAAAGATTTAATGGGAACTTACCGTGTATTGCCTTGTTAATTTTAGAACCGACACTCTGGCAGTAAATATTTTCTGGAACCGGCATAGCCTTATCTAATTCTATGCCCTTTTGTGAAGTTAAATCGTATACCGCCGACATAAAGTCTGGATTTACATCACCCAAATTCGAAAGCGCCGTATTATAAGCCTTAGCTATTTTATGTTCTATTTTATCTGGCATTTTTTCAAGCACATAATCTGCGAATTTACAGCCTCTGTGTGGAGTATTTATAGTTGTAAGCGATGCCACATATTGTCCTATGCCACAATTTTCAATCGCATAACGACAATCAAGCCCTCCCTTTGAATGAGCTATAATATTAAGCTTTTCACAGCCCGTTTCTTCAATTATCTGTTTTATTCTTGTCGCCAGTTCATTTGCACTGTCCGCAATAGAGGCTGCCGATCTATGTTCACCATAATATATCGTCGCTCCATTTTTTATAAGCTCTTTAGGAATTCTTCCCCAGTAGTTAAAATATTCAAAATCTCTAAAAAACACGCCGTGAACTAACAATATAGGATATTTAGTTTGACATACCTTTAAATCCTTTCTATATTCATTAAGCTCATGTCTCCCTGTTTCTAATTCAACCTCATCACTTACCGTTTTTATAATTATTGCAAGAAATATCAGATTTATAATAGGTGTCATTCCAAATACGATTCCTAATATTCTTATCTTTATTCCAAGCTGCAGGGATGATAAATACACGCTAAATATACCATTAAAGAATATAAGCGCCTCTACCACAAAAATTATAATAACCGCAATTAAAAAATCCTGCCACTCTCTATAATACCAATTGATTAAGAGGTATATTTTAAAGCCTATTGTAATAAATGTTGATACCGCAAATATTTTTAAACATCTTACACCGTGATTACACAAACGTATTCTTCCATAATGCTTTCTTACCGAAAAGAATGGCAAAATATTAGCAACCGCTATTGCCAACAAAACTAACGGTATCGCAAACTCATATTCCTTTACTAAAAAATACGAATTTGCCCCTATCGTGGTAAGCACTATGCATAAAACATCCACCAGCAAATCAGCATATTTTCTATTGTTAGTCACCATTTTTCTCCTCAATAATCTACTGTACTCTATTTACATAAATTGTCTTTTTACAATCGCCTATATATTTTCCTGTCAAAGCATCAAAATCGTGAGCATCTTTATACACAAAGACCGTAAGCTTTATCTTAGATACACATTCTATTTTTTGCCCAGCTGTAAGCTTAATGCTACTAAGTATGGTACTATCATTCATTTCTTCTTCTAAAATATGACTGTACCACTGGCCTCTAAGCTTGTTAGTATCATCATATAAATAGACTTCCACATATTCAAAAAAGTCTTCTGTATCCTTAGGCGACAAAATATTTGTACTTACATTTTTTCCATCTGTAGCCAAAAATTCGAGTTCATAACCTATTTTAAATCCGTCTGTTTCAGTATACTTGTTCCAGTATTTATCCCATACATCTTTAAAATATCCTGTTGCAACAAATGCTTCATCGGTCACAAAAACATCATACGAAACTATATCTTTTCCCTTAGTAAAGGCTCCGTTATATCCCTCTACCAGCGTCCTCTTTCCCTGACTTCTGTCATTATAATAGAAATTAACCACTTCAAAAGGATTAGCATTTGCAGTTGGAGCCTGCGTTGGTGGCTGAGTTGGTGCCACTGTCGGAGCATCAGTAGGTGCTATGGTTGGTGCAAGTGTTGCTCTTGCAACCGTATTCATTTCCCTGTCATTATTAGCACAAGCCACTAATAGTAATATATTTATAAATGTAATTGCAAATATTCCAATTTTTCTATTCATAATGTTCATTTTCCTTTCTCTAACTATGCTAATTTTATCACACTTATATTGTTTGGTAAAGTTTAGTAATGTACTTTATTTTGTTCTTGACTTTTTATTTCAAAGGACTATAATTCGATATGGATTAATTGAAAGAAGGGAATTTTAAAATGGATTCTTATACTTATTTGCTAGTATTAGCACTTATTTTACTATCAACTAAACTACTTGGTCTTGCCACAGAGAAAATACATATGCCTCAGGTTGTCGGCGCACTTGTAGCTGGTATTATATTAGGTCCAAGTGGAGTTGGCTTACTTGAAAGCTCTGATTTCCTTGTTAAAACCGCAGAAATCGGCGTTATTATGCTTATGTTTACAGCAGGTATTGATACCGATATGTCTGAATTAAAGGAAACTGGCTTTAAATCATTTATAATAGCATGCTTTGGCGTATTCATACCATTACTTTTATGTGGAGGATTATACTTTTTCTTCTTCCTTCACGACTTTAATGCTATCAATCTTTTAAAAGCAGCCTTTGTAGGCTCAGTATTTTCTGCCACTTCAGTATCTATTACTGTTGAAACTCTTAACGAGATGGGTAAGTTAAAATCGAAAACCGGAACTATTTTACTTAGTGCAGCCTTAATTGACGATATATTAGGCATCGTTGTTTTGTCTGTTCTTACAGGACTTAGCTCTGGTGCTTCAAATCCGCTTATTGTACTTCTAAAAATTGCATTATTCTTTGCTTTTACTTTGATTGTAGGATATGTAATACGAATATTATTCAACAAAATTTCAGAGCATCACTGTCACAGTAGAAGAATTGCTGTATGGGCATTAGCATTTTGTTTTCTTATGTCTTACTCAGCAGAAGCTGTATTTGGTGTAGCAGATATTACAGGTGCATTTTTTGCCGGACTCATATTATGTAACCTTGCAAAAGCGCGACAATTTGTTGCAAAGAAATTTACCGTTGCTGCATATATGGTATTTACCCCTGTATTCTTTGCTAGTGTAGGTATGAAAACTGATTTAAAAACTATGAATTCTGAAATACTTGTATTTGCATTATTACTCATTATTGCAGCTGTATTATCTAAGATAATAGGCTGCGGAATCGGCAGTAAGCTATGCCGTTTAACCTCTCATCAGTCCCTCGTAATAGGCATTGGCATGGTTGCCCGTAGCGAGGTTGCCCTTATGGTAGCTCAAAAAGGTATTAACGCAGGTATGATTGATTCAGTCATACTTCCCGCAATCATATTAAGTGTTATTGCATCCGCATTATTAACTCCGGTTCTTTTGAAATTATCAATTTCTCGTGGACCAGAGCTTGCATAAAAGAGTCATTTTCTATTGAATAAAAGAGACGCTGTAAATCAATTTGATATGTACCCTCTTTACTGGACAAACCAGTAAGGAGGGTATTTTTATGCGTTATAGCTACGAGTTTAAACTAATGTGTGTTGATTTGTATAAATCAGGGAGATATCCCGATACACCAAATGATAC
>SVDX01000007.1 GCA_015057605.1 Lachnospira sp. | reverse complement strand
CACCATGTATATATTATTATATTGCTTCTCTGTCAAACGCAAAAGTCTTACTGTTCCGGTTTTAGGCGCGTATTCTTCTATTCGTCTGTAATGTTTTGCGGATGCTTTCCTATTTTGCACTATCCGCTAATAGTTTAACACAATGTCAATACAAAAATAACTTGACAATTAGTGATAATATGATAAAATAATGATAAAGTAATGATAAAAGGAGGAACAAAAGATGATACAAATTAGACCTATTTCAGATTTAAGAAACAAATTTACAGAGATTGAAAAAGAAGTAAGTAGCGGTAATCCGGTGTATTTAACTAAGAATGGTTATGGTTCTATGGTGGTTTTAAGTATAGAAGCATATTCAAAATTAGTTGATGGTGACAAAGATGATTCTTACGAACAAGATGAACCAGATATAAAGTCATTGAAGAATAAAAAGAAGATGAATGTCAGAGAAGGTGTATTGCTGGAATCTAAGAATGTTATAGAAGATTATGCAACGGATGCATTTAACTATGGAAGTCAGTATGCAGTATTCACGGTTGGCGCTAAGGGAGAAAAGTTAAGAAAGAAAATATGTGAATATATTTTGGTATTTAAGGATGGCTCAGAAAGACTGGAGTTTAAGGTTGACAAAAATATTTATTCCAGAATGGAAGAGGGTACAGTTGGTAACCTAACTTATAGAAAAAATGAATTTATTTCATTTGATGTGATATAAGAGAGGGATTGGTTTCTGTGAAAGGAGCTATTTTATGAAGAATAAAGCGTATAAAATTACAGTAGCAGTAATAGTAATACTTTTTGTATTATGTTTTGGATTTGAAATATGGAATTTTATCGAAATTGCAGTAAAGTATGATAGCGTGGGAGGAACTGTTAGTAAAGTTGAGTCGTATTATTCAGATGAAACAACCCACATAACTGTATATGCAGATTATACATATAAGGGACAAGAATATAAAGAGGTGAGAATAGCCGCTGTAAATATGGTGAATAAAGGAGACAAGGTTAAATTATACATAAATCCTAATAATCCTAATGAAGTTACTACAATGGGATATAATATTTTTCCAATTGTTGCAGCTACGATTTTTATTATTGTTATATTAGGAATGTGTAAGCTGTTTAAATCTTTTGGAGCAAATGCATCTGAGGCACTTACTGAAGAAAATGGAGTTGTTCTTGATTGTGTTATTGAAGAAATTAAAGAAATACAAGGTAAAAGAGCGACAGCATATTATTTTCTATGTTCTTATGAATTAGAAGAGGTTAAATATATTTTTACTAGTGGGACATTTTATAGTTCTATATATGATGCTTATCCGATAGGAAGTTCGATTAAGGTGCTTGTAGATAAGGACAATTATAAGATAAACAGGATATATTATGGGAAGAAGGAGGTAGTATAAAACTATGGAAAAATTTTTGAAAAGATTGGAATTAACAGTTATGGTTATCTCGGTAATTATGATTATAGTTAGTTTTACGAGTTTAGTAAATTCGGTTAAGTTAGTGAATACTGCCTCATCATTTGTAGGTAGAGTTAGTTCCATTGGAGAAAGTGGTATCTATGTTACATATGTATATAATGGCAAATTATATGAAAATGTTCATCTGAATACTGGAGCTTTATGGAGAGATGAAGGAGATACAATTAGACTGTATTACGATGAAACAAAACTTCAACCGATAAGGGATAATGTTATATTATGGGTAGTTCCACTTATGTTATTAGTGTTTGGGGCGTTGTTGTTATTTGGAATAGGAAAACTTTATTTGCAACAGATAGCGGTAGACATTGAATATGCTCTTGCTGAAAAAGGAAAAAGGATTAATGCCATTGTTAATCATACTGGTTACAATGCCAAAAAAGGAAAATATTTTATTGAATGTAGCTATACTGCAGAAAATGGAAAGATATACGTGTTTAACAGTAGATTATTAGATAAAAGCTATGATGACATATATTTCCCAGGGGATAGCATTAATGTATTAGTAAATAAGAAGAACTATAGGATATATCTGGTGGATCAGGATAAAAAGTACTTAAAAAAGGTTATATATTGTTAGAAACTAAAATTACAATAAAAAACACATATGCTAAGAAGAGCATTTAGCACCATCTCTTCTTACATATGTGTTAATTTATTTATTACTTATTATTTTCTTCCATCATAGCTCTAACCTTCATTGATAAGCCGAATAAGTTGATGAAACCTTCAGCATCATGGTGGTCATAAAGCTCGCCTGTTGTAAAGCTTGCAAGTGATTCATTGTATAATGAATATGGAGAAGTTGTACCAGCCTTGATGATGTTACCCTTGTAAAGCTTGAACTTAACTTCACCTGTAACATTCTTTTGTGTTGAAACAACAAATGCTTGTAATGCTTCTCTAAGTGGTGTAAACCATTTTCCTTCATATACTAAATCAGCAAACTTTGTAGCTACAAGCTTCTTATATGCTAATGTATCTCTGTCTAAGATAAGTTCTTCAAGCTGTGTATGTGCTTCCATAAGGATTGTTCCACCAGGAGTTTCATATACACCACGTGACTTCATACCAACAACACGGTTTTCAACGATATCGATGATACCAATACCATGCTTGCCACCAAGCTTGTTAAGCTCTCTGATAATATCAGATGCCTTCATCTTCTTGCCATTAACGCTTGTTGGAACACCAGCTTCAAATGTCATAGTAACATATTCGCCTTCGTCTGGTGCCTTTTCAGGTGAAACACCAAGAACTAATAAGTGATCATAGTTTGGTTCGTTAGATGGTAATTCAAGTTCAAGACCTTCGTGGCTGATATGCCATAAGTTACGGTCACGGCTGTAGCTTGAATCTGCTGAGAATGGTAAATCAATACCATGTTGCTTGCAGTATTCGATTTCGTCTTCACGAGAATTCATCTTCCAAGTTTCTTTGCATCTCCAAGGAGCAATGATTTTGATTTCTGGAGCTAATGCCTTGATTGAAAGTTCGAAACGAACCTGGTCATTACCCTTACCTGTAGCACCGTGGCAGATAGCAACAGCGCCTTCTTTTTTAGCGATTTCAACTAATTTTTTAGCGATAACTGGTCTTGCAAATGAAGTACCTAATAAATATTTATTCTCATAAACTGCGTTAGCTTGAACTGTTGGAATGATGTATTCATCAACAAATTCATCAACTACATCAAGTATGTATAACTTTTCAGCACCTGATAATTTAGCTCTTTCTTCTAATCCGTCAAGTTCACTTTCCTGTCCAACATCTATACAACAGCAAATAACTTCGTAATCATAGTTTTCCTTTAACCAAGGAATGATTGCTGTAGTATCAAGTCCGCCTGAATATGCGAGAACAACTTTTTCTTTCATCTTAAATAATCCTCCTAGATATTTTTCTTAATGAAAATAATATACATCATCTATGTAAAATAATCAAGTTATATTTTCAAATGTATTGCATAATATACAAAAAATTTGCATAAATATGAATAAAAATTCAAAAAAGCTCTTTACATATTTGCAAACTTGTTTTAATATGTAGTAAGACAAATTCATCAGACATGAAATAACTTCTGTCTGATGAATATATATGTGCAGGAATTCGGATAGGAAAGATGCCAGCTAAAGCTGACCCGAATTCCGCACTAAGACTCTCAGGCGAGTCTTAAATAGAGAATTTTATGGAGGCGACTTATGATTAAAGTTGGTATAATTGGTGCGACAGGATACGCAGGTAATGAATTAGTTAGATTATTATTAGGACACAAGGAAGCAAAGGTTGTGTGGTACGGCTCAAGAAGCTATATAGATAAGAAGTATTCGGAAGTTTATCAGAATATGTTTGAGATAGTCGATGATGTATGCATGGATGATAATATGGAAGAATTAGCTAAGCAGGTTGATGTAATATTTACTGCAACACCACAGGGCTTATGTGCATCTTTAGTTACAGAAGACATTTTAAAGCAGACTAAGATTATTGACCTTAGTGCTGACTTTAGAATTAAGGATGTAAGTGTATATGAGAAATGGTATGGCATTGAACACAAGAGCCCACAGTTTATTGAAGAGGCTGTATACGGTCTTTGCGAAATCAATAGAGAAGATATCAAGGGTAAGAGACTTATAGCTAACCCAGGTTGTTATACAACATGTTCTATCCTTACAATTTATCCATTAGTTAAGGAAGGTTTAATTGATACAGATTCAATTATTATAGATGCAAAATCAGGTACCTCAGGTGCAGGTAGAGGTGCTAAGGTAGCTAATCTTTTCTGTGAAGTCAATGAAAATATCAAGGCTTACGGTGTAACAACTCACAGACATACACCTGAGATTGAAGAACAGTTAGGTTATGCGGCTGGCAAGGACATTAAGCTTATGTTTACACCACACCTTGTTCCTATGAATAGAGGTATTTTAGTAACTTCATATGCAAAGCTTGTAAAGGATGTTACATATGAAGAGGTTAAGGCTGTATATGACAAATATTATAAGAATGAAAAGTTTGTCAGAGTTCTTGAAAAGGATGTTTGCCCAGAGACAAGATGGGTTGAAGGCAGCAACTATGTAGATGTTAACTTTAAGATAGATGAAAGAACAGGTCACATCGTTATGATGGGCGCACTTGATAATGTTGTAAAGGGTGCAGCAGGTCAGGCAGTTCAGAACATGAATCTTATGTTTGGATTAGATGAGACAATGGGTCTTTTACAGGCACCAATGTTCCCATAATTTGCAATAAATCGGAGGAATTATTATGAAAATGTTAGATAAAGGCGTTGTTGCCGCTAAAGGTTTTAAGGCAACAGGACTTAACGCAGGAATTAAGAATAACGTAAAAAAGGATATGGCTCTTGTATATAGTGAAGTGCCATGTAAGGTAGCTGGAACATTTACAACTAATCTTGTAAAGGCAGCACCTGTAAAATGGGACCAAAAGGTTGTATACGAATCACCTATGGCACAGGCAGTAGTAGTTAACTCAGGTGTTGCTAATGCTTGTACAGGTGAAGTTGGCTATGGATATTGTATGGATATGGCTAAAGCTGTAGCAGATGAACTTAACATTCCACAGGATGCAGTTTTAGTTGCATCAACAGGTGTTATCGGTAAGCAGTTACCAATGGATGTTATTAAGGCTGGTATTAAGAAGCTTCCAGCTGGGCTTGGCGATACATTAGCTGATTGTGATTTGGCAGCAGAGGCTATTATGACAACAGACACAGTACCAAAAAAGGTTGCTGTTTCAGTTATGATTGGAGGCAAGGAAGTAACAATTGGCGGTATGTGTAAAGGTTCAGGTATGATTCATCCAAATATGGCTACAATGCTTGGATTTATCACAACTGATGTTAACATCAGCAAGGAATTATTACAGAAGGCTTTAAGCAATATTATTGCTGATACATTTAATATGATTTCAGTTGATGGCGACACATCAACAAATGACACAGTTTTGGTATTAGCAAATGGTCTTGCAGGTAACGACGAAATTACAGAAGAAAATGAAGATTATAAGACATTTTATGATGCCCTATACTATGTAAATGAAGTTCTTGCAAAGAAGATTGCAGAGGATGGCGAAGGTGCAACATGTCTTTTTGAGGTAAAGGTTGTAAATGCGGCAACAAAGGCACAGGCAGTTACACTTAGTAAGTCTATTGTAACATCAAGCCTTACAAAGGCAGCAGTTTTCGGACATGATGCTAACTGGGGAAGAATCCTTTGCGCAATGGGTTATTCAACAGCCAATTTCGACCCTGAAAAGGTAGATATCTACTTTGAAAGCGAAGCTGGCAAGCTTAAAATCGTTGAAAATGGTATGGCAACTGATTATAGCGAAGAATTTGCAACAGAGATTTTATCAAAGAAGCAGGTAACAGCAATTGCAGATATCAAGCAGGGTAGCGAAAGTGCTACAGCTTGGGGTTGCGATTTGACATTCGATTATGTTAAAATAAATGCTGATTATCGTTCTTAATAATGGAGGAAAATAGGATATGGACGGACAAAAAGATTTAGAGTTACAAAAGGCAGAGGTGCTTATAGAAGCGTTACCATACATACAAAAATTCAATCGTAAGATTATCGTTGTTAAATACGGCGGAAGCGCTATGGTTGACGAAGATTTAAAGAGAAAAGTAATTGAAGATGTTGTATTACTTAAGCTTGTAGGATTTAAGCCTATTATCGTTCATGGTGGCGGTAAGGAAATTACAAAGTGGATTGACAAGGTTGGTATGGATACAAAGTTTGTTAACGGTCTTCGTGTTACAGATGAACCAACAATGGAGATAGCAGAGATGGTTCTTAACAAGGTTAATAAGAGCCTTGTTAAAATCGTTGAAGAATTAGGCGTTAAGGCTTGTGGTATCAGTGGTAAGGACGGCGCAATGCTTCAGGTTAATAAAAAATATTCAAATGGCGAAGATATCGGATTTGTAGGTGAGGTTAAAAATGTTGATCCAAGCATTATTTACACACTTCTTGAAAATGATTTCTTACCAATTATTTGTCCAATCGGTATAGATGATGACTTTAATACATACAACATCAATGCAGATGATGCGGCATGTGCAATTGCAACAGCAGTTAATGCAGAAAAGCTTGCGTTCTTAACAGATATTGAAGGTGTATATAAGGATCCTTCTGATAAGTCTACACTTATTTCAGAGCTTAGTCTTGATGAAGCAAGAGCATTAATCAGTGATGGATTTATTGGTGGAGGTATGCTTCCAAAGCTTAACAACTGTATTGATGCTATTGAAAGCGGCGTATCAAGAGTTCATATTTTGGACGGAAGAAAGCCACACTGCCTATTGTTAGAAATATTTACTAACAAAGGGATTGGGACTGCTATTTTAAATAACAACGCAGAGAGGTTTTATAATGGAGACAAATAAGATTATAGATATGGCTGAAAGCAACTTAATACATACATATAATCGTTATCAGATAGTATTTGACCATGGTAATGGTGTGCATTTATATGACAACGATGGCAAGGAATATCTTGATTTTTGTGCTGGTATTGCTGTATTTGCTTTAGGCTACAATAATAAAAAATATAATGATGCCATAAAGGCACAGGTGGACAAGATTGTTCACACATCTAACTACTATTACAGCGAGCCAATGGCTTTAGCAGCAGCAAAGTTAGTTAAGGCAAGTGGACTTGATAAGGTATTCTTTACTAACAGTGGTACAGAAGCTATTGAAGGTGCAATTAAGCTTGCTAAAAAATATGCATATTTAAAGGATGGAAGCACAGACCATGAGATTATAGCTATGAATCATTCCTTCCACGGAAGAAGTATGGGTGCTTTATCTGTAACAGGTAATAAGAAATATCAAGAAGCCTTCGGACCATTGATTCCAGGTATTAAATTTGCTGATTATAATGATTTAGACAGCGTTAAGGCATTAATCAATGATAAGACTTGTGCTATTCTTTTTGAAACAGTACAGGGTGAAGGCGGTATTTTCCCTGCTACAAAAGAATTTATTACAGAAGTAAGAAAGATATGTGATGAAAAGGGAATACTTCTTATTCTTGATGAAATTCAGTGTGGTATGGGTCGTACAGGTTCTATGTTTGCATATCAGCAATATGGTGTAACACCAGATATTATGACATGTGCAAAGGCATTAGGCTGTGGTATACCTGTTGGCGCATTTGTTGCAAAGGCAGATGTTGCAAAGGCTTTAGTTCCAGGTGATCATGGAACAACTTACGGTGGCAATCCACTTGCTACACAGGCGGTAAGCACAGTATTTGATATATTTGAAGAAGAGAATATATTAGAAAATGTAAAAGAAGTTGGAAAATATTTAGAGGAACAATTAGAACTTCTTGCAAAGGAATATGACAGCGTTAAAGAACGCCGTGGTATGGGTCTTATGCAGGGACTTGAACTTAATATACCAGTGGGTGATGTTGTTAAAAAGGCTATGGATGCCGGACTTATACTTATTTCGGCAAGCCAAAACGTAATACGTTTTGTACCACCTTTAATTATTACAAAGGAAGATGTGGATAAGATGATAGTTATCCTTAAAGAGTGTTTGCAATAGTTAAGGAGGTTTTCTCTATGAAAATGAAGAAAGTAACAGCAGTACTTTTGGTTATATGTATGATTTTTTCAATGTGCGCCTGCAAAAAGAAGCACACATATAAGGAATTGTATACAGAAGATATGAGTGTGGCGCAGGATACAAATGCTATAATAAATATGTATTATACAGATTCTAATATGAAAGAATTTTTAGAAGCAGCAGTTGTGGCATATAAAGAAAAATATCCTAATGTGACAATAAATTTATTGATAAAGCAAAATGCTAATTACATCGAAAATATAGCTAAAAGCAATACAGCAGATGGCAGTGGTGTTGATTTATATATGATTTCACATAGCAACTTAGAAAGAGCATATCTTGCAGGTATTACAATGGAAAATACCAATAAAGAATTGTATAATGCCGACAATTATGCTTCATCGGCGATTGCTTCGCTGACATATAAGGAAAAGCTTTTAGGATATCCGTTATATTACGATACATCATTTTTTATTTCTAATCGTTTGTATTCAAGCGATGGAGTAAGCACATTTGCAGAATTAGCCAATTTTGCAGAGACATTTGAGCCTACTGAAGAAATGGTAGATTTCAAAAATGTATTTGAATGGAATGTATCAGATGTAATAAGCAATTATGCATTTATTGGCGGAGTTACTAATATTACAGGTGTTAATGGAGATGAAAAAGATAATATTAATATCTACAATCAGGAAGCAATAAATGCACTTAAGGAATTTCAAGATTTAAAGAATTATTTTAGTATTGATAGAAATGTAATTGAAACAAAAACAGTTATTGATAATTTTAAGACTGGGAAAACAGCATTTTCAATACTCAGTACAAAGGATTTGGAAGCTGTAGTTGATTGTGACGTGGATTACAATATTTCAAGTATACCTTCCATAAGTACGAATGATACCGATGTCAATTCCTTGGCAGCGGCAAGAGCGCTTTCGGTAACAGAGCTTGTTATGGTTAATCCATATTCAGCAAACAAAGCCGTAGCAAATTCATTTGCTCAATTCTTAACAAGTGACGCTGCAGATATGCTTTATCAGTATTCGGGTAAACTTAGCTGTAAAAAGAGCGTTGTATATGAAAAGGCTGAGTTAAATGATTTAATAAAAATATACGAGAATTCAGTTCCTAAAACCAAGCTTATGAATCTTTCAGAGCTATATATGTATGTGGAAATTATGTTCCACAACATTTGGGACGGAGAGCCGGTAGAAACTGAGCTTGGTAAAATAAAAAATTACTTGGCAGTACAGTTAAAGTAATTGGAAGTCAAAAATTTTTCGAAAATAAGACCGGAAATGAACCATAAAGGAGCATAATCAAGTCTGATAACGCCGCATACATTGTATGGGGCGTTATTATAATTCCAAGGGCAAATACCAAAATTTTTCAAAATCATACCAAATATAAATTCGCCAGTAAATATAAGCATAACGTATATTCCACCACGAATTATGAAATTATAATTACAAATAATTCTGCTAATAGGTTTTATAAATGCAGCACATCCATATATAGGAAACATCCATAAGGAGGTTGTTGCCATTAATGAAAAATTAGAATTAGTAAAAGACATAAAGCCTGTCCATATAACTTCTAAAAATACACCAATCAATCCACATAATATAAAATTGCGTTTCATAAAAAGCCTCCTTCTTTACTTTGTTAAAAAAACTACTTGATTTATTCGCATATAAAATATAAAATTAGTATTAGAGTATATCTATATTTTATACGTGGTAAAATATTGCGTATAAGTGGGAGGATAACATGCACATAACAGATTTTTTTGATTTGTCGTTATTGTCTCAGGTTATGACAGAATGGTCAAAAGCTACTGGAATGGCCACTATTGCCATGGATGCAGACGGTGATTATATATCAGGCGAAATTGGATTTAAAGATTTTTGTACAAAGTACACAAGAGGAACTAAGGAAGGATTAAGACGTTGCGTTTTATGTGATAGTAATTATAAAGGTGTATATTATTGTCATGCCGGACTTATGGATTTTAGTTTTGATATTAAATTAGATGATGGTACGGTACTTGGTAAGATAATAGGTGGACAGATATTGTCATCAGAGCCTAACTATGACAATTTTATCAGATTGGCAGATGAACTTGGCATTGATAGAAATGAATATCTCAATGCATTAAAAAATATTGAGATTCGTTCAGAGGAAGCAATAAGAGCATCCGCATATCTTTTAGATAGAGTTGTTAACTTGTTGGTTAATTCAGAATATATAAAATATACTCAGAAAAACGTCATAAAAGAATTGGACGAAGCAAATAAGCGTGATGTACTTACTAATGTATATAACAAAAGATACTGCCAAAAATATCTCGAGTATAGAATTGGTAATAAAACGAGAGTACCATTTGCATTGCTTTTGATTGACATTGACAATTTTAAAGAGGTTAATGACAATTGGGGACATATATGTGGAGACCATACACTTATAGACGTTGTTGAAATTATTAAATCGGTGTTCAAAGAGGATTCCGTAATAGGCAGATTTGGTGGAGACGAGTTTATGGTTATTATGAAGAATACATATGACAAGGAACTCGTTTACGATAGGGCTAAAGATCTTTGTGAGGCAGTTAGAAAACTGGATGTAGATGGAGATGTTAATAAAAAAATCACAATAAGTATTGGTATTTCCTTCTATCCGGATGAGGGAGCTTCATATGAAAGCCTAATGCAAAAAGCAGATGAAGCATTATACAGTATAAAGAATAATGGAAAAGACGGTTATGCATAATAAGATAATAGGAGAAAATATTTATGAATGAAAAGAAAGAATTTACACCGTATATACCAGCGGATAAGGTAACTCCTGAGCTTACAGTGTTATCAGTTATCTGTGGTATTCTTTTAGCAGTTTTATTTGGTGCAGCAAACGCATATCTTGGCCTTAGAGTAGGTATGACAGTTTCAGCATCGATTCCAGCAGCAGTTATGGCTATGGGCGTTATTCGTGTGATTATGAAGAAAAACTCTATTTTGGAGAGTAACATAGTTCAGACCATCGGCTCAGCTGGTGAATCTGTAGCGGCAGGTGCAATATTTACAATTCCTGCATTGTTCTTGTGGGCAGCAGAAGGTAAGATGGAGACACCAGATATTCTTGAAATTACACTTATAGCATTACTTGGCGGTATCCTTGGTGTATTTTTTATGGTTCCACTTAGAAATGCACTTATTGTTAAGGAACATGGTATTTTGCCATATCCTGAAGGAACAGCTTGTGCAGAAGTATTACTTGCAGGAGAAGAGGGTGGTGCTAATGCCTCAACAGTATTTGCTGGTATGGGATTTGCAGCTTTATTTAAGATTATTATTGACGGTATAAAGGCAGTGCCTGGTGAAGTGTCACTTAAGATTAAGAATTTCTCAGGTGAAATAGGAACACAGATTTATCCTGCAGTATTAAGTGTTGGTTACATTTGTGGACCACGTATTGCTTCTTATATGTTTGCAGGTGGTGTATTTAGCTGGATGGTAATTATTCCACTTATTGTTTTATTTGGTAAGGATTTAATCCTTTATCCAGGAACAGTTGCAATTGGTGAAATGTATGCAACAGGCGGTGCAAGTGCAATTTGGAGTTCATATATCAGATATATTGGTGCCGGTGCTTTAGCTGCAGGTGGTATCATAAGTCTTATTAAATCGTTACCGCTTATTGTTCGTACATTTAGAGATGCAATTAAGAGTATGAAGGGTGCTAAGACTACAAGTAAATTAAGAACAGAACAAGATGTTAGTATGAAGATAGTTCTTATAGTTATTGCAGTGTGTACATTACTTGTATGGTTAGTTCCAGCAATTCCAGTTAGTTTATTAGGTGCAGTAATTGTTGTTGTATTTGGTTTCTTCTTTGCAACAGTGTCTTCTCGTATGGTAGGTTTAGTTGGTAGTAGTAATAACCCTGTATCAGGTATGGCTATTGCAACATTACTTGTAACAACAGTGCTTTTAAAGGTTACAGGAGATACAGGTGCTGCAGGTATGCAAGCAGCTATTGCAATTGGTTCAATCATTTGTATTGTTGCAGCTATTTCAGGTGATACATCACAGGATTTAAAGACAGGTTATCTTTTGGGCTCAACACCTAAGAAACAACAGATTGGTGAAGTTATTGGCGTTGTAGCATCAGCACTTGTTATAGGTATAACACTTTATGTTTTAAATGAAGCATATGGATTTGGTTCACAACAACTTGGTGCACCACAGGCAACACTTATGAAGATGATTATTGAAGGTGTTATGGAAAATAACCTTCCATGGAACCTTGTGTTTATAGGTGTATTTATGGCTATAGTAGTAGAAATTATTGGTATTCCAGTACTTCCATTTGCAATTGGTGTATACCTTCCGGTACATCTTAACGCTTGTATTATGATAGGTGGTCTTGTTCGTCTTGCATTTGATAAGATGAAGAGAAAAGAAGAAGAAAAGAAAGCAATTGTTAATGATGGTATTCTTTTCTGCTCAGGAATGATTGCCGGTGAAGGCTTAGTAGGTATACTTCTTGCAATCTTTGCAATCGCTGGTATTGATAAATATATTGATATTTCTGGTATTCTTAACCTTCCAGAAGTGGTAGCCAATATTGGAAGCTTAGTGGTATTAGGTCTTATGATACTTACAATACTCAAATTCTCAATATGGAAAAAGGGTGCTAAGAGTGAAAAGTAAGAAAAAACAGGCTTCAGAAAACTTTTTGGAAAATATTCCATTAAGAACACAGTATATTCCATGGTCTACAGATGATAAAGGAATAGTAACCTTAGATATCGAAAATAAAGGTGTTTTTAACAGGATAGCCCAAAAGCTTTTAAAGAAACCGAAAGTAACTTATGTACATTTGGATGAAATGGGAAGCTTTATATGGCCACTGTTAGACGAAAGTAGAAATATAATAGAGCTTGGTAAGCTTGTAAAAGAACAATTTGGTGACAAAGCAGAACCTCTCTATGAACGACTTGTACAATATTTAAAGATATTGGAAAGTTACAAATTTATACAATGGAAATAATAAAAAAGCTGCAGCGATGCAGCTTTTTTATTTTACATTATTAAAAATCTCAAAACCTAATATCTCAACGATAAACCCTTCCTCATAACCAGTTTCGCTATCTAGTGAAATACTATGAACGTCAGTAACACTATATAAAATAGCAGCATATCTAACTGAACCACCATCTTTATAGTAAACGGGCATAGGAAATAATAAAATAATGCTTATGAGCAAAATGCAAAGGAATGTAATTAATTTCTTTTTCATACACACACCAACCTTCATTAACCTTACACATATAATAACATAAAATATGGGAAAAAACACCTGTTTTTTTACCGTTCATGTCGTATATTGACCGTTCATGCAAAATCTATTGAAATTTTTCTTGAAAATGTTATAAAGAAAGTAAGAAGCAGGGAAATCAAAAGGAGGTTTTGGTATGACTAAAAAACAGGATTTGAGAAAAATCTTTATATTAATATTTATAATAGTTATCTTCGTTATAGGTTTAATTATGGCACATTATCTAGATAGAAGGAAAGTAGATGAAGGATGTAAGTATATCGATTATAAACAGCGCGTATATGAAGCTGGTGAACGAATGCCATCAAAGGCACATGTTGGTGATAGATATATTACAAGAGATTACGAATATGTATTTGAATATGATTACTATAAAATGTATAGCTATTATTGGCAACTATATGTTTTAGATAAAACTAAGAAGGAGTATGAACCGATTAAAAATTTAATAAATGAAGATGAAGCATTTATTAGTTTGGAAGAGACGTTTAAAGAATGTAAATATATGGAACGAGCACCAGAAATACCTAAGAATGTGTTTGATCTTTCATATACGTTTAAAGGTTGTACTGCTTTGAAAGTAGCACCTCAAATATCAACAAAAGAGGTTGTTGTTTTGTATGGAACATTTGAAGACTGTATGAGTTTAGTAACGACACCTTTTATACCATATAATGTTAGGTCCTTAAGAGGGACATTTAAAAATTGCAAAAATCTTAAAGAAATAACAGAGTTGCCTTCTGGGATAACTAGCTTGTATGAAGCATTCAGCGATTGTGAGAGTTTGATAGAAACTCCTCAATTTCCACAAAGTATAATTAATATGAATAGAACATTTGAAAATTGTACAAGTTTAACCACAGTACATCAACTTCCAGCAGGACTTGAAAATATGGAAGAAATGTTTTTAGGGTGCACGAGTCTAAAGGAGATAAATGAGATACCTGTATTAGTAAAATATATGCGATGTGCATTTGAAGGTTGTGTATCTCTTGAAAAAATAGGAAGGATTCCAAGGAGTGCTAGAAGTATAGATGGTATATTCAACAATTGTACTAGCCTTACAGGAACAGTAGTGATTGAGGGACGTTCTGGGGAAGCATACTACGAAGATTTTTTTGAAGGAGTTGATTTTGAAAAGCAAAATTTAGAAGTTATATATATTAATAATTAACATATTATACGAGGAGGAATTAATATGACAAAATTAGAATGGATAATATTTGAAAAAGAAGCAAAGAGAATCAAGACAATAGCATTTATTGCAATTCTTACATTTATAGTAGGGACAATAGCATATTGGTATCTAGACAGAGATATTGTGGCAGAGGGTTGTACATATATAGTGGCATCAACAGGAGAGGAATTAACAGAAGGAGACTGGATGCCAGTAAGACCAGAAGATGATGATATATATATAACACCAGATGGAACATACAAATTTAATCGTTGGCCGACATGTTATTGCTCATACGGTCGCAGTTACTGGTATGGAGCACCCAATGCAACAGAACGATTAGCATCAATAGCAGGACGACCTGTAATAAAATGAGAAAGGTGATAGTATGAAGAAAAAAATAATAATAGTAGCAGTTATCGCGTGTGTGTTGATATCATCGATTGCAACTGTAAAATATTTTATGAGAGAAAAAGTGCCTGAAGGATGCGTGTACATAGAAAATGGTGGAAAACGCTACGAAGCAGGAGAGAGAATGCCATTAGTGGCAGGCTATGGAGATGAGTTTATAACAGAGGATTATATATATACCGTACAATATAATTGGCATGAATATTATTGGAAAGTAAAGATAAAGGATAATACAAAAACAAACCGTGAGCCAGTGTTAGGATATATAAATGATGAACTAGAAATTAGATGATAGAGAGAGCAAGAGGGTAAAAGTGCCAGTAGGTTGTGTTTATATCGAAAATGGTGGCGCTCGTTTCGAAGAGGGAGAAAAAATGCCGTCGGTGGCAGGCTATGTAGATAAATTTATAACAAACGATTATATTTATATGGTGAAATTTAATGGCGGATATTATTGGGACGTAACGGTAAGAGATGTAACAAAAGAAAAGCGATGCCATAGCTTTGCGTCCGATTATAGAATATAACGGGTGCTAAACAGGCATAATATAAAATACCAAACAAACCAAGTGCGAAGCACGTATGAAAGAGGTGTATAGCTACAAGCTGTATATCTCTTTTATAATAGAGATTAATTAATAAAACACTACAAATCAAAATTTGATATGTAGTGTTTTGGATTATAGTTATATTAATTTTATGAATGTTGAAAAAATTATCGACGATCTTTATAAACTGGACATTTTTGATATTCATCCGAATATGTACTATTACAAGTGTATTTTATTTGTGGATCATCTGCATAAAATTCTTTTCCACATAACTTACAGATATACTTATCGCTTGAAGTTCCCCAATAGCTATTGCTGATATAATCAAGATAATAACATCTAGACATAAATAATTCCTCCTTAAAAAATTGTTAAATGTGTTTTGAGTTGCCACATTTGCAAATAGCAACAGAACTATTATTTGTTGTATTACAATGTGGACATTTCCACATTGTAGAAACATTAGTGTATTCTTGCTTTTTTTGCTCATTCATTATTTGTTTTGCATGATATATAGCTTCGTCTAAATCTTGTCTGCGTTGTTTTGATTCTTTAAACATTCCACCGAGCATAAAGATTGTTGAAATAAAAGGATACGCAACTACGACTAATATAATAATCATAATTATAAACCCGAATAATATTAACATAAAATATACCTCCATATGTGAGAAAAAAGAATTTCTTTAATTATATGACATTATGTCATATTTGTCAATTGGAAATATGACACAATGTCATTAGGTGATGATTATGAAAACTAATTTAAAGAAACTAAGAAAAGATAGAAGATTAACACAAATAATGCTGCAAATGCAAACAGGAATAGAACAAGCATTGATTTCAAAATACGAAAACGGAACAAGGATTCCTCCAACAGAAACGTTATTGATATTAGCGGATTATTATGAAGTTAGTATTGATTATATATTGTGTAGAACGGACAATCCTAAAATCAATAAGTAAGATTCTTATAATTAAAATAATAAGAAAACAAGAAATATTGATAATGATAACAGATAAGATACTAGTATTAACGTTGGTATCTTCTTTACTTATATTATATCTATAGATATTTAGGTTTTTCGTAACTTTCACACAAACGCAAAAAATACCTTATCTATAAAGAAGAGCCTTTGGAGCCGTCGGTGCTTAAAAGATGTAAGGAATAAAAAAGAAGACCTGACTCATGAGAGCAGGTCTTCGAAATTTTATGACGAAACATCTTTTTAGCATCCGTTACGAGCGACAAGGAGTGCAAACGTCTCTTCGTATAGATAAGTATTTTTCTAATTATCCTCTTCAGCCATTGTATATACTTGTCGCTTTCTTGCCATTACGTCACTTGCGAGGTATTCATCGTAAGTTGTAATCTTATCGATAAGAGCACCGCCTGGAACTATTTCCATAATACGGTTAGCTGTTGTTTGTACAAACTGGTGGTCGTGTGATGTAAATAAGGCTACGCCGCCAAATTTAATAAGACCATTATTTAAAGCTGTGATTGATTCCATATCAAGGTGGTTGGTAGGCTCGTCTAAGATGAGTACGTTAGAAGCTGAAATCATCATTTTTGATAATAAACATCTGACTTTTTCGCCACCGGATAATACCTTAACCTTCTTAACACCGTCGTCACCGGCGAATAACATTCTGCCAAGGAAACCACGAACATAAGTAACATCCTTCTCTGGTGAGTATTGTGTTAACCAGTCAACGATTGTATCATCACAGTCGAATTCCTGAGTGTTATCTTTAGGGAAGTATGACATTGAAGTTGTGATACCCCATTTATAAGAACCTGAGTCAGGTTCCATTTCACCAGCAAGAATCTTGAAAAGCGTAGTTGTTGCGAGTTCATTTGCACCAACAAATGCAATCTTGTCATCGTGGTTTACGATGAAGGATACATTATCTAATACCTTAACACCATCTATTGTCTTAGAAATGTTTTCAACAGTAAGTACTTCGTTACCAATTTCTCTGGCTGGTCTAAAGTCAATGTAAGGATATTTTCTGCTTGATGGCTTGATGTCATCAAGTTCAATTTTTTCAAGAGCACGCTTTCTTGAAGTTGCCTGCTTAGACTTAGAAGCATTAGCGCTGAAACGTTGAATAAACTCTTGTAATTCTTTAATCTTTTCTTCTTTCTTTTTGTTAGCTTCCTTCATTTGCTTAACTATTAACTGGCTTGATTCATACCAGAAGTCGTAATTACCTGCATAGAGCTGAATTTTTGCATAATCGATGTCGGCGATTTGTGTACAAACCTTGTTAAGGAAATATCTGTCGTGGGAAACCACGATTACAGTATTGTCAAAGTTGATTAAGAATTCTTCAAGCCATGCGATAGCATCAAGATCAAGGTGGTTAGTAGGCTCGTCTAGGAGTAAAATATCAGGGTTACCAAATAAAGCCTGTGCAAGTAAAACCTTAACCTTTTCACTACCCTTTAAGTCCTTCATATATTTGTAATGAAGGTCTGTCTCGATACCAAGACCATTTAATAAAGTTGCTGCATCTGATTCAGCTTCCCAGCCATTCATTGTAGCAAATTCACCTTCAAGTTCACTGGCTTTGATACCGTCTTCTTCAGTGAAATCTTCCTTTGCATAAATGGCATCCTTTTCCTTCATGATTTCATAAAGTCTCTTGTTACCCATAATTACAGTGTCAAGAACCATAAATTCGTCATATTTGAAGTGGTCCTGTTGTAAGAAAGATAATCTTTGACCAGGAGTGATAACGATATCGCCCTTAGTTGGCTCAAGCTGACCAGATAAAATCTTTAAAAAAGTAGATTTTCCGGCACCGTTGGCACCAATAAGACCATAGCAGTTACCCTCTGTAAACTTAATGTTTACATCCTCAAAAAGAGCTTTTTTACCGATTCTTAAAGTTACATTATTAGCACTTATCATTGTAAAAACCTTCCTATCATTTTTTTAACATTCTATTCTATTTTACAGTATATTTGGGATTTTGCAAGACTTACTTTTATGTTATTATATTATATAGAGTGAAAAAATGGAGAATATTATGGAAAAATGTAATTTATGTCCGCGAAACTGCAATGTCTTTAGAGATAATAAGGTGGGCTTTTGCGGAGTTAGCAACAAAATTAAAATAGCAAAGGCTTATTTGCATATGTGGGAAGAACCATGTATTTCCGGTGACAAAGGCTCCGGAACAGTGTTTTTTACAGGCTGTAATTTAAAATGCATTTATTGTCAGAATCACAAGATTGCACTTTCAGAGTATGGCAAGGAGATTAGTGTAAATGAACTTGTAGACATTTTCTTTATGCTAAAGGAAAAGGGTGCAAACAACATTAATCTTGTTACACCGTCGCATTATGTGCTACAACTAAAAGAAGCATTAACAATAGCAAGGCAAAGGGGCCTTGGTTTGCCGATAGTTTATAATACAAGCTCATATGAAAAGGTAGAAAGTCTTAAAATGCTTGAGGGTCTTATAGATGTATATCTGCCTGATTTAAAATATGTAGATAGTGCATTGTCATGTGAATATTCGCACGCAAAAGACTATTTTGACGTGGCAAGCCTTGCAATTAAGGAAATGTATCGCCAGGTTGGCAATCTGGAATTTGATGCCGATGGAATTATTAAAAAAGGTGTTATAGTACGACATCTTATTTTGCCGGGTCACATAGAAGATTCCAAAAATGTAATAAAGTATCTGTACGATACATATGGCGATAATATTTATATAAGCATTATGAACCAGTATACACCACTTGAAGGCGTAAAGGATATACCAAAGCTAAATCGCAAATTGACGGATGAAGAATATGATGAAGTAGTTGACTTTGCGATTGATATTGGTGTGGAAAATGGATTTATACAAGAAGGCGAGACCGCGCTTGAAAGTTTTATTCCCGATTTTGACTTTTAAAATGCTTGCCGATTTGGTATAATAAAGAGTGATGACTATCAAGTGAATTTTTGGATTTAAGGAGAGCAAAAATGAAACTAATTTCGTGGAATGTTAATGGAATAAGAGCCTGTGTAACAAAGGGCTTTATGGATTATTTTAAAGAGGTAGATGCTGATGTATTTTGTCTGCAGGAGACAAAATTACAAGAAGGACAGATAGATTTAGAATTAGAGGGCTACTATCAGTATTGGAATTATGCAAAGAAGAAGGGTTATTCAGGCACAGCACTATTTTCTAAGAAGGAGCCTATAAGCGTAAGCTATGGTATTGGAATAGAAGAGCATGATCAGGAAGGCAGAGTGATAACTGCTGAATTTGATGAATACTATGTAATTACAGTATATGTTCCAAATTCGCAAAATGAGCTTGCAAGACTTCCATACAGAATGACATGGGAGGATGCTTTTAGAACATATTTAAAGAAGCTTGAGGAAAATAAACCGGTAATTTTTTGTGGTGACCTTAATGTGGCACACAAGGAAATCGACCTTAAAAATCCTAAGACTAACCATTTTAATGCAGGATTTACTGATGAAGAAAGAGGTAAGTTTAGCGAGCTTTTAGAAGCGGGCTTTATAGATACTTACAGATATTTCTATCCGGATAAGGAATTAGCGTATTCGTGGTGGTCATATCGTATGAAAGCAAGAGAAAAGAATGTTGGATGGAGAATTGACTACTTTGTGGTATCGAAAGGCTTAAAGGACAGATTAGTAAGTGCTGATATACACAGCAATGTAATGGGCTCAGATCATTGCCCTGTGGAACTTGTGATTAAATAGATTTACAAAAGAAAGTGGGGTAGCAAAATGGCAAAAGAACTATACTTTCAAAAAGGTGATCCAAGTAAGCTTGGTATTACACAATGTAATGGTGGTTACAATTTTGCATTTATAAGCGAATATGATGAGCTTGAACTTAGAATCTTAAGATTAAAGACTAAGGAACTTTACTGTTCAATTAAGCTTGACGAAGGCTTTAAAATTGGTAATGTATTTGCCGTATTTGTAAAGGGCATAACCTTAAAGGAATTTATTTATGCATATTATTACAATAATACAGCACTTTTAGATTGTACTGCTTGCAATATGATTACAACAAGGGATTTTATGGAAAATTCTGACGAAGATTCTTATTATGTATACAAGGATGTAAGCTTTGACTGGGAGGCTGATAAAAAGCCGCAAATAGCCAATAAGGATATGCTTATTTATAAGCTTCACACAAGAGGCTTTACAAAGGATAATAATTCAAAGGTTAAAGCTAAGGGCACATATGCAGGTATTATCGAAAAGATACCTTATATGAAGGAACTTGGCATTACAAGCATCGAATTATATCCGGTACATAATTTTGAGGATATTATTTTTGCTAAGAGCCGTTTTGCACCTTGTATGGCACCAGGAAAAAATTATTGGGGCTATTCAAGTGGCCATTATTATATGCCAAAGCCAGAGTATGCTGCCACTAAGGGTGTTAACTTTGTAAATGAATTTAAGGAGTTGGTAAAACAGCTCCATAAAAATGGTATGGAATTAATCTTAGAAATGCATTTTCCACAGGATGTAATTCCGCATATAGTTATTGATGCGATACGATACTGGGTTATGGAATATCATATTGATGGTATTCATATTAATTGCGATAATGTTATTTTGGATTTGGTAAAGAGTGATCCAATTCTTAGCGATATTAAGGTGTTATCTACATATTTTGAGCGTGAACGAAATATTTATAGCTTAAAGAACGACAGATTAATTGATTATAATGATGAGTTCTTGATTAATGCAAGACGCTTTTTAAAGGGTGACGAGGATGTGCTTCGCGAGTTCGCAAAAGCATTTTCTAATAAATCACCAAGAGTTAATTATGTTGCATGTCAGAATAGTTTTACGCTTATGGATACAGTAAGCTATGATAAAAAACATAATGAGCAAAATGGTGAAAATAATCGAGATGGTCAGAGCTATAATTATAGCTGGAATTGTGGTGAGGAAGGACCAAGCCGTAAGAAGAAAATTCAGGCGCTTAGAAGAAAACAGATAAAAAATGCGCTATCAATGGTATTTTTATCAAAGGGAATTCCGCTTTTAATGGCGGGTGATGAATTTGGCAATTCACAGCAAGGCAACAATAATCCATATTGTATTGATGGCAAGCTTACATGGCTTGATTGGAAAGATTTAGACAAGAACAAAGAAATATATTCATTTGCTAAGGCTATAATAGATTTTAGAAAGCAATATTTACAGACGATGTCAGATAATATGGAAATATCCTTCCACAGTCAAAATGCATGGAATCAGAATTTTGAAAATGCAGATAGAGACATAGGGATTATGTATTCAGATTTGCAGACTGGACAGTATGTTTATATTGCATACAATATGCATTGGGAGGAACGCAAATTAGCGCTTCCAAATCTTAAGGGTCGTACATGGCAGATAAAATTAGATACATCTGCTAAGGCGGATGTTTTAAGGGATGAGAGAAGAGTAGTTTTAGAAGGAAGAACCCTTGTGGTTCTTGTAGGGGAAAGTGATGAAAAAGTTATTTAATGCAACAAATCTTAAAATACTTGCAATGCTTACAATGCTGATTGACCATGTAGGACTTATCCTGCTTGATAATATGCAGGTGTGCAGAGTTATAGGACGATTAGCATTTCCAATATTTGCATTTTTTGTGGTCGAAGGTTTCTTTCATACAAAAAATGTAAAAAAGTATATGCTTAGAATGGCTGTATTTGCGATAATTTCAGAGCCGATATATGATTTTGCCATAAGTGGTAGCTTCTTTGATATGAACGCACAAAATGTAATGTTTACATTTTTGTTTGCATTAATTATGATGTATGCGCTTGGCTTGCAAAGTCTTTCTCTTAGGCTTATAGGAATAGCATTTGCGGTGTTCGCTTCAGTATTGCTTTCTACAGATTATGATTTGTATGGAATAGTATTAATACTTACTATGTATTGTTTTAGAAATGAAAGAAATAATATGATACTATGGACCAGCATTGAGCATATACTGTTAGCAACTGGTATACAAAGAGCAGCAATATTTAGCAATCTAATATTGTGCTTTTATAACGGTGAGAAAGGTAAGAATTTGAAATATATGTTCTACATTTTCTATCCATTGCATTTACTGGTGTTAGGCATAATTGCATATGTTTATTGACAGAATTTTGCATATGTGATAGACTAACAAAGTCAAAATTGAAAACTGAATATTGAAGATTTGAATTTCTAATTCTTAACTTCAGGGCAGAGTGAGGCTTGTAGCCAATTCTCGACCGGTGGTAATGATCATTTTGATTTAGTCCACGAGCCAAAAAGGCAGATTGAGTGAGATTCTCAAACCGACAGTATAGTCTGGATGAAAGAAGAGATGCTAATGGGCATCGGTAAGGAGGAAATTTTATGATTTTTGTGATGATTGCGATAGTGGTTTTGATTATTGTTTTGGCAAAACTACTTGAGAGCTTCATTGAGAAGAAGCAGGGGCAAAAGTTTGGTGAACAGGTAGGAAAGATACAGAGAATGACTTTGATAGCAATGTTTTCTGCTATAGCCTTTATACTTATGTATTTTGATTTTCCGTTAGGCTTTGCACCACCATTTTACAAGCTTGATTTTAGCGAGCTTCCTGTACTTTTAGGTTCATTTATTTTAGGACCTGTAGCAGGTGTTTTGATTGAGGTTTTAAAGATTTTATTAAAGTTAGCTGTTAAGGGTACAGATACAGCGTTGGTAGGAGAGTTTTCCAATTTTGTAATAGGTTGCTCATACATACTTCCTGCATCGCTCATTTATGGTCTTATGAAAGACAAGAAGGGTATGCTTTTAGGTTTATTATCAGGTACGGTACTGATGTCAACAGCTGGATGTTTTTTGAATGCCTTTGTAGTTGTTCCTAAATATGCCGAGATTTTTGGAATGCCATTATCTACCATAATAGGTATGGGAACTAAGGTTAATAAGAATATTACTGACATGACGACATTTATAGCGTTTGCAGTATTGCCATTTAATGTATTTAAATGCATTGTAGTTTCAATTTTGACAATGATGTTTTATGTGCCATTTTTAATGATTAAAAAACAGGTAGTTAAAAGTAAAAGTTGATATTATAGAAAGTTTAGTGCATAATATTAGTATTAGTGTTATGCACTATATTTTGCTTTATAGGGCGATAAAAGTGGCAAGGCTACTTTAATGAAAGGTGTAATTTTATGAATATAAAAGATTTGACAGCGTACGAATTGATTGAAGAAAGACAGATTGATGACCTTTTATCGAAAGGTTACATTTTAAAGCATAAAAAGAGTGGTGCAAGAGTGGTTCTTTTATCAAATGATGATGAAAATAAGGTGTTTTACATTGGTTTTAGAACGCCGCCTGCTAATGATACCGGACTTCCACATATATTAGAACATTCAGTTTTGTGTGGTTCTAAGAAGTATCCAGCAAAAGACCCATTTGTAGAGCTTTGTAAGGGCTCGCTAAATACATTTTTAAATGCCATGACTTATCCGGACAAGACTGTTTATCCAGTAGCAAGCTGCAATCTTGCTGATTTTAAGAATATTATGGATGTATATTTGGATGCAGTATTTTATCCAAATATATATGCTAAGCAAGAGATTTTTAAGCAAGAGGGCTGGCATTATGAACTTGAAAATGAAGATGCAAATTTAATATATAACGGCGTTGTTTATAATGAGATGAGAGGCGCATTTTCATCACCAGAGGGTGTGCTTGATAGGACGATTATGAATTCGCTATTCCCTGATAACTGCTATTCTAAGGAGTCAGGTGGTGACCCTAAATCTATACCAGATTTAAGCTATGAGGAGTTTTTAGATTTCCATAAGACATATTATCATCCAGCTAATAGTTATATTTATCTTTATGGTGATATGGATATGGTTGAAAGACTTGAGTACCTTGATAAAGAGTATTTATCGGCATTTGAGGCAATAACACTTGATTCAAGCATAAAGCCACAGGTAGGCTTTGAGACGCCAATTGAGCTTGTAAAGGAATATTCGATAACAGAAGAGCAGGCTAATGAAGATAATGCATACCTTTCTTACAATATGGTTATTGGTACAAGCCTTGATAAGCAGTTATACCTTGCATTCCAGGTGCTTGAATATGCATTACTTACAGCACCAGGCGCGACACTTAAGAAGGCGTTGCTTGATGCAGGAGTAGGACAAGATGTGTATGCAACTTATGAAAATGGAATATTACAGCCAATGTTTTCAATTGTTGCAGCTAATTCGACCGTGGATAAGAAGGAAGAATTTATAAGCACTATTAAAAATGTGCTTAAAAATATAGTGACAGCTGGATTTGATAAAAAGCTATTACTTGCAGGTATTAATAGCCTTGAATTCCGTTATAGAGAAGCGGATTTTGGACGTTATCCAAAGGGACTTATGTATGGACTACAAGCGTTAGACAGCTGGCTTTATGACGATTTGAAGCCATTTGTGCATATAGAGGCACTTGATACATTTGCATTTTTAAAGAAGCAGGTAGAAACTGATTATTATGAAAAATTGGTTGATGAATATTTAATCAATAATACACATGCATCAGTGGTTATATTAGCTCCAAAGGTAGATTTAACAACGGCTGAAGATGAAAAGATAGCTAACAAGCTTGAAGAATACAAAAAAACCTTAAGTCAAGATAAGATAGACACTATTATTGCTGATACAAAGGCACTTAAAAAATATCAAGAAGAACCATCAACAAAGGAAGAGATAGAAAGTATTCCGATGATTAAGGTTTCTGATATAAAGAAAGAAGCATTACCACTTTGCAATAAAGAGCTTGATTTAAATGGCTTTAAGCTTGTACATCATGATATCAACACAAATGGTGTTGCATATCTTACGATGTCATTTGATTTAAAGTCAGTACCAAATGAGTTAGTACAGTACCTTGGTATATTAAAACTTGTTATGGGCTATGTGAGCACTAAGAGCTATTCTTACGGTGATCTTGCAAATGAGATTAATATCAATACAGGTGGCTTTAATACATCCATTTGCACATATGAGGATATTGAAACAGGTGAAAATACATTTGCATTTGAGGTTAAGGCAAAATATCTTTATGAGAAAACAGATTTTGTGTTAAATATACTTAATGAGATTATTTATAAAGCTGATTATGGTGATTACAAGCGTATAAAGGAGCTTATGACACAAGGAAAGTCACGAATGCAGTCAAACTTTATGCAGTCTGGACATAGCATAGCAGTGGCAGAGGCAAGTGCTAACTTTAGTGTAGAATCAGCATTTTCAAATGCGGTATCAAAACTTGATTTTTACAGATTTATAGATAAACTTCTTGCAGATTTTGAAAATTGCAAGGAAGATGTTGTAGCAAAGCTTAAAAAGCTTGTAGAGCTTATATTTGTAAAGGATAATCTTATTATAAGCTATTGCGCAGATGAACTTGGACTTGCAAGTTTAAAGGGTAATATAGCGTTATTAGAAGCAACTGTACCTGATAAAAAATATGCAACAGTTGAGAGAACATTTGTTGCAAAGCACGTTAACAAAGGTGTTACTAACAGCTCACAGGTTCAATATGTGGCAAGATGCGGTAATTTCAAGGATGCAGGATTTGAATATACAGGAGCATTGTCTGTTTTAAAGACAATTTTAGGCTATGATTATTTATGGATAAATGTCAGAGTTCAGGGCGGTGCATACGGCTGTATGAGTGGCTTTTCTAAGTATGGTAATGTATATTTTGTTTCATACAGAGACCCTAAACTTGAAAAAACTAACGAGATTTTTGAAAATATGCCAAAATATCTTGAGAAGTTTGATGCCGATAAGAGAGATATGGAAAAATACATTATTGGTACAATGGGCGAATTAGATGCACCACTTACACCATCTGCAAAGGCAGCGCGTTCATTTATTGCATACAGAAGTAATACTTCATATGAACGAATTCAAAAGAATCGTGAAGAGGTATTAAATACAAATGTAGATACAATAAGAGGCTTAAAGGATATGATAAAAGCAGTGCTTGAGCAAAATTATTTATGCGTGGTAGGTAACAAGGATAAGGTTAAGGAATGCGATACCTTATTTGATGAAATAACCAATATGTTCTAAATTTAAAGAGGAGAAAATACAATGGATAACAAATTAAAATCCGGTTTTGTGACAATTGTTGGAAGACCAAATGTTGGTAAATCAACACTTATGAATCAGATAATTGGTCAAAAAATTGCGATTACTTCTAACAAGCCGCAAACAACACGTAACAAGATTCAGACCGTATTTACTGATGAGAGAGGACAACTTGTATTTGTTGACACACCGGGTATTCATAAAGCTAAGAATAAATTAGGCGAATATATGGTAGGCGTTGCAAAGCGAAGCATTTCAGAAGTAGACGTAGTACTTTGGATAGTAGAGCCAACTACTTATATAGGCGCAACTGAGCAACAGATAGCCCTACAATTAAAAAATGTTAAGGTGCCGGTAATTCTTGTAATCAACAAGGTTGATACAATTAAGAAAGAAGATGTATTAAAGGCTATTGATACCTATAAGGATATAGTTAATTTTGACGAAATAGTTCCTGTATCGGCTAAAAAAGGTGATAACGTAGATGAACTTGTAGATACAATATTTAAGTATATTCCATACGGACCTTTATTCTATGACGAGGATACATTGACAGACCAGCCAATCAGACAGCTGGTGGCTGAAATAATAAGAGAAAAAGCCTTGCATGCGCTTTCAGAGGAAATTCCACACGGAATTGCGGTTACAATTGAACAGATGAATGAAGGCAAAAAGATAGTAGATATTGTAGCTACAATCATATGTGAAAAGGATTCGCATAAGGGAATTATAATTGGTAAAGAAGGCGCAATGCTTAAGAAAATTGGAACAAATGCGAGATTTGAAATCGAAAAGCTTTTAGAGCAGCAGATTAATCTTAAGCTTTGGGTAAAAGTAAAGAAGGACTGGCGTGATAGCGATTTTCTTGTAAAGAATTTTGGCTACGACCAGAAAAAAGAATTTGAATTATAGTAAGTAGGTGATTGAGCGTGAAAGAAATAATACAGGTTAATGGCATTGTACTCTCTTCCATGCCAATCGGTGATTATGACAATAGATTAGTCATACTGACCAAGGAACGTGGCAAGATTTCAGTTTTTGCCAAGGGCGCAAGAAAAATGCATAGTGTATATATGGCAGCAAGACCGTTAGTATTTGGCAAATTCGAAATATTTGAAGGACGCAACTCAAATACATTAACGGCAGTAAATGTAGTGGATTATTTTGATGAGCTTTCAAAGGATCCAAATGGGATATATTATGCATTTTATTTTATGGAGCTTGCGGATTATTTTTGCCAGGAATCTCTTGATGAAAGTCAGATGATTAATCTTTTGTATGTAAGCTTTAAAGCACTTGTAAATCCTAATATAAGCAATGAGCTTATAAAGCTTATATTTGAAGCGAGAGCGATGATGATAAATGGTGTGTTTCCTGATGTGTTTACTTGTATGAGATGCAGGGCAAAGGAAAATATCAGATTTTTTGATGTTTTTAAGGGTGGAATGTACTGCGCAGCCTGTGAACAAAATGCACATAATGGAGTCGGATTATTGGAATCAACCGTATATACTTTACAGTATATAAGCTCAAGCAATATTAGTAAATTATATACATTTTCTGTAAGCGAAGAAGTACTTTTAGAAATGAAAATGGTTATGAAAAAACTAAAAATGCTAAATATTGATGTAACTATTAAGTCAGAAGAGATGTTATCACTTGCATTTTGACGATGCATTTGATAATATATAGAACAGTGGGAGGGCCTTATCATGAAGAAAATAGTAACTTTTTTAGTATTAATAATGCTCATGTGCAGTTGCGTTGCCTGTAACAAAAAGGATATATATGATGTTGATACAGACACAATATATGTAAGTACGGATGCAAAGGTTATAGAGGTCAGATTTGACACCTTAGAGGGCTATTCGGATTATGATGATTATAGCTCACATCTTGATGGCAGAATGAGCGATTACAACTTCAAGGTTGGAGGAATACTTGTTTGGAAGGATGAGCTTGAACAGGTTGGAGTTAATCGTATGAGACTAAAAGCAGGTTATTCTAACTGCTATTCATATTCAGGATATAATAATATTGATTTTATGTGTACCAAGCTTTCAGAGGCTAAAGAGTTTCACTATGACTATGTGGCGAACTATATTAATAAAGCTGATGGCAGTGAGGTAACGTCAAAGATAGCGCTTGCTGACGAGAATAACTATATTGTGTACATAAAAAAGGATGTTAATATTTATATTGATGGTACCATTCTCTATTACTCTGATAATGTAGAGATTTTAGATGAGAATCTTATAAAAGCTACGGCAGAAGATTTTTGTTGTATCATTTTTAAATAAAATATATTTTAGCGAGGTTAATTACAATGGAAAAAACAATGGAAAAAATAGTTGCTTTGGCAAAGGCGAGAGGATTTGTATATCCTGGTTCTGAGATTTATGGTGGTCTTGCAAATACATGGGATTACGGTAATCTTGGTGTTGAACTTAAAAACAATGTTAAGAAGGCATGGTGGCAGAAGTTTATTATGGAAAGCCCATACAACGTAGGTGTTGATTGTGCCATCCTTATGAACCCACAAACATGGGTTGCTTCAGGACATTTAGGTGGCTTTGCAGATCCACTTATGGATTGTAAGGAATGTCATGAAAGATTTAGAGCAGATAAGCTTATTGAAGACTGGTGCGCAGAGAATAATTATGAATTAGAAGGCTCTGTTGATGCATGGTCACAGGAGCAAATGAAGTCATTTGTTGAGGAAAAGAATATTGCATGTCCAACATGTGGAAAGCATAACTTTACAGATATTCGTCAGTTTAACCTTATGTTTAAGACTTTCCAGGGTGTTACAGAGGATGCTAAGAATACAGTATATTTAAGACCTGAAACAGCTCAGGGTATATTTGTTAACTTTAAGAATGTACAGAGAACTTCACGTAAGAAGATTCCATTTGGTATTGGTCAGATTGGTAAGTCATTTAGAAATGAAATTACACCTGGTAACTTTACATTTAGAACAAGAGAATTTGAACAGATGGAACTTGAATTCTTCTGTGAACCAGGAACAGACCTTGAATGGTTTGCATACTGGAAAGAATTCTGTATTAATTGGTTAAAGGCATTAGGCATCAAAGAAGATGAGATGCGTGCAAGAGACCATTCTCCAGAAGAATTATGCTTCTACAGCAAAGCTACAACAGATATTGAATTCTTATTCCCATTTGGTTGGGGCGAGCTTTGGGGCATAGCAGACAGAACAGATTATGACCTTACTCAGCATCAAAATACATCAGGCGAAGATATGTCATACTTTGATGATGAAAAGAGAGAGAAATACGTACCATACGTAATTGAACCATCACTTGGTGCTGACCGTGTTACATTAGCATTTTTATGTGCAGCATATGATGAAGAAGAAATTGCTGAGGGTGATGTAAGAACAGTATTACATTTCCATCCTGCAATTGCACCTGTTAAGATTGGTGTACTTCCATTATCTAAGAAGTTAAATGAAGGCGCAGAAAAGATTTTTGCTGAATTATCAAAGAAATATAACTGTGAATTCGATGATAGAGGTAACATCGGTAAGAGATATAGAAGACAGGATGAAATCGGTACTCCTTTCTGTATTACTTACGATTTTGAGTCAGAAGAAGATGGCGCAGTAACAGTAAGAGACAGAGATACAATGCAACAGGAAAGAGTTAAGATTGAAGATTTGAAGGCATACTTTGAAGAAAAGTTTGAATTTTAGTAGGTGATTTGATGATTTGTCATAAATGTGGTTTTGAACATAACTCTGATAAGGAGTGTCCAAAATGCGGGGCAACAGTTATTAAAGTCAACGAAGAGTATTTAAAACGAAAAAAGGCATATGAGGAAAGCGGCAAGATAACATTTGCAGGAATAGATGTAGATACGCTTGATAAGATGTCGAATACAAAGGTTGAAATTAACATTGAAGAAAATGTAGAAAAAGAACTAAGCCCTAAGGAAGCGATGGCAATTGCGTATGATAAGATGAAGAACAAAGGCCAAAGCGTTATAAAGAACTCGAAAAAGAGAACTAATAAAAATGACAAAAGCAGCAAAGAAAAGAAACAAAAAAGATCTGTAGATTACAGTTTATGGATAAAATTGGCTGCTATTGCGATAGCAGTCATTTTATTTATTACAGTAATAGTATTTGCAGTGAATCGCATTTTCTTTAAGAAGAACACAGATATTTTGTGGCTTAACAATAATTCACTATATTTAAGTGGAGAAGATAAGGCTGTTTTTGACAATGTAAGCGAGATTATAGAAAATCAGGCTAAGGATAAGATGATAGTGGTGTCGGATAAGACATATATGTATGAAGAAGAGAAGACAAACACTATATCTGAAAAACCTATTAAGGACATATATTACAACCAAGAAATGTCATTGCTTATATATACATTTGAAGGTGATGACAGTGTGTATATGTATGGTAAGGATAAAAAGGAGCTTAAGCTTGATATTAATTTAAAGATAACAGATTGTTATGTATCAAAAACAGGTAAATTTGCTGCTTTAGTAGCCTATAATGCGGCTACTGCTGAATATACGTTGTATAAGATTGATTCAGTAGGACATGTAACAAGTCTTGAAACAAATGAAAATGAAAAGGATGTAAGTATAATAACGGATGAAGGAACGATAATTCTTATGGATTATACTTATTCCGGTATAAATTCAGTAGTTACAAGCCAGATGCATATTTATAGAGCAAACTTCTCAAAGCTTGTAGTGGAAGAAGTTACCGAGTTTATTGTTTACGAAGAATATGTTATATTTGTAGATGGAAAGAGCCAAATGAAGCTGATGTCATACGAAATCAGTGCACCAAATACACTTGTATTTGAAAATGTTGAAGAAATATATACGGCAACAGATAATAATTGCAAATATACTAACTATGGTTCAAATATCTGCTATGAAGGTGAGAATGACAAGATAATCGTTCTAAGTGGTGGAAGATTATATCTTTACGACTTGAAAAAGCAGGTAACAACATATTTAGCAGATTGCGCACTTTCAAGTGTTGAAATATACTATTTTGAAAATAGCAAATATTTCTACTACAAGACAGTAACAGGTCTTAACAAGGTTGAAATAAAAACATCAGAGGTTACTTATGTTGATTTGTTGCTTCCATCAGACAAAATTTTAGTAATCGAGGATAAGGATACAATCGTATATAGAGACTACTATGGAAAGCTTGTAGAAATGAAGGATGGTAAGGCAACAAAGATTGACGAAGGCGTTAAGGAGGGCTCTATTAAGCAGTCGTTAGATGGCTTGGCATATTCTTACATAAAGGATGTTACGGTATATGCAAAGCAAGTTGGAAAGGGCGAGGCAATAGCAATATATTCAGGTGTTGAAAGCATTTCTGACCTTACCAACATAGTGTTTAATAACAAAAAATATTATTTCAGAGATGTAAACGGAAAATTATACCAATCTAAGGTCAATGGTAAAGATAAAAAGATTATTGGCGAATGTTCACAGCTCTACATAATATACAAAAAAGGAATCTAAACAGAGGAGGAAAAAACATATGACAAAATGGGTCTATCTATTTGAAGAAGGTAACGCAGATATGCGTAATCTTTTAGGCGGTAAGGGAGCTAACCTTGCTGAAATGACTAACCTTGGACTTCCAATTCCACAGGGTTTTACAGTTACAACACAGGCTTGTACTGATTACTATGACAAAGGAAAAATGATTTCAGAAGAAATTACAACACAGATATTTGAAGCTTTAGCTAAGCTTGAAGAAAAGCAAGGCAAGAAGTTTGGCGATACACAAAATCCATTACTCGTATCTGTACGTTCAGGTGCGAGAGCATCAATGCCGGGTATGATGGATACAATCTTAAACCTTGGTCTTACAGATGAGGCTGTAGAAGGCTTTGCTAACAAGACAGGTAATAAGAGATTTGCATATGACTCATATAGAAGATTTATTCAAATGTTCTCAGATGTAGTTATGGAAATCGAAAAGAAGAAATTTGAAGCAATCCTTGATGAATTCAAAGAGAAAAAGGGTGTTAAATTCGATACAGACCTTGATGCTAACGATTTAGAAGAAATCATCAAGGCATACAAGACTTTATATAAGGCTGAAAAGGGCGAAGACTTCCCACAGGATCCAAAGGTACAGCTTATGGAAGCTGTAAAGGCAGTATTCCGTTCATGGGATAACCCAAGAGCTATCGTTTACAGAAGAATGAATGATATTCCAGGTGACTGGGGTACAGCTGTAAACGTTCAAGCAATGGTATTTGGTAACATGGGTAACACATCCGGTACAGGTGTTGCATTTACACGTAACCCATCAACAGGTGAAAATGGTATCTACGGTGAATACTTAATCAATGCCCAAGGTGAAGACGTTGTTGCTGGTATCCGTACACCACAACCAATCACAAAATTAGCTGAAGATTTGCCAGAATGTTATGAACAATTTATGGCAATTGCAAATAAGCTTGAAGAACACTACAGAGATATGCAGGATATGGAATTTACAATTGAAGAAGGTAAATTATTCTTCTTGCAGACACGTAACGGTAAGAGAACAGCTCAGGCTGCAATCAACATCGCTTGTGACCTTGTTGATGAAGGAAAGATTACAGAAGAAGAAGCAGTTTTAAGAATAGATGCAAAATCACTTGATCAATTATTACACCCAACATTTGATGCGGCTGCATTAAAGACCGGTGTGGTAATCGGTTCAGCACTTCCAGCATCTCCAGGAGCTGCAGCTGGTAAGGTATACTTTACAGCAGATGATGCAAAGGCAGCAGGTAAGGGCGGAAGAGGAGAAAAGGTAATCCTTGTACGTCTTGAAACATCACCAGAAGACATCGAAGGTATGAATGCAGCACAAGGTATTCTTACAGTTCGTGGTGGTATGACATCGCATGCTGCCGTAGTTGCACGTGGTATGGGAACATGCTGTGTATCAGGCTGTGGCGAAATTAAGATTGACGAAGAAGCTAAGACATTTAGCCTTGGTGGATATACATTTAAGGAAGGCGATTACATTTCTCTTGATGGCTCAACAGGCAAGATTTACAAGGGCGAAATCAAGACAAATGAAGCCGAAATCGGTGGTAACTTTGGTAGAATTATGGCATGGGCTGATAAGTACAGAAAGCTTGCAGTTCGTACAAATGCAGATACACCAAAGGATACAAAGAAGGCAGTTGAATTAGGCGCAGAGGGTATCGGTCTTTGCCGTACAGAGCATATGTTCTTCGGCGAAGAAAGAATTCCAAAGATTAGAAAGAT
The DNA here is from genome assembly GCA_015057605.1 of Lachnospira sp. Taxonomy (GTDB): domain Bacteria; phylum Bacillota; class Clostridia; order Lachnospirales; family Lachnospiraceae; genus SIG291. The sequence goes on along the minus strand of SVDX01000007.1, from coordinate 64,787 downwards.
GATTCTTTCAAAGACAGTAGAACAAAGAGAAGCAGCTCTTGCAGAGCTTCTTGAGTTCCAAAAGGCAGACTTTAAGGCAATGTACGAAGTACTTGAAGGCAAGCCAATGACAGTACGTTACCTTGATCCACCTCTTCATGAGTTCGTTCCAACATCAGAAGAAGACATCAAGGCATTAGCAGCTGATATGAACCTTACAGTAGAAGAAGTTAAGGCTACTTGCGATGCATTACATGAATTCAACCCAATGATGGGTCACAGAGGTTGCCGTCTTGCTGTAACATATCCAGAAATTGCTAAGATGCAGACAAGAGCGGTTATGGAAGCTGCAATCGAAGTTAAGAACGAAAAGGGCTTTGACATCGTTCCAGAAATCATGATTCCACTCGTTGGCGAAAAGAAGGAATTAAAATATGTCAAGGATGTTGTAGTAGAAGTTGCAGAAGCTGTTAAGGCTGAAAAGAACTCAGACATCAAATACATCATCGGTACAATGATTGAAATCCCACGTGCTGCCCTTATGGCAGACAAGATTGCAGAAGAAGCAGAATTCTTCTCATTCGGTACAAATGACTTAACACAGATGACATTTGGTTTCTCTCGTGATGATGCAGGCAAATTCCTTGACTCATACTATCAGACAAAGATTTATGAATCAGACCCATTTGCAAGACTTGACCAATCAGGCGTTGGCCAGTTAGTTGAAATGGCAGCAGTTAAGGGTCGTAGCACAAAGAGTAACTTAAAGCTTGGTATCTGCGGTGAACACGGCGGAGACCCATCAAGCATCGAGTTCTGCCACAAGGTTGGACTTAACTATGTAAGTTGTTCTCCATTTAGAGTACCTATTGCAAGACTTGCAGCGGCGCAGGCAGCTATTAACGAAGGAGTAGCAAAGTAGGTTCAAAGATAGTTGAATAGATTAGAGTAATGGACTCCCCAATGTGAAGAAATTTGCGTTGGGGAGTTTTAAGCTTATCGGCTTTTTGGCTACTTAATTATATTATGCGAACAGAAGATGTCTTGTTAAATTTATGAAAGTTTGATATAATCATCAAGTAAGGTTATGTATACGAGGAGGAATGAAAATGGAAAATTTAGTATGCGATGAATGTGGTTATGAGTGGTCTGTTGAACGCGACGAGGATGGATTGGTAGATGGTTATGGTTGTCCACCTTGTCCTAGTTGTTTTTCAGGTCGAGGAGTTTCTACAGCTGATTATGGCGATTTCAAGTGCCTATTATGTGGCAATGAATTTCGTAGATATGGAAATGGGGGGGTTGAAACTTGGAATGATTCCGAGTTGTCCAAATTGTGGTGGATATTGTGATGAAATATGATAAATAGTAATTATGATATTCAATTAATAGTACTAGTATTATACTTTTTAAGTGTAGTATCATAGGTATTGATAAAAGAAGGCACGGTGAAAAAACTTTTAAATAATAGTATAGATTAAAATAATATACTCCCCAGCGAAAAGGAATTTGCGTTGGGGAGTTTTTTGATTTATTGGTGGTAAGGCTGGGAGAGGTGTGGTATAATGATACAAATATAAAGTTTGCGGAGGTTTGATAAAGTATGTTTTACATTATAGGAGTATTTAGAAGAACTGCTTAGTGGGCGATGTTATTAACTATTCTTGGAACAATATCAATGGGAGAACTAGAGATGCTTTATATGTTAGTTATATTTGGAGCTGTCTATTTGATTTTTGTTTTGATGCATTTACTTGCATGTAAAATTGGAAATAGCGGACGTACGGCAGGAGAAGCATACATATCAGCGTTGGGACATGATTTGGTAGCTCCATTTTCGAAGATAGGAGCGTTTATAGCGGTCATTACAAAGAAATGGATTATTCAAGATGATTCGAAATTTCATAATTTTATTGATGGGCTTCAAGTTGTTACGGGTGGCATTTGGGCTATTGTCATATGGGGAATAGCAATATTTTTTATAGTTAATATGATTTAAGATTGGAGGAAAAACTATGCCTTATAATTACAAGGGTGACCTATATAAATTCGAAATTGTAAAAAAACTACAGGACATGGGGTTTGATGTTAAAAGTGTTAATGCTCTAAATAAGATTATGGAAAAAATGGGACTGTTAGTTCATTATGGGAATGGTTGGGGAACCACTGATGCGGGAGCGAAATTTTCAATGTGGCATAAAGGAGTATTGAATTCAGATGCATGGCACCCTGAAATTGTTGAGGAGATTGTTAAGTGGTTGAAGAAAAAATGACATTTTATTAAGTTACTAGACAAAAGGAGAATGCAGAAAGGATTAATATATGAAAAATAATTAGAATACTAATAGTGATAACAGCAATGAATCTATTTTGTATGCATTGGTTATTTGTTGTCTTAGATATTTTTATACTCTGAACTCCCCAATTTACAGGAATGTAGGTTTGGGAGTTTTTTTGAGTAATGATTTTTTGTAGAGTCGTTTGAGTCGATAACTAATCCGAGCGATTGCGAATAACAAATGAGGGCTGTATAATTAAACTAAAAAAACGAAAGGAGCGAAGTAATAGGATATTAATTGAATTGGTGGGTAATACAAAATATTATCATCAAAGTGAGACGAAGATAGTGGAATCAAATTTAAAAATTAGTGAGAAGTCATATAATGTTGTATAAGAAAGGAATTGCATTTATGGAAAATATATTTTTTAGTGTAATTAAAGAGGGGTGTAAAGAAGTGAGTTCGTCACTGAAAGAGAATGGACTCTTAGAAATTATAATGCCAAAGGATTGTAGTGATGAGCATTATAAGAATTTTTTTGAAGGTCTTGGTGTAGATGAATGTAATAAGATAGTGGATAAACAGAAGAAAGCGAAGGAAGTGTTTCGTAATAAGGTTAAAAATATGATTGATAAATACAGAGATGAACTCAATCTTCCGTTTATGATTAATCTACGTATTATGGCAAATACTAAGAAATTGAGTGATTGTAATGTTGAACTTAATGGGATTATTTTTGAGGGCAACATATTGTTTAGTGCCATTCTGCAATATTTTTCAGACGAATTAGTAGAAAAGATAATTAAAAGTGAAGTAGTTTCAATAGCCTGTGAGTATGAAACTCAATTTAGTATGATAAAAGGTGTAATAGTGAATAGAATTGATTTGAAGAATGGTAAAAATGAAAGCAGTAAATACGAAGGAGTTCCAGAAGAGATAAAATATAGAAATCCATTGGAATATAGTGAGATTCGAAACATTAAAGCTGATTACGTTTCTGCAGTCAGAATTATTGTTGATGATTTGAGAAAGCAGGCAATTATTGCGTGTAAGGTAAAAATTTGAAGTGAGTGGTGTGATAAAAGTGCGAGAAATTAATTTTATGACATGGAATACACAATTATATGAAATGGGAAATAGTTTAAATGAGAAACATATTGTTAAAAAGATTTTGAAAAATGTCTTTCTGCTGTTGGTATACCATATTCACCTGATGATAGACATGCAGATGTTGCAAATGTGGAAGAATATTATATGAAAAATGGTTGCTTTTGGTGTTTGATTGATGATGACAATGTTATCGGAACTGTTGCAATTAGAATAATTGATAATGTTAATCGGACAGTTGAATTGAAGAGGATGTTTGTACTGCCAGAGTACCAAGGAAATGGATATGGGCGATTATTGTTAGAACGTGCTATCGAAAAATCACGAGAACAACATTATCATAAGATGTGTTTAGATACCAGAAAACAATTTTCAGTAGCACAACATTTGTATCGAAGCGTTGGATTTCAAGAGACTGACAGATATAATGATAATGAGCATGCAGAACTTTATTTTGAAATGGTTTTATAATATTCATTAGGTGTGAAAATTCAGTCATACGGAGAGAATGAATACATATACTCCTAACTATGCGTAAAAGTGTAGTTGGGAGTTTTTGTCGTTTATTAGGAGATGATTGCTTGTAAAAACAATAATTTTGTCCCAAAAACAATTGACTATGTCCCAGATGAGCGGTATAATCAATATTATAAAGGGTAGGAGGTAAAAGAAATATGAAGAAACAAAATGTTTTAAATTTAATAAAGTATCATGTAGAAAAAAATGAAAATTCTTTTAGAAATGAGGCAATTAATATAGCAAGATATTTTGATAGCATAGGAGATGAGCAACTAGCAGAATATATTATGGGATTAATTGCAGAAGCTAATTTATATACACCTCAAAGCAGTGATTTTGAAAGTGATTTTTTGAGACAAGTGGATACAAGAGCAGTGGAGCCATTAAGTTTGCCAACAGAAATAGCTGAAGACATAAAAGGAATAATAAATGCGGTAAATCATAATGTTGGGATAAATAAATTTTTATTTGAAGGATTACCTGGTAGTGGAAAAACTGAGGCAGCTAAACATGTGGCAAGATTACTTGACAGATTATTGTTTTGTGTTAATTTTGATAATTTAATAGATAGTAAGCTTGGACAGACAAATAAAAATATTGTTAAAGTTTTTAATGAAATTGGTGCGTTACCATGTTCGAATAAAGTTGTAGTTTTATTTGATGAAATAGATGTGATAGCATTAGATAGAATAAATTCACATGATGTACGTGAAATGGGTAGAGTAACATCGATTATTTTAAGAGAATTGGATAGATTGACTGATTTAAACAAAGAGATAGTAATTATTGCAACGACAAATTTATTTTCAAATTTTGATAAAGCATTAATAAGACGTTTTGATGCGGTTATTAATTTTGACAGATATAAAAAAGAGGATTTGATTGAAGTTGGAGAATATTATTTTTCATCTTTTGTAAAAAATTTTAAAAACATATCGAAAGATACGAGATTGTTTAAGAAAATATTAAAGGCATCAGATGTGCTACCATATCCAGGAGAATTAAAAAATATAATAAAAACATCGCTAGCATTTAGTGATGTTGATTTGGAGTATGATTATTTAAGGCGTTTTTATAATAATTTGATAGGCAATTTAGATGGAACAGATATAAATAAGTTGTATGAAAAAGGTTTTACTGTGAGAGAGATTGAAAAATTAAAAGGTGAATCAAAAAGTGCTGTTGCTCGTAAATTAAACAAGGAGGATGATATTAATGAATAATGTACTAGAATTAAAAGGTAAACGTTTTGTACAGGAGTCAAAAACTAATAGGGGTGGTGGTCCCGCAATGAATAGTAAAGTTACTGTTACAAGTTCTAAAGTATTAAAACTGGCAGAAAAATTATTGCAGATAAAAGAATTTTGGAAGCAGGAGAAGAGACCGTTCCAAGGAATAATTCTAAGTGTATGCTATAATAAAATAGTTGCTAAGAGCAATCGTATTGCTGGTTTATTAAAAGGGGTAGACTCAAATTTTGCTATTGTGGGAGCAAAATTTAATAAAGATAAAAATAAGCATATTATTACCTATTTTATTGATATGGATGATTTAGATAATAGTATTGATATATTATATAAATCTAGTGATATCATGTTTGCTTTTTTTCAAGAAGGAATTACAAAGACAATTTTTGATGATAAAAAAACAATGGAAAAAATTGATTTTTCAAAGCTACCATTGCAAAAAACGGCTTTTAAGCAGGTTATAGCGGATGTTTCGTATATTGAGGATTTTGAAGTGGAATTTGCTGAGCAAAAAGAAAAAGAGAGTATCGTTACGTTGTTTGATACAAAGATGGATACAAAGCAATTGTTTAAAGAGATTGGAATTGAGCTTTTATCTAATAGAATTTTAGATAATCGAACAGTTTTTTTGGATGAAAACGAGATGAAAGTGTTATATAAAAAAGTTCCATATTTGGTGTCAATGGCAACTGAAAATTTGTCTGACCTGACTCCAGAGGACTTTGTTGATAGCTATTTACAAGATTTGACTACTATTCCGCCACCAACTACAGAACCAACTATCGGAGTAATCGATACTTTGTTTGATAAAAGAGTGTACTTTAGTGATTGGGTAGAAGATAAGGACTTAGTTGAAGATTATTTTGATAAAACACCAGAGGACTATCGACATGGAACATCGGTGTCGTCCATTATTGTAGATGGTCCAAGATTAAATCCTTGGTTAGATGATGGATGCAAAAGATTTAGGGTACGCCATTTTGGAGTGGCGACAGCAAAAGGATTTTCATCTTTTACAATTATTAAGCTAATAAAAAGAATTGTGACAGAGAACCCAGATATAAAGGTTTGGAATATTTCGCTTGGAAGTAATCAGGAAGTAAATGATAATTTTATTTCTGCGGAAGCAGCAGTATTAGATCAAATACAGTATGAAAATGACGTCATTTTTGTAGTAGCTGGAACGAATAGACCTAATGAGAGCATTACGAAGATTGGTTCTCCAGCAGATTCTATTAATAGTATGGTAGTAAATGCTGTAACAAAAAGTGGATTATCAACAAAATATTCAAGAAAAGGATTAGCATTATCTTTTTTTGCAAAGCCAGATGTGAGCTATTATGGTGGAAGTGAAGAACAGTATATTCAAGTATGCGAGCCAACTGGAGCTGCTTATGTTGCAGGAACATCATATGCAGCTCCATGGATCGCACGAAAATTATCGTATCTAATTGATGTTTTGGGATTGAATCGAGAAGTGGCTAAGGCAATGATTATTGATGCTGCGAGGGGGTGGAATGGAATTCCAACGGTAGAGGAAGTTGCATTATATGGTCATGGAGTTGTTCCGATTAGAATTGAGGATATTGTTCAGACAAAGGATGATGAAATTAAATTTGTGGTGACGGATATAAGTGAGAAGTGGAATACTTATAATTACCATTTTCCGGTTCCGACTAAAGATGGCAATTATCCATATTTTGCGAGAGCTACTATGTGTTATTTCCCTGTATGTGATAGAGCTCAGGGAGTTGACTATACAAATACAGAATTGAATTTGCATTTTGGCAGAATTAAGGATGATGGCAAACTTAACGAGATTAATGGAGACAAACAAAATCAAAGTGAAACCGATACTGGAAGTTATATCCTTGAAGGTGAAGCAAGAGAACGATTCAGAAAGTGGGATAACGTAAAGTATATCTCAGAGATACCTAAAGATAAAAGCAAACCAAAGAAATCATATACAAATAAGAATTGGGGAATGGAAGTAAAAACTAATAACAGATTGGATCCAAAAGATGGAGTTGGTCTTAGATTCGGTGTTGTTGTTACGTTGAAAGAGATGTATGGTATTAATCGAATTGATGAATTCATAAAAAACTGCAATTTGAACGGATGGCTAGTTAATCGAATAGATATTGGTGTTCGTACAGATATTCATGAGAAGGTTAATGAAGATATCGTGTTTGAGTAATGCAAATGATATGTATACATACATTACAAAATAATTATTAGATAGAGTCAAATAATCTATGAATTAATAAAAGGAGGTGCAAATTATGGATTGTAGAACACCAGAAAGAAGAGAGCAAATTGTCGAAGAGTTTAATGTACTACCAGTAGCTTATGTTAAGTTGTTGACAGGACAAACAAAGCATAGTGATGCAGGACAAACCATTAATGATAAATATTATATTTTTCATGCGTACCCCAAATTAGGTGGGGAGAAAGAAATTATCCAATGTGGTATGGGAGCGGCGAGGCATTTTTTAGAATTAATAGGTCATGAAGGTTTACCATTGTATAATCCTTTGCATGGAGAAGGAGGCGTTGTGGGACCAGGAGGTGGACCAGGAGGACCAGGGGGAAGAAGACCTAGAGAAGTATGGAATCCTATTGCTGAGCAGTTATATAATGCAATTATGTGGGTAATTATTATTATTGATGCAGATCCAAATACAAAAATATTTGAAATTAGGGAAAAAGTTTATAGATTTAAAGCTAGAGAACCTTTTCATAGTCAGGTAAAAGGCGTTAATACTATAATCGGGAGAAATCTAGGGGGTAAGACACTTACAGATGCAATAGATGAACTTAGAGTAAATAATAATGTAAGGGATAATATGTGCCAGTTTGATATGCTTGTAGAAATAATCAATAATTATACGGATAAAGATGGAAATCCTGTTGAGATTGAGCCGTTATTTTGATAGAAAATGTGGCAAAAAGTATATATTACTCGTTTTTTGAACAAGTTTTATTTTGGTTGCAGGGGCGTTTAAGATGGAAACGCATAATAATAAAATATGTTTATTTTGCAAGTATTATAGTATTGATGAATTGTGTTGTTAACATAACTATTTTGTTAGGTATTTATAGGAGAATTTAGATTATGAGATTAGAAGATTTAATAGAAATAAAAAGTTGAATCTGTAACGAAGCATTTTGGATATGGTTAAGAATATATATTCTTTAGTATATAAGTGTTTCAAATAAGGAGAGAACTAGATGGAGCGAGAAAAAACATTGCAAATAAAAGAATATAGTGTCTTAGGTAGATTACCTAATCCATTTTTATTTAATGATGGGAAAGTGGTAAATAGTACAGAAAGTTGGGAACAACGTAAAAAAGAAATATTTCATGATTGTATCGAAGTACAATATGGAACATTGCCACCTAAGCCGGACTTTTTTGAAGTTGAACAATTATGCCAAGGTAAGAATCATAGTAGTTATAAGATACATGCTGGTACAAAAGAGCAACAGGTTTCCTTTCTTATAAAGATTATTATGCCTAAGGGTAAAAATAGACCAATGATTATAGATGGTGATATGTGTGCTGGATATCATATGAACGAGGAATTTATCAATACGGCTATTAACTTAGATGTAGGATGGGTTTTGTTTGATAGAACAGAGTTGGCTCATGATATACAAACAGAGAAGAGACAAAGTGGAGCGTTATATAATGTATATCCTGAGTATACATTTGGAGCACTTGGAGCATGGGCTTGGGGGTATTCTAGATGTGTGGATGCATTAGAAACGCTAAAATTACCACAGGTAGATATATCGTGTATAGCTTTTACTGGACACTCAAGAGGTGGTAAAGCTGCTATGTTAGCAGGAACTGTAGATGAACGTGCAACTATAGTGAATCCAAATGAGGCTTGTTTAGGTGGTGGTGGATGCTATCGTATAAAAATGACAGGGGATTATATGTCCTTACCTGAGTGGCCGAGTGAAACATTGCGAGATATATGGACAGAAACTAACTTTTGGTTTGGACCAGATTTAGAAAAATATGTAGATAATGAAGATAAATTGGCATTTGATACACATTATCAGAAGGCTTTAATCGCTCCGCGCATTCTTTTTGTTTCAGAGGCAGCAGGAGATATATGGGCAAATCCTGTAGGATCGTGGATGACTACAAAAGCAGCAGAAGAAGTATTTAAGTTTTTACATGCAGAGAAATCATTATTTTGGTATTTTAGAGAAGGTACCCACTATCATACCAAGCAAGATATTGAAATGCTAGTTAATATTATTGCACACATCCATGATGGAATAGAATTAAATGAAGATTTCTTTACATTACCTTTTGAAGAACCAGACTTGATTTTTGATTGGGTAGCACCTATGAATACAACGGAGGATATATTATGAAAAGAATAATTTCTATAATGTTAATAATGACTATACTATTTAGTGCAACTGCATGTGGTAATGTCAAAAAAAGTGATAATACAAAGAAGATAATTGATTGTGCGGGAGATGAGGTAGAAATTCCTGAAAAAGTAGATACTGTAATTAACTTGGTTACATATGGCTGTCAAGTGATGGTAGGATTAGACTTTGGAAAATATCTTACTGGTATTAATGTTGATGCAATAGAATCACAGTGGATGGTTGAAATGTATCCTGAAATAGAAAATATAGAAAAATTTGACCAAGAAGCTAGTGCAGAAGTTCTTTTGAAAGCAGATGCAGATATTGTTCTTGTTCAGGAAGCAGAACAAGCAAGAGATTTGCGAAGTAAAGGCGTAACAGCAGTTACTTTCTCATATTGGACTATAGAAGATATGAAGGTAGCTATAAATATGTTAGGAGACATATTAGGAGATGACGCAAAAACAAAGTGTGAAAAATATGTTGATTATTTAGAAGGAAATATAAAGTTAGTTGCAGATACTCTTGATGGAAAATTACCTGAAAAAGAATCAATGTATTATATAAATGGAGTTTCAAATAAAGGATTATATAAAACTGCAGGAAAGGGCTCAACTAATTCAGCGTGTGCGAATTTGTCGTACACAATATTTGCAACTGATGAATTGATAGAATCACCAGCTAATAAGGTTGATAGCGAGGCAATTCTAGCTGTAAACCCACAGAATATTATTATTGGTGGAAAATATCAGCATGTATTGTATGATGAACTGATGTCAACAGCAGAATGGTCTAATAATGATGCGGTAGAAAATGAAAATGTGTTTATAGTTCCTATGGGCATATCTGCATGGAACCGTTATGGGTTAGAGATTGCCTTAATGATTACTTGGACAAGTGCGGTTATCTATCCTGAATATTTTGAATATGACTTAATAGAGGAAACAATTAGCTTTTATGAGGAATTTGCAGGATATACATTAACAGAGAAACAAGCAGAGTATATCCTTGGAGGATTAACACCAAATGGAGAAAAAGAAATCACAAACTGAACAGCTGTTTCAAGATAAAAGAAAAATTGTAATATTGATTATAGCTTTGTTAATTGCTAATGTAACATTAATATGCATTTCATTGTTTATTGGACAATATGGAATGTCGTTTATGGAAACAATTAAAGCAATGCTAGGATATAACGGAACTAAGGAAGCAGAAATTATTCGAACCATTATCATAAATATACGTATTCCAAGAACTGTAGCGTCAGTTGTGATAGGTGGAATATTAGCAATAGCTGGACTTACATATCAAGGTGTTTTTAGAAATACGCTTGTATCTCAGGATATTTTAGGTGTTAGTACTAGTTCATGTGTAGGTGCTGCATTAGGAATTGTATTAGGCTTATCAACTATGCAGATACAATTTTTAGCTTTTATATTGGGTGTAGCAAATATATGCTTAATATTTTTATTATCATCCAGCATTAAATTGGATAAGACTTTATCGCTTATTTTGTCCGGAATATTGATTGGTGGTGCAATGTCATCAGTATTAGCTATGATTAAATATATGGCTAATCCGGAGATACATCTTCAGGCAATCGTATTTTGGACAATGGGTGATATTTCATCGATAACAATGGAGCAATTAGCATATATAGCTATACCAGTTACTATTTGTACAGTAATACTTTTTACTAGAAGTTGGGGATTAAATTACTTTTGTTTTATGGATAGTGAAGCGAAGAGTATGGGATTTAATATTGGTAGAAATAGAGTTATATATCTAGCGTGTGCTACGGTATTGGTAGCATCTGCGGTATCAATATCAGGTTCTATTGGATGGGTTGGATTAGTTATTCCACAATTATCTAGATTGTTAGTAGGTCAAAATCATAGATATACAATGCCGTTAGCATTCTTAATGGGCAGCATATTTTTGTTAGTAGTAGATATTATTAATAGATTGATATCAGCTGCGGAACTTCCTGTAAGTATTATATCTGGACTATTAGGTCTTCCGTTGTTTATCACTTGTTGGTTTATTAACGCAAAGCACAGTGAGGAGAAAAACAGATGATTAATGTAAAAAACTTATCCTTTAAATATAAAAAAGATAGTCCATTAATACTAAATGATTTATCTTTTTCGATTGGCTCAAGTAGTGTGCTTGCTATTCTTGGTAGAAATGGAATAGGAAAGACTACATTTATACGTTGTTTAACTGCTGAATTACATAATTACATAGGTAGTATTACAGTTGATAATAAAGAAGTAAGAGAGTTATCTGTAAACGAATTATCTTCTTTGATTGCGGTTGTAGCATCAAATAATCCATGTTATCAGAATTTACGTGTAGCGGACTTTTTGGCAACAGGATTTGCTAATAGGTTGACATCATTGCAGTCACCGAATAAAAGTCAGTATGAAAAGGCATATAGTATTTTAGAAGATTTAGGTCATGGGAATCTGTTTAATAGAGATGTCTTTGAACTTTCTTCTGGTGAGATGCAAATTGTTAAGATAGCGAGAGCTATTATACAAAATCCTAAAATTATTGTGTTTGATGAACCTACATCAAATTTAGATATTAAGAATCAATTGATTGTGCTTAACCAGATTACAAGACTTGCAGAACGAGGATATTGTGTGATTACCACGACACATAATCCGGGACAAGCAATGGAATTAAATGATAGGGTTCTGATGATGTCGGATTCAGGACAATTGTTTGGAAAGGCAACAGATATTATTACAGAATATAATTTGAAAATGACGTATGATTTAGATGTAACTATAGAGCAAGGAAGATACAGAAAGTATGCTTCTTTTGGAGATGAGGAAAAAATGCACAGGTTGGTGTATTAATTGCGTATATAGAATAGTTGGGTGTGGTATAATGGATGAAAAAGAATTTTATGTGAAATAATATAGTAATAAAAGGAGCGTGAATTTGATGAATATAGCAGAGTGGGTTTTGTTATCAACAATACGAATCGAGACTAATGTACCAGGTGGAGTGTCAACAGGAACAGGTTTTTTCTTTAGCTTTTTATATGATGAGAATACTAAAACTAGTGTTCCAACAATTGTTACGAATAAGCATGTAATAAAAAATGCGATTACTGGAAAATTACGTTTTTCCCTTCAAGATAGTGAAGGAACCCCTTTAAAAGGAGAATACGTTGATTTGATTATTGATAATTTTGAAAAGAGATGGATTATGCATCCGGATAATGAGGTTGACTTGTGTATTCTTCCTATAGCATACATCCATCGCGAAATTGAAAAATCGAAAAAGAATTTGTATTATACTACATTGTCAATGAAAGATATCCCTGATACTATGGAGATTAGTAATACATTATCAAGAATAGAGGATGTAACAATTGTAGGTTATCCAGATGGGATTTGGGATTCATATAATAATATGCCGATTGTTAGGAAGGGAATTACGGCAACATCGCTACAATTGGATTTTGAGAATAAGCCAAGATTTTTGGTTGATGCAGCAATTTATGGTGGCTCTAGTGGTTCGCCAGTATATATTTTTAATCAAGGCTCTTATTCATTGTTTAATGGTGGAGTGGCTTTTGGAGATAGACTTAGATTAGTGGGTATTATTTATGCTGTTGCACAACATACAGTAGATGGAGATATAAAAATAATTGATGTTCCAACAAATAAAATGCCTAAAGCAATAACCCAAATTCCTAATAATTTAGGAGTAGCAATTCATTCAAGAAAATTAAAGGAATTTGAAAAAATATTAGAAGAAAGAATAGGGAATCATTAGGGTGTGATATAAACTGCAAAGTAACACTTGAAAAGTTGTTGGAAGTAAGAAAAAGAATATCTATTGCTCACCGCTGTACCACAGCGACTCAGGCTGCTATAAACGAAGGAGTAGCAAAGTAACTCCAATGACAGTAGAATAGATTAGAGTAATGGACTCCCCAACGTGAATAAATTTGCGTTGGGGAGTTTTTTGTAAAAATAATACAAAATTACCCTTTTAATCACATATTATTAACCCTATCATTTTCATTCCAATTATATCATTTTTTTCAAAATGATATAATTAAAATACACACTTACACATCTATCTTTTACCCAAACCTCTACTTTCCTTCTACACCAATGAATTGCAAAATCATAAATCTGTTGTAAAATAAACTTAGCAAGTAACGGAGGATGATTATGAGAGACTATAGTTTTGGAAATTTTATCAGTGCATTAAGGGAGAGAGCAGGCCTATCTCAATACCAATTGGGTGCACTCGTCGGTGTTACAGATAAAGCGGTATCGAAATGGGAAAATGGTGCTTCAAAGCCACGAATTGATACAATTAGAAAATTGTCAGAGGTACTGGATGTAAGCGTGGACGAGCTGTTGACTTGCGAATATGCTACTTTCAATAAGGAGAGAAAGGACTTATTTGCAATGAAATATAAAATTATAAAAATAGCGAAAAATAAAATGAAAGAGTTGTATGGCGAGAATCCGCCAATAAGAATTGCTAATCGTTTCAAGACAGAAGAATTGATGCTTGATGGTCAAGAAGAACTTTTGTGGATGGGATTTTTAGGAAAACTACAAGAAAAATGTTATGAGGAAGATGCTTATTTTGATGTAAGAGGCGCAAAGACGGGAGCATCTTTTATCGCATGGCTCTTAGGTGGAACCAATGTTAATCCGCTGTCACCACATTATTATTGTCCTTCTTGTAAAAGTGTAGAATTTGTTTCCAATGAAAAGTGTGGACTAGATTTGCCAGATAAAAAGTGTTCTTGCGGAAGCTATTATAACAAGGACGGGTTTGGAATTGATGCGGTTAATATGTATCCTATTAGGAATTATAATGAGATTTATGTTTCAAGTGGTGCTACGGTGTATGTGAAGAAATGTTTGCAAGAATATTTTAAAGATTATGGTGTGATTCGAGAAGTGAATGTTATTTATGATGATGATATGTGTGTGTTAGATGATAAATTATTGATGACAAAGTTTGTACTTTTTTCAAAAGATATGGTAAAAAAATATCCTGAAGAAGTAATTACTATGAAGGGCGAAGAATATTTTAAGTCGCTAAGCGATTGGTCGATACTTACGGTTGTAGAGAATGTTGAGGAACGAATTAGCAGTCGAGATTTATTGGATGTGAAGTTCACACCAGAACAAATAAAAGCATATTTTGAATATGCTGTAGCAAATAACAAATTTATTGGTTATGATGGTGATATGAATCTGGAAAAAGTGTTGGCTGATATCAAAAATCCTAGCTTTAATGATTTGATTTCACTATATGGATTTATACATAGTACAGGTGCATGGAAGGATAATGGAGAGATTTTATATGATAAAGGAATACCGTTAAGTCAGTTGATATCTAACAGAGAGGATGTATATGCTTACGTGTATGATAAGCTAAATGGCAAGTGCTGTGATAATCCTTCAGGTCAGGTATTCGAAATAATGGAGGATGTTCGTAAAGGCAAATACTCAAATAATCGTATGCCAGCAACGATTGAGCAACTTTTGTTAGAGTGTGAAGTGCCAGAATGGTATGTGGAAAGCATGAAAAAAATATTGTATCTATTTCCAAAGACACATCTTGTTGTGCTGGTAAAAAGAGATATTTGTAAATTTGTAAAGATGAATAAGGGATAGAAAAGTCGAGTATTTAAAGAAGAAAGAATTTTCGGAGAAAAAATATAGTCAATAGTGAAAGTAAAATATTAAATCCGACTAGAATCATAATGGTTCTAGTTGGATTATTTTTGTCATGAAAACAGTGTATAAGAAAGAATATCATTACAGATACAAATGTTCTTTTTAATTGTGGCGAATTCGCTATAATTAAGATTGAGTAGACAAACGCAAAGTCAGTCTGATGTTTTAGAACAGGTAGAAAAATTTGCAAGCTCTTTTGGAAAAAGTATAAGAATGTGAAATGTTAGAAAAGAAAATTATACT
The DNA here is from genome assembly GCA_015057605.1 of Lachnospira sp. GTDB lineage: Bacteria > Bacillota > Clostridia > Lachnospirales > Lachnospiraceae > SIG291. Next base: position 49,286 of record SVDX01000007.1, on the reverse strand, counting down.
GGTTGCATTTTGGTGACATATGTGCAATAATTGTATCATAAAAGATACTTTTTAGAGGTGTGTACATGAATAAAGTGGATTATGTAATTAGCACAGGAGATGGCGATTTATTAATTGAAAAAGATTCAAAACGTATTACAGATGATATTGTAGATCAATTAATTGCATATCGTAAACAACTTAAACTAACACAAAAGGATATTGCAGATGCTACTGGTATGAAAAGAGCCAATATTGCAAGAATTGAATTAAAGAAAAATGAAGCATCAATGGATAGTCTTGTACGATATGCTAGAAGTATGAAACTAGATTTGTCTGTGGAATTAGTGGGTATACAAGAAAATGTGGTAAGAGAAAATACACAGTATGGAAGTGTATATGAAGAGATTAAGAAAATTCGTCCACAAGATACACTACAACTATTATTAGATGCTAAAACAGAAGATGAGAAAACTTTCTATGAGATGTTAGGTGATTTCCTTCTTCAGGTAAAACAACGAGAAGTTCTTGAAAGGAAGTTGTTTTAGTGAAGAAATATATTATCATAGCAGGAGTAAATGTTGATGAAATAGTGAAAGAGATTGGAGACTGGAAGAATATTCGAGATGTTTTTGCAGCAGGGAAAATAGCCGTAAAAAGCATATCTAAATGAGCAAGTTATTAGTGGGTGATGCACAGCCCTAAAGTGAGCGAGTTAATAGAAGGTAGAGACTATTGGGTTTCTGCCTTTTTTGATGAAAGGATTTAATATGAAAAATAGTATCAGGATATATGAGATAAAGAATATTTTATAAAATAACATAGATTAAAATAATGCCCCCGGCGTGAAGAAATTTACGTTGGGGAGTTTTGTATAGTAATTTAAATATATAATGGCATTAAAACTTATATAAAGGCTTAAAACTTGACTGAATATGTTTTTGAGGTATAATGACTTTAAAGTAATTATTTTAAGAGAGTATGTGTATAAAATGGATATAAAGAATACGTATAGGCAATTGACTAGTATTGATATAGAGGAACAAAAACAGATATGGGATGAACGTGGCAAGGGTTATTATGGAGAGTACCTACTTTTTTGTGAACTATATAAATCGCTTTTGGGATGTGGAAAGATTCTGATGAATTTGAATATTCCAGTTAGTGATTCAAATACTACTGAAATTGATTTGTTATTAATTCATGAAACAGGATTGTATGTTTTTGAAATAAAGCATTACAAGGGAACTATTTATGGAGATGATACAGGGGCTGTATGGACTCAATATTTTCGAACAACCAAAAATAATACATTTAGAAATCCAATTGAACAAAACAAATATCACATAGAAGCTTTGAGGGGAATGTTTTCTAATACCCCAATATATTCGTGTATTGTTTTTACTAATTCAGAATGCGATATAAGAGTCACAAATTGTAATAAGGAAATTGATGTTTGTGCATTGAGGGATATTAAAAGAATACTAGGATATAGATTTTCGAATACAGCTAATATATTTTCGTTAGAAGATATAGATAAAATTTTTGTAAAGCTAACGGCATATTCGCAAATGCAAGAGAGTGTGATTATACATGGTGTTGAAGCGGATTTTTTGTCGTGGGTGCAACCTGTTATCGCAGGGCTTGAAAATAAAAAATTGGAAGTTGAGAAAGAAAAGCAATATTGGATAGAACAAAAAGAAAGAGCAAAAGCATCAAAAGATACAGGGATTGTTATTAATGTTATATTAGCAATTGTATGTGCTATTATAACTTTAGTTGTTACAATTTGTATTGTTCAAATTAATAATAAAAAGTTGGCTGAATTTGAACAAAAGTTTTTACATATAGACGAGATTGATAACAAGTACATAGATGATTTGAATTCTTATGTTGAGATTTCTAATGTTTCATTAGTTCCTTTGACTGATGATGCAGTTTCTTTTAAGGCAAGAATAAATATGACAAATGATACTTATGGCATACTTATTACACAAGAAGCCAAATATATTGTGATGACAACATCTGGTAAAGTGATGGAATACGATGTTTTTGGTAAATATTTGAAATATAATAAAAATTCTAATACTATAGGTGGAACTAATAGACTTTATGGTGATTTAGCCGAAATACAGTTTTATGGGATTAGTGATATAAATGATATTTCGTATATAAAGATTACAGAAATTGAATTGTTAAAAATGGGTACTAGCAAAACTGTTATAAAAGATGAGCTTGAAATAGAACTGTATTGTAAATAGTTATAGCTATTGAAAATGTTATATTTAAGAGGTGACTGCAGTGGAGTTTTTATTTGTAATTTCGTTTATAATTGTTGCTATATTATTATTTTATTTCATCTTATGCTTAAGGAAAGATGACGAACCTTCTTCTAAAAAGCCGAAGCAACAAGTTGTTTTGGAATATGATAGTGAAGGTTATAATAGGCAAGGTTACAATGAGTCCGGTAGAAACAGACAGGGTAAATATAATCGTTTTTATAATGTGAAATGTTATAAAACAGGTTTATATAGTGAAGAAGGATTTTTGGATATCCGGAAAAATCCGATTTACTTAACCAATCACGCAAGATATCGAATTCAGGAAAGAATGGGAATTGATGAATTCGATAAAATGAAAGCATTGGCTTTTGAAGCGTATCAATTCGGTAAAAGCAAACAGCAACTAATGAAATCAGAAAGAGGTATTATTGAAGAAAAAGAGCAAGAATACGGAGATAGCGTGATTTTGATCTATCGTGGTTATTGTTATGTGTTTACTGAAAACAATGGACTAAAAACGGTTTATAAAAATAATAGAGTTAGGGTGTGAACAAGAAATAAATAAAATATATGCTATAATAGAAAAAGATAAAACCAATGGAGGTATACCTATGCAAGAAATAAAATGTCCAAATTGTGGTGAGGTTTTTCAGGTTAATGAAAGCGATTATGCTCAAATTGTAAAGCAAGTGCGTAATAAGGAGTTTGAACAAGAACTTGAAAATCGCAAAAAAGATATGGAAGAACGTCGTGAAAATGAGATAAAAATTGCCTGCATGCAGCAGGATAAAAAGTATATGGAAGAGCTTAATAAGTTGAATGGCGAATTAAAGGAGAAGGAGACTGCAATTGAAAGGCTAAAATTACAAATTTCTAATAGTGAAAATGTAAAGAAATTGGCGGTTAGTGAAGCAATTGAAAAGAAGAATCAGGATATAATAGACAAGTCGCAAAAAATCACAGAGTTAATGAGTCAGCTAAAGGCAAAGGATGAGCAGATAGAATATTACAAAGATTTTAAATCGCGTTTATCTACAAAAATGATTGGAGAAAGCTTAGAGCAACATTGTTTAAATCAATTTAATATGATACGTATGACTGCTTTCCCTAATGCATATTTTGAGAAAGATAATGATGCTAAGAGTGGTAGTAAGGGAGATTTCATTTTTAGAGAATCTTCAGAGGATGGCAATGAATTTATCTCGATTATGTTTGAAATGAAAAATGAGATGGATACCACAGCGACAAAACATAAAAACGAAGACTTTTTTAAAGAATTAGATAAAGATAGACGTGAGAAGGGCTGCGAATATGCGATTTTAGTTTCGCTTTTGGAAGGCGATAATGAATATTATAACAGCGGCATTGTTGATGTTTCGTATAAGTATGAAAAAATGTATGTAATAAGACCACAGTTCTTTATCCCTATGATTACCTTGTTAAGAAATGCAGCACTTAATTCATTGCAATATCAAAGAGAGCTTCAGATTGTGAAGAATCAGCAAGTGGATATTATGAATTTTGAAGATAATATGAATGCGTTTAAAGAAGGTTTTGCACGTAATTACAGATTGGCAAGTGAAAAATTTAATATGGCAATCGAAGAAATTGATAAATCGATAGATCATTTGACTAAAATAAAAACAGCATTATTGTCTTCGGAAAATAATCTTAGATTGGCTAATAATAAAGCGGAAGAGTTAACTATAAAGAAGCTGACAAAGAATGCTCCAAGCGTAAAGGCTATGTTTGACGAGTTGAAAAATAATCCTTAAAGGAGGACAATATGGTTAAAGTTACATTAGGAACTACAGGAATAACAGTTGAAAAGAATTCTTTTGGAGCTTTGCCTATTCAGAGAATTTCAAAAGAGGCAGCAGTAGGGCTGCTTAAAAAAGCTTATGAGCATGGTGTTACATTTTTTGATACGGCAAGGTTTTATACTGACAGTGAAGAAAAAGTAGGCGAAGCATTTGCAGGAATGCGTAAAAAGGTGTATATAGCAACTAAGACAGGCGCGCAAAATGTAGAGGATTTTTGGAAGGACTTGAATACATCGCTTACTAATTTGCAGACGGATTACATTGATATTTATCAGTTTCATAATCCACCGTTTTGTCCAAAACCAGGTGATGGCACCGGACTTTATGAGGCTATGATAGAGGCGAAAGAAAAAGGCTTGATTAGACACATAGGGATTACTAATCATCGCCTTAATGTGGCAAATGAGGCCGTAGATAGTGGGCTTTATGAGACCTTGCAGTTTCCGTTTTGTTATCTTGCGACAAAGCAGGACATTGAACTTGTTAATAAATGTAAGGAAGCAGGAATGGGCTTTATTGCTATGAAGGCGTTGTCAGGTGGTCTAATAACTAATTCGGCGGCGGCATATGCGTACCTTGCACAATTTGACCATGTTCTTCCAATCTGGGGTGTGCAGCGTGAATCAGAGCTTGACGAGTTTTTATCATACATAGATAATCCACCGGCTATGACTGATGAGATTAAAGCTGTTATTGAGAAGGACAGAAAAGAACTTTTAGGCGAATTTTGCAGAGGTTGTGGTTATTGTATGCCATGCCCTGTTGGAATAGAGATTAATAACTGTGCCAGAATGAGCTTACTAATTCGTCGTTCACCATCGAATCTTCAGCTTACACCACAAATGCAAGAGAAGATGAAGCTTATTGAAAAATGCTTAAATTGTGGGCAGTGTAAGAACAAATGTCCATATGAACTGGACACACCTACATTGCTTAGAAAGAATTTAGAAGATTATAAAGAAATCCTTGCTGGGAAAGCGATTGATAACGGATAATAACTAATATAAAACGACATAAACCCTTGAAAAAAGTGTGAACTATGATATAATATTAACATACTAATTGATATGAAGGAGTGACGTGATATGAAGAAAAATTTAACAATTTCAATTAGAGTAAAGCTACTATTAATGATCTTACTTCCTGTTATTGCGTTGGGCATAATTTTAACATATTTTGCCGCAACTAACATAAGAGCAGGTATGCAAGAAGAGGCGTTACACGGATTAAGAGGGGCAGCGGTGTCGTTGCAGCATATATATGACGAGGTAGATAATGGTAACTGGACAATGGATGCTTCGGGTGTTGTTAAAAAGGGTAATTTAGAAATAAATGGACACTACGAGATAGTTGACAGATTAAAGGATGATGCAGAATATGAATATACCATTTTTTATGGTGATACACGTATTACGACATCTTTAAAAGATCATAAAACAGGTGACAGATTGGTCGGTACTAAAGCTGGAAAGCAAGCAATAGAGACTGTTTTAGAGGATGGAGAAGAATATTCAGATGTAGATGTTGTTATTAATGATGAAAAATACTATGCATACTATGTGCCAATTAAGCAAGACGGCAAGGTTATTGGTATGGTATTTGCAGGAACACCAAGTGCAGATGTTGATGAATACATACTTTCTAAGGTTTTAGCGATAGTTGGTATTTCGGTTGCTATGCTTGTAATAGTACTTGTAATAGGTGTTATTTTTGCATTGGGCTTAAGCAAAGCTATTGTTGATGCAAAGAATGTTATTGGTCAGATTGGCAAGGGCGATTTAAAGGTTACAGTAAACGAAAAGGCTAAGAAGCGTAATGATGAAATTGGCGACATGAGCAATGAATTAGAAACACTTGTTACTAAGCTTACACAGATTATTAAAGAGGTTAAGAAATCTTCAAATACACTTTATCAGTCAGGTATTGAATTAGGCGAGATGTCAAATCAATCAAGTGCTACAACTGATGAAATAAGCAATGCAGTTGAAGAAGTAAGTAGAGGCGCTATGAATCAGGCGGAGGAGACAGAAACAGCCTCAGCAAATGTTGTTAGAATTGGCGATATGATTACTGATATTGTTTCAAGTGTCGATAATTTAGGAAAGGCTTCTAAGGAAATGCAGGAGGCTAGCGATGAATCAGCTATAATTATAGGAGAACTAAGTGCTTCTAATGACAAGACAACAGATGCTATAGACAAGATTGGTAAACAGGTACATACTACAAATGAATCAGTACAGGCGATTAGAAAGGCAATTGAAATGATTACAGCGATTGCAACAGAAACTAATCTCCTATCATTAAATGCGAGTATAGAAGCGGCAAGAGCCGGTGAACATGGCAGAGGCTTTGCGGTAGTTGCATCCGAAATTCAAAAATTAGCAGAAGAATCTAATACATCAGCTAATCAGATTTCTGAAATAATTGATAATTTGTTAAAGGATTCGGAAGAAACTGTTAGAGTAATGGATGAAGTGGATGGCATTGTAAAAGAGCAAAAAGAAAAGCTTGATGAAACAAAGGCAAAGTTTAATATGGTGACAGAGGGTGTTGCTTCTACAAGAAAAGAAGCAGAAGCTATTGAATACCAGGCTGGAGCATGCGATAATGCCAGATCAGAGATTATGGCTGTAATAGAGAATTTATCAGCAATCTCAGAGGAAAATGTTGCAAGTGCGCAAGAGACAAATGCATCAATGGAAGAACTCAATGCAGGTTTGGCGATATTAGCACAGCGTGCAAAGGATTTGATGGAGTTATCAAAGGAGTTAGAAAGCAGTATGAGCTTTTTTACGATTGAATAACATAAAAGAAAGAGTGTTATATTGTTTGAAATATAACACTCTTTTGCTTTATGAAATAATATGTTATAATAGATATAATAATTACTCTTAGGAGAGAGGCATATGCATAATGCTAAAGATAAAAGAATTAAAAAACTTAAGAGAAAAAGAATATGGCCTTCGGTAATAGGTTTATTTGTGCTGTTATCAATAATGTGCTTGCTCTCAATAATTATTATGGGCGCATCTATTGTTGATATAATGCAACGAAAAGTTAATCAAAGCCTTGCTCGTACAGAAAAGATTGCAAGTCTGTATGAGGATTACAATGATAGCAATGCTAAGGATATTAATGAAAATGTAGAGGCTTATATTAAAATTTCAGATGAGATAGGTGCAGTTGCACTTGTAGATAAAGAAGGCAATCCAATATGGATAAGCGGTGGTGAGTACCCAACATTAGATAATTTAGTTGATTTTGATGTTACATATGGTGAAGAAGTATTGCATCTAAAACTGATTATTGTTGAAGGTGAAAATCAGATTTTCAAAATTGATAATAACGAGCTTGTTATAGATGATAATATTTTAAACTCAATAAAAATTAATAATTTAAGTGAAAACAATATTTTCTCGGAAAATGATGCAAATGTTATTATGCATTTGAATCAATGGTTTTTAGTACCAGTGGGCGATATACAGGTGTTGGTATTTAATGATGTGAATTTGTATGGTTACGAAATTATAATGCCAATAATGATTGGTGGACTCATAATTGTATTGATGCTAATATTCGCAATATATTATCTTGTTTCTGTTATTAGTGTTTTTGTAAATATGAGAAAGATGACAAGACTGATTTATACTGATGTGGTAACGGGTGGCAATAATTGGTTACATTTTGTAAAAAAAGGAACATCATTGCTTAAGAAAAACCGCAAAGGCAAATTTAATTATGCAGTATTGCATTTGCAAATGCGAAAATATAGAAGCTTCTGTACCTGCCTTGGTGTAAGAAGAGGCGAAGAATTGATTGAAAGCTTCTATAATGTGCTTAAAAAGAAACTGGGTACGAAGGAAGTTATGGCACATCACGAAAATGCACAATTTGCAATTTTACTTAAATACACAGATAAACAGCAGCTTTTAAACAGAATCAGTGAAATCGAAAAAGAACTGGATGCAGTTTTGCCTAATATGAAATTGTATTTTGGTGTAGGCGTATACCAGGTGGAAGTCGGTGAAAAAGATATAGAGCAGCTATATAACAATGCTTTAATTGCATGTGAGATGCTCTCAGAAGAAGCTGATAATCAGATAGCATTTTTTGATGTTGAGATGAATAAGAGAAAAATGTGGGAACGTAAGGTTGAGGACGATATGGATAAAGCCTTACAAAACAAGGAATTTAAAGTATATCTTCAACCAAAGATTAGTGCAAGAGGAGAAAAGCTTGCAGGTGCAGAAGCTTTGGTACGTTGGATTCATCCGAGTGAAGGCTTTATTCCACCTAACAGATTCATACCGATATTCGAACAAAATGGCTTTATACTAAAGTTAGATGACTATATGCTTGAAGAAATTGCGGCTCAACAGGCGCAATGGATTAGTGAAGGTAAAGAAGTGGTGCCAATTTCCGTAAATGTGTCAAGAGCGCATTTTACAAGAGAGGATTTGGCAGAGCATATTTGTGCTATTGTTGATAAATACAATGTACCACATAACGTAATTGAATTGGAACTTACAGAAAGTGCATTTTTTGATGATAAAAAGGTTCTTCTTAATACAGTAAACAAGCTTAGGAATGTAGGATTTATTGTATCTATGGATGATTTTGGAGCAGGCTATTCATCGCTTAACTCGCTTAAGGAATTAAAGATTGATGTGTTAAAGATTGATGCGGATTTCTTTAGAGGTGCGAGTGAGCAAGAAAGAGGTATGCTCATAGTTTCGGAAGTTATTGACCTTGCAAAGAAGCTTAATATGAAAATCGTTGCAGAAGGTATTGAAAGTAGAGAACAGGTGGATTTCCTTGTTGAACAGGAATGTGACTTGATACAGGGTTATTTCTATGCAAAGCCAATGCCAATAAGCGATTTTGTGAAGAAGTATGGAGGCAGCGATGAATAAGACAAAAGCTATGAAAATTATAAATATAGTATTAGCAGTATTGATGCTTGGTTCATTTCTGTTTTTGATTTTAGGTGAGATATTTGCACCTAAGGAAAATGACTTAAGACATTCAGATTGCGAGTTATATGAATCGCAATGGACGCAGATACTATCAGATGGTTCAAAAAAAGTAGTTAAATTGCCAGGACAATGTGATGCTAAACATGGAGAATGGGTGGTTATTGAAACTACTCTTGGCAATATAGATAATGATACATCTATTTGTATGCGTAGTATGCAGCAGGAAATTAAGGTGTATGTAGGAGATGAACTACGTAAGGAGTATTCAACGCTTGATACGCAACCATTTGGAAAGACAAGTACAATGACATATGTGTTTATTCCAATAAATACAGAAGATTCAAACCAAACGATGCGTATTGAATTTAAGTCAGATTCCTCATATGCAGGTTATGTGAGTGATATGTACATTGGTAATCGTTCAGAAATAGTACAGTATTTTTGTGATTTATATGCACCATCTGCAATTATAGTAGCGTTAATATTGATATTTGGTGTGGCTGTTGTATTAGCTAATCTGGCAGTATATATTTTTTATAAGAAAAATTCAGAGCTTGGATATCTTGGTTGTGGTATTATAATAGCAGCAGCATGGCTTTTGGTAGAATCAAAGATACGTCAGTTCTTCCTGCCAAATAGTACGATTGCGATGCTTATGGGCTTTTTACTTATTGCTATTTTGCCATACCCATTTTTGGCATATATGAATGCTGTTCAAAAGAAGAGATATCAGACGGGTTATATGTGTATAGGAATTGCTACTGCAATTAACTTTATAAGCGTTGTTTTGTTACAGGTATTAGGAATTAAGGATTTCTTTGAAAGTATGGGTTCTTCACATGTTATCTTAGGCGTACTTTTTGTGGAAATTGCTATTACCTTGGTATTAGATGTTATAAAAGGCTACGCAAAGGAATATCAAGAAGTTGCAGTGGGTTTTGCTGTGCTTACTATAGCCGGAGTGATTGAAATTGGAATGGCATATGTTGTTTCTGCAAGATATAATGGAATTGCATTATGCATAGGCCTTGTAGTGCTTGTGTTTATGTCTGCACTTAAATCTATACGTGGTTTAATAAAAATTGAAAAAGAAAAACAATATGCTATTGCAACGAGTGAATCAAAAGCAAAATTTCTTGCAAATATGTCACATGAAATTCGTACACCTATTAATACAATAGTGGGTATGAACGAAATGATTCTTCGCGAAAATGAAAATGATGAGATTGAAGAATATGCAAATAACATAAAAAGTGCAAGTACAATGCTTCTTGGCATCATCAATGATATACTTGATTTTTCAAAAATTGAGGCAGGTAAGCTTCAGATTGTTGAAAATGATTATAATCTTGCCAATATGTTAAAAGACGTAATACTAAGCATTGAAATGCGCACAAATAAAAAGAATTTGGCACTTAATCTTGAGATAGACGAAACTATGCCTTCTGTATTAAAGGGCGATGAGATTCGAATAAGACAGATTTTGAATAATCTTTTATCAAATGCTGCAAAGTACACTAAGGAAGGTTCGGTTACATTTACAGCAACAGGTGTAAGAGAAGATAATGACTTTAAGCTGATTTTAAAGATAGCTGATACGGGAATTGGCATCAAAAAAGAAGATATGGAAAATATATTTGCCAGCTTTAAACGTCTTGAGTTAGAAAAGAACAGATATATTGAAGGAACAGGCCTTGGCCTTAATATAACCAAGCTTTTAGTTAATCTTATGAATGGCAGCATAGATGTTGAAAGTGAATATGGAAAGGGTAGTTGTTTTTCCGTAACGCTTATACAACAAATTGTAGATGATACTCCGATTGGCAGTCTGTCACAAAAAAGAAAAACTATTGAAAAGACAGAGCATGAAGTATTAGATATACCAAATGCAAATATTTTGGTGGTTGATGACACAAAGATTAATCTTAAGGTTATTGCAGCTTTGTTAAAACGTACAAACGCAAAGCTTGACTTGGCGGACGGAGGAATGCAAAGCTTTGAAATGACGAAGACTAAAAAATATGATATAATTTTTATGGACCATATGATGCCTGAACCGGATGGAGTTCAAACTTTGCACATGATAAGAAATGATAAGGATAATCCTAATGTAAATACTCCAATAGTAGTTCTTACTGCAAATGCGATAGCAGGTGCAAAGGAGCAATATATGCAGGACGGATTTGATGCGTATCTTTCAAAACCTGTAAAACCAGAGGCTTTAGAGGATACACTTAGAAAGTATTTGTAAAATAATCAAAAGGAAGGAGTCGCATATGAAGTATAAGATAAGTGATTTGGCAAAAATTTTAGACATATCAACTAATACGGTTCGTAGATATGAGGAAAAAGGCTATATTCAATCGGTAAGAGATGAAAGCAGTGGTTATCGTTACTACGATGATGAAGGCGTGTTTGGAATAATTAATGCAAAGCTTATGAGAAAACACGGCTTTACCCATGAAGAGCTTGAAGAAATGATGAATTATGACATTGAACAGATGATGGAATGTTATGATAAAAAGCTCAAAGAAATGGATGAAAAAATCGCCTATATGACTAATGTGCGACATCGTATTAAGGATGATCTTTTGCTTATGAAAAAGGTTAAAACCTATGAAGAATTAAATATAAGCAAAAACGTAGCCTTTCTGATGGTATTATACAAAAAGGAAAATAAGATTCTTACTGAGAATAAGCGTTTAAAGATGGCTCAGGAATTTCTTTATAAATCGCCAGAAGTACAAAGAGTATATGTTATCCGAAAGGAAAACATTGATAAAGGACATTTTTCTATGGATATGGGCTGGGCGATTAAAGAAATGCATATTGAACCTTATGGCATGGAAGAAAATGAGTATACAGAAAGATACGCTTCAAGACTTTCTTTAATGGGAATGGTGACCTTACCAATTTCTCAAAAAGACATTGACACAATGTCAGATGAAATGATAAAAGAAAGGTTACTTGGAAAACATTTAAGGTATATGGAGGAACACAATTTCAAAATTGCAGGAGACATAATTGCGATTATTATAACCAGTGCAATTGAAAATGGGCAGGAAATGCAGTACCTTTTACTTAGTGTTCCGATTGAGTGATTGTGAAAAATGCACAAAAAATACAAACAAGTATAGTGTTAATTGTACAAAAACACAAAAAAGAGTTGACTATGACATTGTGTGAGACTTTATAATTTCATTATGGTGAAGGAAAATCATCAAAAAGAATTATGGAGGAATGCTTTATGAGTAAAAAAAGCAAGAAAATCAAACAGTGTCTTAGTCTTTTTTTGTGCTTTGCAATAATTGCAACAACATTACTTGGTAATGTAAGTGCATTTGCAAGTGAGGGAAGAAAGATAGACGTGTGGGATTTTGGATGTGTTGCTGAAAGTGATACAACACTTTACAACAACAATGTAACGACTGATTTATGGGAAGCATGCGCTAACGTAGCTTCTGATGGTAAGTTCAAGGCAGGTACAACTTCATTTGGAGATCTTACCATAACACACAATGCAAACGACAGACTTTATGCTCCAACATCAAATGGATACGCAACAGCAAGCGGTCTTACTGTTAAAGAGTATGCAGATGGTTACAAATCTAATGGTATGTTCTATTGCAATGGTACAGGCGGTGATAATAGAAGATATATCACTGTAGACAATGTAGTTGCAGGGGATAGACTTGTAGTGTATATGGGCTCAAGCAATGCCGTAGAAGGAACATTCTATGTAACATATATGGGAACAGATGGTACACAACAAGTTGCAAATGCATATACAAATGAATGTGGTAAATTCGAAGTTATCGCAGAGTATAGCGGTTCATATAAGTTGTGGACAAGTGGTGACGTAGGCAAGCCTATCTATCACAGAGTAGTAAGAATTCCTGGAGTAGAGGTTAGCGGTAACATTGACCTTGCAGGAACAGGAATCTCGGGCTATGGCGTTAAATTTAAAAACAACGTAACAGGTCAGGAAACAACAGCAACATTAAGCGGAAATAGTTTCTCAGCTGTATTAGCAGCAGGAGATGAATATACAGCTTCACTTACAGGAGCAATGGGATTTGGTTTTACAAATGATACAAAGAAGGTATCAACAACACTTGCTAACGTACTTACAGGTGTTAATAATGTAACATTTAAGGTTGAACCAAAGACAACATTTGAATATTCAGGTAATATTACAGGTTTTGCAACAGATTATGATATTTCTAATCTTAAGATAACAATGATGGCTCCAGAGGATTCATTAGCTGAAGATGTAGTATTATCAATAACAGGTGGTGCATTTAGCGCTACATTAGAACCAGACATTCAATATACAGCAGTACTTTCTGGTGTAAATGATTATGAAATCACAGCAGGTGGTTCGGTTAACAATACAGATGCTGTTACAGAAGATATCGTAGTAGCATTAAAGGCAAAATATGAAGTTAAGGGTGGATATTTAGATTTACCTTCAACAGCAACAGTTTCAGCTATCAAATTTACAAATGTAGAAGATGGCTATGTATATACAGGAACAGCAACAGCGGACGGATATTCAGTTTCTTTAAGAAATGGTGCTTATGCGGTTAGTGCAACTGTAGATGGTTACAAGACAAATACACATATAGTAGTTAAGGATGCAGCAGTAACAAAGGATTTAATGTTTGTTTCAACAGCAGCTCCTGGAACTCTTACATGGGCTTCAGACATCTATGTAGGTTATGAAGATAGGGGCGATTTAAATTATGATACAGTTAGCGCAGCTATGGCAGCTTGCGTTGCTATGAACCCAACTTCAGAGGCTCAAAGAATTACAGTGCATATTGCACCTGGTACATATCGTGAGCAGATTACAGTTTCAGCTCCATATGTAACATTAGTAAATGATTCAGATGAAGAAGTACTTTTAACATGGTACTACGGAATCGGTTATAAATATTACAGTGCAGATTCAACAGGTTTCTATAACCCAGAAAATGCATATGATAAGTTTGAAAAGAAGACAGTTGAAAAATGGGGTTGTTCAACATATGTAAAGGCTTCTGCTACTGCATTTAGAGCAGACGGAATTACATTTGAAGCTTCATTTAACAGATACATCACAGATGAAGAAATCTTAGATGGCGTTGAAGTATCAGGCTTAGAATCAATTACATTTGAAAGAAAATATGGTGCGGATGTTACATCTAAGGCTGCAACAGAGCGTGCAACTGCTATTGCAGTATATGCTGACAATGCAGAGTTTACAAATTGTACATTCCTTGGAAGCCAGGATACATTATTTACAGGTAATGCTAATACATATGGTTATTACAAGAACTGTGTAATCGTAGGTAATACAGACTATATCTTTGGTAGCAACAATGCAGTATTTGATGGTTGTGTACTTGAATTTGCAGGTTACAGCACAGGTGCAGTAGGTGGCTACATTACAGCTCACAAGCCAGTAGACGGACTTGAAAATGGTTATTTATTCAGAAACTGTGTAGTTACAGCAAATGAAGATTTAACAGTAGAAAAGGGTTATTTTGGAAGACCATGGGGTGCAAATGCTATGGTAACATTCCTTAATACTAAGTTTATGGGTGAATACATTGTAGACGCAGGTTGGACATCAATGAGTGGTGCTAAGCCTGAAAATGCAAACTTTAGAGAATTCAACTCAGTATATGTAAAAGATGGTAGCGCAGTTGCTACAACATCACGTGTAACAGGTGTTATTGATTCGATAGTTGCATCACAGATTCAACTTAGCTCATACCTTGGTACAACAACACCAAAGGCATTTGTACAAGAATCAGCAACAGTAAGTTTTGCAACAGTACCATACGTTGTTGATAATGGTGATATTAACACACCATACCCAGGTCATACATTAACAGTTGGCTATTCACTTGGTACAGCAAATGATTCAAATGATGCATCAGTTATCCGTTGGTATTCAGTAGATGGAACAACTGAAAAGTTAGTAAAGAGTTCAACAGCAGTGTTGGATAACACATATAAGATTACAACAGATGATATTGGTAAGAAGATTAAGGTAGTAGTAATTCCAGAAACATTCAGCGGTAATGCAGGTTCATCTGCATCATACACAGTTGAAGTTGCAGTTAAGGATGGCTATGAAGATCCTTCAAATTCTTCAGCAGATATTACATTAGGCGATGGAATTAATATTTTCCTTGCAGGTGATTCAACAGTTAAGGATTACTCAGCAAATGGTATGCACATGAACGGTATTGCTCAGTCAGAAGGTTCATGGGGCGAATTCTTACAAGGATTCTTTGATGAATCAGTAGTTAAGATTCAAAACTATGCAAATGGTGGTAGAAGTACACGTAACTTTATCAATGAAGGCTCATTAGATAAGATTGCAGCAAACATTCAAGCAGGCGATTATTTATTCATCCAATTTGGTCATAACGACTGCTCAAATGGTACAGGATACATTGAAGACAGATATGTACCACTTGGTACACCTGATGCAAATGGTGTATATCCTGTAACAGCAGGTACAAAGGTGGCTACACCTTCATCACTTACAAGCAAATACGGCGACACATTCTACTCATATGATTGTGGCGGTACATTTAAATGGTATTTACAACAATACATTAATGTAGCTAAGGAAGCAGGCGCTATTCCTGTATTAATTACACCAGTATCAAGAATGTATTTTGATGCAGAAGGTAAGATTACAACTCATCATGATTCAACAGATACAACAACAAATACACAAGTAACAACAAATGATGCTTATGTAACTGCAGTTAAGCAGCTTGCAGATGAGCAAAATGTATTATTAATTGATGCATTTAAATTAACAAAGGATTTATATGAAAAAGCATATGCTGCAGATACAGCAGCTGCAAACAAGGTTTCACCATTAGCAAACCAGCTTATGGCATCAGGTGAAAAGACACACAGTAGCAAGCTTGGTGGATTCATTAGTGCAGCATTAATAGCAGGCGAAATCCAAGAGATGGGTATTAACATTTCAAAGGTTGTTGATATGCCAGCACAGGTTGCAGGTTATGATAACAAGGGCAAGCAGACATTCTTCGTTAACGGAAGCAATCAGCTTACAGCATATACTCAGGATTCAGCTGGTGAATATACAGTAAAGGCTGAATATTGGACAGCATATGGTCAGGAATTAATCAATGCAATTGGTGAAAAGCATGACGTATTAGCTGGAACAGCAGAGGAAAAGCACACAGTTTGGGTTGTTGGTGACTCAACAGTTTGCGAATTTGATGATAAATATTACTATCCAAGATATGGTTGGGGTACACAGCTTCATAAGTATTTTGATGAAACATTAGTAGTAAATAATCTTGCTTTATCTGGAAGAAGCTCATTAAGCTTTACAAAAGAAAATAATTATAAAACATTAATGGATGGTATTAAGTCAGGTGACTTCCTTCTTGTAGGCTTTGGTCACAACGATGAAAAGGCAGAAACTGACCGTTATACAAATCCAAATGGTGATTACAAGACAGCAGGTTCATTTGCAAATTCTTTATACGAGAATTATATTAAGCCTGCTACACAAAAGGGTGCAACAGTAATTCTTTGTACACCTATCGTAAGAAGAACAGATAAGACTGGCGAATGGACAAATAACCAACTTCATATTACATCAACATCTGGTTCATATGAAGGTGGAGACTACGCTAAGGCAATTAAGGACTTAGGTACAGATTTAAATATCCCAGTAATTGATTTAACATCATTAACAAAGGCTTTATATGACGAAATAGGCGCAGCAGAGTCATTATACTTACATGCATGGACTTCATCTAAGGAAGGTTCAGTAGATAATACTCACACTAACATTTGGGGCGCAACATACAATGCATACTTTATAACACAAGGTATCAAAACTCTTGGTGTAGAAGGTATGGCTGAGCATATTAAGGCATCATCAGCTCCAACAAAGGCAGCTACACTTGTAGTAAATCCTGATTATGAAGAAGTAGAATATGAAGGTAATGCAGGTAAGAGTGAATTATGGAGTGATGTAGATATCTGGAAGGGTACAGTATTTGGTGATGTTGGTGGTGTAGATCCAACAACAGATAACTTTGTACTTGGAACAGATGAAAACGGAAATATGGTAATTAAGGTACTTAATAACAAGGGTAAGATGGCAAGTAAATCAGACGGTATTGCTATGTACTACTTCAAGGTGCCTGCAAATAAGAATTTCTCACTTACTGCAACTGTAACAGTTAACAGCTTTGCTTCAAATGATCAGGTGTCATTTGGCCTTATGGCAAGAGATGAAATTCATATTGATAAATATATCAGCGCAACAATGGGTGATTACGTAGCTGCAGGTCCATTAAAGCTTACAAAGGAGAAGGTATGGAACTGCTTCGCAAGAAAGAACGGCGTATTGACACAGGGTGGAACATGCGTTAACCCTATTAAAGCTGGCGATGTAATTGACTTAAGTATTGTAAGTAATTCAGATGGTTATGCTTGTACATTTGGTAACGAAGAAACAATTACAGGTGGCTTTGACTTTAAGCTAACAAGTATTGATTCAGATTACGTATATGTTGGTATGTACGCATCACGTAATGCAGACGTAGTATTCTCAAATATCAACTTAACAGTTGATGGAGTAAAGGTAACATTAGCAAATGCTGATGAAATTATGGGAAGCGGAAGCGGCAATATTGGCGGCGGAGTAATTCCAGAACCACCTAAGACAGGTGATAACGCTCCTATCGGTGCTTACACAGGCTTAGCTGTAACAAGCATTATTGTACTTGCAGCATTAGCAGTTGTGGAAAAAAAGAGAAGAAGAGTTTTATAAAATAGATCTCCAAAAAAGTGGCTGTCAGTTTAACTGATAGCCGCTTTTTCTTCTTGAAAACTCCTTGCATTTTTTAATAAAATATGTTTTAATAGGTCTGTTACAGTTAACTAAAGATTACAAGGAGGCGTATTATGATAGGTACAGAATTTCCAACATTGAATCTAAAAGAAACTGGTAAAAACATCAAGTCCCTACGAATGAGTAAGGGCTATACGGTTGAAGAGATAGCCGGATATATGGGCTTTACAGGACCACAGGCAGTATACAAGTGGGAATGGGGCAAATGCCTTCCAACCGTTGATAACTTATACGCGTTAAGCAGACTCTTTGGAGTTACAATAGAGATGATACTCGTCAGTAATGACGAGTATTTTTTATACAATAGGAAATATCTTTTTCAAGATATTTCCTATTGTATAAAAACACTCCGTGGGATGCGCACTCGCGCGAGATGAAAATGTCGTTATCACGACCGCGCTCGGCGCCCAAAGTGGAGCAAGTACTTTATAGGTGAAGTGGATAGAAAAAAACAAAGTAGACTTGTCCACTTTGATGTGCAATAGTAACTCTCTTTTTCAAGATATTTCCTATTGCATAAAAACAAACCACAGGTTTATTCACATTTATTAAAAGTAGTGTTATAATGAGGAAGAATCAAGTGACAGTGAATATTTAAGAAAGAAGGAATAATATTATGAAGATGACATCAGCATATGCAAACAAAATGTTAAAGAAGCTTACTGAGGACAAGGATTTCTACAGAATGAAAGAAACACAGTCGTATTTATATACTGCGACTTTAGAAGAAGAACCTGTTATTCCTGAGTATGACTATATGGATGTAGCTTCAAAGATTGAAGCGATTGACGAGAAGATTTGTAAAATTAAACATGCAATTAATCTTGCAAATGTTACAAGCAAGATTACAGTGGATGACGAAATTATGAGCGTTGACACAATTCTTGTAAGAATGGCACAACTTAATAAGAGAAAGATGGTTTTGGATGATATGAGAAAACGTCAACCAAAGACTAGACTTAATAATGCTTACAACTCAATCAAGAAGACCGTAGTTGAGTATATGTATATCAACTATGATTTGGATTTGGTAAAAGCAGAATATGAGCGCATTGATGCTAAGATAGCAAAGATGCAGATGGAACTTGACAAATACAATCAAACTGTTGAGTTTGATGTAGAAATATAAAATTTTAGGGCTATAAGCCCTAAAATTTTCCGTGCAACCAAAAAACTTTTTTAGTAAATAATAGTTATTGTTTAGGTTGAAAGTTTTGGTTCTTGGTTTTTGTGTTATTTTTTATTGTACTATTGTTTAAGGTTCATAAAAGGATTTATTATTATCACAAATACATACTGGTTGCTAAAAACTTTGTGCCAACTGGTGCAGCCATCAAAGTTCGGTTATAGATGGCAACAAGCGATGTGGATATTTCTGCATCGCTTGTTTACTTCTAAACAAAAATATGCTATATTTTTTATAGATTGTTTAAATGGAGGTATAATAATGAGAATTACAGACGATATTAAATATATAGGTGTTAATGATCATGAGATAGATTTATTTGAAGGGCAATACATTGTGCCTAATGGTATGGCATACAATTCATATGCAATAATTGATGAAAAGATTGCAATTATGGATTCAGTAGATGTTAATTTTACTAAGGAATGGCTTGATAATATAAAAAATGTATTAGGCGACAGAGAGCCTGATTACCTTGTTGTTCAACATATGGAGCCGGATCATTCGGCTAATATTGTAAATTTTGTAAATGCATATCCTAATGCGAAGATTGTTTCTTCTGCAAAAGCATTTGTTATGATGAAAAATTTCTTTGGCAATGATTTTTTGGACAAGCAAGTAGTTGTGGGTGAAGGAAGCAAGCTTTCTTTGGGTAAGCACGAGCTTACATTTGTTACAGCACCTATGGTACATTGGCCTGAGGTTATCGTTACTTATGATAGTTTTGATAAGGTGCTATTCTCTGCAGATGGCTTTGGAAAATTTGGTGCTTTAGATGTAGAAGAGGATTGGGCCTGCGAAGCGAGACGTTACTATATTGGAATCGTAGGAAAATATGGTATGCAGGTACAAGCGCTTCTTAAAAAGGTAGCAGGACTTGATATTCAGACTATCTGCCCTTTGCATGGTCCCGTATTAAATGAAAACCTTGGTTATTATCTAAATCTTTATGACATTTGGTCAAGTTATCAGGTGGAAGAGGAAGGAATTGTTATTGCATATACTTCTGTTTATGGCAATACAAAGAAGGCTGTTTTAGAGCTTGCTAAAAAGCTTGAAGCCAATGGCTGTCCTAAGGTTGTTGTTAATGATTTGGCACGTTGCGATATGGCAGAAGCAGTAGAGGATGCATTTAGATATAGCAAACTTGTTCTTGCAACAACAACCTATAATAACGAGATTTTCCCATATATGAGAGAATTTATTAATCATTTAACTGAGCGTAATTATAGTAATCGTACAGTTGCATTTATTGAAAATGGAAGTTGGGCTCCGGTTGCAACTAAGGTTATGAAGTCTATGCTTGAAAATTCAAAGAACCTTACATTTGCTAAGACAGATGTTAAGATATTATCGGCTCTTAATGAAGAGAGTAGTGCAAAACTTTGCGAATTGGCGGATGAGCTTTGTAAAGATTATGACGCAGAGGCTTTCAAAGAGTCAGAAAATGAAGGAGGAAATGATATGAAGAAATATGTATGCGACGTATGCGGATGGATTTATGATGAGGCAGAAGGTGCACCTGATATGGGAATTGCACCAGGAACAAAGTTTGAAGATTTACCAGAGGATTTTGCTTGCCCACTTTGTAGCGTAGGTAAGGATATGTTTAGCGAAGAAGCATAATTTATAATAACTATAAGCCATACTAAGTAAGTATGGCTTGTGTTTTAAGGAGGTATGTTATGAAGGTAAGATTTAACACAGATGAAGAAGTGGTAAAAACCATAAAAGAAGGGCTTAAACAGACTGGAGGATATTGTCCTTGCAGACTTGAACGCATTGAAGAAAACAAATGTATGTGTGAGGAATTTAAGGCACAGATAAAAGACCCTGAATACGAAGGATATTGCCACTGTATGCTTTATTACAAAGAAAAATAGAAAGGAAGAAAAATATGAGTGAAATAACATTAACAAATGCAAATTTTGAAAAAGAAGTATTACAATCAGACATTCCTGTTTTAGTTGATTTCTGGGCGCCTTGGTGCGGACCATGTAAAATGATTGCGCCAGTGATAGAAGAACTTTCAAAGGAATACGAAGGTAAGATTAAGGTTGGTAAGGTAAATGTTGATGAAAATATGCAGCTGGCGATGGGGTATAAGGTAGCCAGTATACCGACAATTCTTATTTTTAAAAACGGAGAAAAAGTAAATACTTTGATAGGTTTTAGAAGTAAGGCAGAATTCAAGGAAATATTGGATAAAATGTAAAATTTAACTATATTTTCCGTCGCATTTATGGTATAATGTTGAAGGGTTTTTTAACTAACTACTTAGGAGGTAACCGTATAATGGACGGAAAAACAATTCAAATTTTGATTGCTATGATTATTTATATGGCAATTGTAATCGTAATTGGACTTGTATATGCTAAAAAAGCAAATCAAAGTTCAGAAGATTATTTCCTTGGCGGAAGATCACTTGGACCTTGGGTAACAGCTATGAGTGCAGAGGCTTCAGATATGAGTGGATGGCTTTTGATGGGCTTACCTGGTGTTGCATATTGGTGCGGACTTGCAGATGCAGCTTGGACTGCAATTGGTCTTGCAATAGGTACATATGTTAACTGGCTTGTGGTTTCAAAACGACTTCGTCGTTACAGTGTAAGAGCTAACAATGCTATTACATTACCGGAATTTTTCTCAAATAGATTCCGCGAAGATAAGAAGGTTATTATGACTTTGTCAGCTATATTTATTCTTATTTTCTTTACAGTATATGCATCAAGCTGCTTTGTAACATGTGGTAAGTTGTTCTCAACACTCTTTGGAGCGCCATATGTTGCGATGATGGTAATAGGTGCGATATTCGTATTGCTTTATACTATTTTAGGCGGCTTCCTTGCTGAAAGTGCGTCAGACTTTATGCAAGGTATTGTTATGATAATTGCCTTAGGCGTTATCGTAGTTATTAGTACAGTTAATGCAGGTGGTATTGGTGCAGTTATGGACAATGCTGAATCGATTCCTGGCTTCTTCGAGTTCTTTGGACTTGCATCACCAGCACTTAATGATGCAGGTGAGCAACTTGTAGAGAATGGTAAGCCTGTATTTGGTGCAGCAGCAGATTATGGTTTATTAAGTGTATTTTCTATGCTTGCATGGGGACTTGGATACTTTGGTATGCCACAGGTACTTCTTCGTTTTATGGCTATTCGTAAGGAAGAAGAGCTTAAGATGTCTAGAAGAATTGCTATGATATGGGTAGTTATCTCACTTGCAGTAGCAGTATTTATCGGTATCGTAGGTCGAGCTTTATATCCAACAACACATCTTACAGCTACATCAGCAGAAAATATATTTATAACACTTGCAACAAGTTCATTACCAGCTATTTTAGCAGGCTTTGTAATGGCAGGTATTTTAGCTGCTACAATTAGCTCATCAGATTCATATCTTTTAATAGCTGCTTCAGCATTTGCTAAAAATATTTTCCAAGGCATTTGCAAGAAGAAAGCAACAGATAAGCAGGTAATGATAGTTACAAGAATAACATTATTAGTTATTGCAATTATTGCTATGGTAATCGCTATGGATGAAGATAGTGTAATATTTAGAATTGTATCCTTCGCATGGGCTGGATTTGGTGCAACATTTGGACCAATTATGTTATTCTCGCTTTTCTGGAAGAGAACAAATAGAGCTGGTGCTATAGCAGGTATGGTTAGTGGTGCAGGCATGGTATTTGCATGGAAGCTTGGAATTAGCAAGCTTGGTGGAGCATTTGCAATTTATGAATTGTTACCTGCATTTATAGTTTCATCAATAGTTATAGTAGTTGTATCATTACTTACAGCACCACCTTCAAAGGAAATTCAAGAAGATTTTGATGCAGTAGCGGTAAAATAATGGTTAAGAATAAAATTTAATATAGAAAAATATATATTTATGTGTTAAAATTAGCATTGCTGTTTTTCAGAAATATATAAAGGAGAATTTAAAATGGAAGTAATGGAAATTGTCAAAATGGTAGTGATGTGGCTTATTGGCTTTATTCTTATTTACTTGGCAGTAAAAAAGGAATATGAACCAGCATTATTATTACCAATGGGTTTTGGCGCAATTTTAGTAAATTTACCAAATACTGGTGTTCTACACCAAAATGTAGAAGGCCTTGGACAGGTAAAGGGTATTATTGAATGGTTATATGAAACAGGTATTGAAGCTTCAGAAGCATTCCCAATATTGTTATTTATTGGTATCGGTGCGATGATTGACTTTGAACCACTTTTACAAAGACCAATCTTATTTATTTATGGATTTGCAGCTCACTTTGGTATCCTTGTAGCTATTGTTTTAGCGAAAGTTTTAGGATTTGATACAGCGGATGCATTCTCAATCGGTATTATCGGTGCTGCTGACGGTCCAACAGCTATCCTAATGTCACAGGTGTTAAAATCAAAATATATGGGACCTATTGCGGTAGTCGCGTATTCGTATATGGCTTTAGTTCCAATTATTATGCCAACTACAATTAAGTTAATTACAACAAAGAAAGAAAGACAAATTCAAATGGTACCTAAGAAGAAAAAGGTATCTAAGCTTGCAAAGATTATTTTCCCAATCGTTGTAACAATTATTGCAGGCTTTGTTGCTCCAATGTCAATTGCACTTGTTGGTTTCTTGATGTTTGGTAACTTAATCCGTGAATGTGGTGTATTAGACAGTTTATCAAAGACAGCTCAGGATGTATTAGCAAACCTTATTACACTTTTATTAGGTATTACAATTGCATTTAGTATGACAGCAGATAAGTTCTTACAGGTTGAAACATTATTTATTATGTTAATCGGTTTGGTTGCATTTGTTTTCGACACAGTAGGTGGTGTATTAGCAGCTAAGATTATTAACCTTTTCAGAAAAGAAAAGATGAACCCAATGATTGGTGCAGCAGGTATCTCAGCATTCCCAATGGCATCACGTGTTGTTCAAAAGATGGCAGCTGAGGAAAAACCGGGTAACTTTATCCTTATGCAGGCAGTAGGTGCTAACGTGTCAGGACAGGTTGCTTCGGCTATTATCGGTGGTATTTTACTTGGTATATTCTAAAATATAATATATACATAGAATCAAAAAGGAATCAGATGACTCTGGTTCCTTTTTTGCATTGACATTAAGGGTGAAATGGTGTTAAATTGATAGTATAAGGAGGAGTTGATATTTATGAAAAGAATTATTAGTGTATGCTTAATTTTAGCTATGCTGCTTAATATTTGCGGATGTGTGGCAACTAGAATGGAGCCAGTAAGAGAAACCAAGAATGGCCCTATTAAGACAGATATAGTGCCTACACAGAAACAAACAGAGGAACCTACAACGAAGCCTTTACCAGTGTTTGCTGCTATGTCATATTATAAGGCGGACAAGCTTGCAGCATACGAGGCGTACAAGCAATTACATCCAGAGATGAGTATTGAAGATGTAGTTACACACGTTAATATTGGACTTGATACTCCATTTTATTCAAATGTAAAAGAGATAGAGAATAAGTCTGATATATTAGTGCTTTGCAATAAATACAATACACTTGGTGCAGACTATGAGCCAGAAGATTTGGTAGATATGCCATATACATATGCTTATGCTAATCAACGTATGCGAAAAGTGGCAGCTGAGGCATTTTATAAGCTTTCAGATGCGGCTAAGGCAGATGGCTATACCATCGTGGCGGCTTCAACATACAGAACGTATGATCATCAGAAGAACCTTTATGCAGGCTATGTAGCATCAAAGGGGCAGGAGGCAGCAGATCTTTGCAGTGCCAAGCCAGGAACCTCAGAGCATCAGACAGGACTTGCGGTAGATGTTACAGATATGGTACTTCCATATGACAGCTTTGGAGAAACAGAGGCTTATATATGGGCAAAAGACAATATACATAAATATGGATTTATAATTCGCTATGCTGAGGGTAAAACTCCAATAACGGGCTACAAAACAGAAGAGTGGCATTTTAGATATGTAGGAGTGGACATAGCAACACAGATATACGAATTAGGAATTACATACGACGAGTATTATGTGAGATATTTAGCGCAATAAATACATAGATAAAAATATGAAAAGCTACAGCATATCAATATGCTGCAGCTTTTTTTGTTCAATAGGAAATACCTTGTAACGCTGTCGCGTGAAAGCTTTTCTCATTTAACAAAACACTCCGTGGGATGCGCACTCGCACGAATGGAAGGTGTCGCTAAAGCGACCGTGCTCGGCGCTTAAAGTGTACAAGTCCTGTAGGAGTGTAAATACCACGAATTAAGAGTGGACTTGTCCACTTTATTTTTTATAGGCTATGCCCAAGGATCATCTTTAACTGGAATACGTATATCAGAAAGACATTGAATATCATTTAAAAACCATTGTCCTGTTGAAGGTTTCTTTCGAAGCTTGATAGGACGTGGATTGTCAGCACCGCTACTTTTAACGTAGAGAGTAGCCCAATTTTCTTCGTCAAAGGAATATGGATTTTCGCTTACTTTTATTATGTAAGGTACATTTGGTGTGTAACTATTCTCAGGAGTTGCACCCTCAAAAAATGAAAATGTTTTATAAAATTTGCCATTAAGACGTTCTTTGATAAAATCCTTTTCATGTGTGCTCAAATCCTCTGGACCCTTAAGAAAATTAAGCATTTCAATGCATCCCTCAGGGTTCTTTTCATAAGAACAAAGGGCAACAATAGTAAGTGCTGTTGTCTTAAATGCAGAATCAAGGGATGCCTCTTTAAGCGCCTGCAACTCTGCAAGATTGTTTGGAAGAGAGGCAAAAGTAAAGCTTTCAGTACGATTAGTACCCTTGCCTACAGTAGGTTTTGAACTGCTTGATGTATTAGCAGTCTCGGCTTTGATAGTTTGTTTAAGTGACTTCATGATCGAATCAAATAATCCCATTTTAAACCCTCCTAAATATTAAAATTCGTATCAATCATATAATAACAAAAAATGCGAAATTTTGCACTACTTAATGTGGGAAAATGATAGGAGATTTCCATTCCCCTCTTCATTTTTCTCCCATTTAATGTTATAATATTCCTTGTATCTAAAAATTGATAAGGAGATTTAAAATGACAAGATATAATATGTTTGGAGCATTTAATATAACTGTATTTATGTTTGTTATCATGATGGTGATAATGCTGGTGATATTTGCTGTGATTGTAATAACGATATTTAGTAAAACTAATACGTCAATACATAATAACAACGCACCAAGAATTACGGTTGATGCGGTAGTTATAGGAAAGAGACAGGATATGACAAGGCATAGTGAAAGCTATGCGCAGACAAAGTATTTTGTGGCTTTTCAAGCAGATGATGGTAGAAGAGTTGAGCTTGAGCTGGAAGGTCAGCAATATGGTCTTTTGATTGAAGGCGACTATGGTAAACTTACATTTCAGGGAACGAAATATCTTGGATTTACGAGAACTTAATTGGAGATATACCTATGAGTAATATTAATAAAATCAAAAAGAAAATATTTGACGTTATCCAGATTGGTAATAAAAATGATTTGCCGAGTAAGATATTTGATATATTTATTACAATGATTATATTTTTAAATCTTGCGGCTACTATTATTGAGACCTTTAGCGAGGCTGAGCCGTATATGAATATAATTAAAGGCGTAGAATTGGTAACGTGCATCATATTTGCGATAGAATATGTTTTGCGTTTATGGACTGCGATTTATCTCTATCCAAATGTGTCAGGTTTTAAAGCAGGACTAAAATTTGCAAAATCATTTTACGGTATAATTGATTTACTTACATTTTTCCCTTATTTCTTGCCGTTTGTTATTCCATCTGGCGCGGTGGCATTTAGAATATTCAGAGTTATAAGGATATTCAGATTATTCCAGATTAATAAGCAATATGATGCTTTCAATGTTATTGTAAATGTTTTGAAGGAAAAGAAGAATCAGATATTTTCTTCGATAGTTATGATTCTTATACTTATGATAGCATCATCGCTTTGTATGTATAGCTTAGAGAATGAGGCGCAACCTGAGCAGTTTGAAAATGCTTTTTCGGGTATTTGGTGGTCGGTATCAACGCTTTTGACGGTTGGATATGGTGACATATATCCTATTACGCCACTTGGAAAGCTTATGGCTATCGTAATTACATTTTTAGGTGTTGGTATGGTTGCGATTCCTACAGGTATTATTTCTGCTGGCTTCGTTGAACAGTACACTAAGCTTAAATTGATTGGAAGTCATTATGAAGAAAAGGATATTAAATTTATTACTTCGGTAATCAATCCAGAACATCCTTGGAATGGAGAAATGGTAAAGAAGGCCGTTTTTCCACCACAGCTTATTCTTGTAATAATTATACGTGCTGATGAGGTTATAGTGCCTCGTGGCGATACACTTATACAAGCCGGAGACAGACTTATATTTGCGGCAAAGAATCTTAAGGAAGAGTTTGATATTGAGCTTAAGGAAATTCTTATTAAGGAAGAAAATAAATGGGTTGGCAATAAGATTAAGGACCTTGATATTTCAAGACAGGAGCTTATTGTTATGATACAAAGAAATGGAAGAACTATTATACCTAATGGTTCAACAGTTATACGAGTTAATGATGTTCTTATGATGTACTCAAAGCATAAGGTACATGGTTAAATGAGGAATTACTAATGAAAAATAGGCTAAGAGAGATATTGTTGTGCTCTGCAATCATTGTGGTTATCGCGTTGATTGTGTGCGTTGTAAAATTTCATAATGGCTATGATGCAAGAAAAAATATGCAAGAGGCTTCGACTAAGACTTTAGTAGAGGCTGTTGCAGGTGTGCCTAATTATGAGAATACGGAGAGTTTTACATTTGCACAAACATTACCTCCAACACTTGCACCAACAAATGCCCCAACAGATGCACCAACAGTTATGCCGACACAGCCACCAACAGATGCACCAACGCAAGTTCCGACACAGCCACCTATATCTAATGAGATACCGTCCTATGTGTATTCACTAAGCTCTACGCTAAAGACCTGTGGTTATCAGATTGATAAGGTAAAACGAGACCAATATAACAGACCTGATGTGCTTGAAAGCGTACATGCAGCATATGGTGATAAATACAATGCGGTTTTTATTGGCCCAGAGGAAAAGGTTATATATCTTACATTTACAATGGGCTATGAATATGTTGATGAAAATGGCGTACCTAATACAGATAAAATATTGGCAATATTAGAAGAAAAGGGCATTAAGGCTACATTTTTTGTTGACTGGGGATATATATATTTGCAAAAAGCTATGTGCAAGAAGATAGTAGAAAGCGGTAATGCGCTTGGCGCTCATAGCTATCGCCATCCGCCTGAGGGCGTGGCATCATGGCCGGTTGCAGACCAGGTAAACGATGCTAAAAAAATTAAAAAAGCACTTTATGATGCAACAGGCGTAGTGCCTACGTTATATAGACCTGATTCGGGAATATGGAGCGAGCAGTCATTGGCTATTATAAAGGAAATGGGTTTTAAATCGATTTTATATAGCTATTCTTATAATGATTTTTTGGTTGATAATCAACCAGACCCAGCAGTAGCGTTACAGGGATTAAAGGATAATCTTCACTATGGAGAGATTTTGTATTTACATTCGATTTCCACTACTAATGTTAAGATATTGCCAGAATTTATTGACTATGCACATTCGCAAGGATATACATTTAAATTATTTGAGTAAAAAACGAATTCCTTAGGTGGAATTCGTTTTTCCTTTTCTACGGTATTCTAAGGGACTCATCCCTAATTTTTGTTTCATTTTAACGGCAAGGTAGTTGCCGTGGCAATAGCCTGTTTTAAGTGCAATTTCCATTATGCTTTGATTGGTTTGTATTAGTAAAATGCAGGCATAATGTAGCTTAATATCATCCAAATATTCACTATAGGATTTACCAAGCTGTTTTTTGAATAAACGTGAAAAATACGCAGTTGAAAATCCCGCAACCTTGGCAGCATCGTTAACAGAGGGGTTACTTGAATAGTTATTCTCTATAAATGTAAGTACGTTCAATATAGGTGCCGTGAGCGGATTGGCATTGTATTTAATGTTAGCCGCCTGCAAGCGTTCTTGCCATACAGTTTTTAATATGCGAAAAAGCATACCCTGTAGTATAAATTCGCTGTGTGCTTCTGATTTTATATATTCCTCATAAATATCTACAAACATTTGGCGGATTTTTGTTAGTACATCTTTTGAGTAATGGTACACATTTTGACTATATAGCTCGTTAAATAACTGTATTCCAAATTCCTTTATAAAAGGTTCAACAAATTTTGGCGAGAATTTTATCATTATTTTCTCGTAAGGAGAGCTTGAGGTTGAAAGAGTCTGGTGATATATGTAAGGAGCCATAAGGGTTACGCAATCACCGTGATATGTAAAGCTATATAGGTAGGTTATACATTTTCTGTCTCCAGATATTATATAGCTTAAGCTGTAATGGTCGGTTGCAACCTCCATTGAAGGCATACAATAGGAATTATCAGAGCGTATATGTTCTACTAATATATTAGTATTTTGTGGCAATGGTTTAGCCATAGCAATCCTTCCTTTATTATAAATTCTTAAGAATATAATGTCATAGAATTATAGAAAATACAAGATTAAATACATTTATTTGAATGAAAATGAAGTTTTTATGATTTAGAATTATTGTAAAGGAGATGGTAAAATGAAAAAAATATATTATGTGTTTGGTGGTATTGTATTGAGTGCATTTCTTTTGTGGTTAGGAATTGAACTTTATTTGGGTGACCAGATAAGGGCGGCGCAGAGCATTGAAAAGCTTACAGATAATTTTTATTATATGGAATACAAGGGGGATTATAAGCTAAAGGAGTTCATCACAAGTGGCGGGGTAAGTACTGATGAGCAACTTATGGGGTTTATATGTGACGAATTATACTGTGGCTTATACGAGGTTGAGTATGAAAGCAGACGTTATGGTTGCTCAACACTTTCGGTTAAAAATGAAGCAAATGAGGTGTTGTTTGGGCGTAATTTTGATTATCCTGATTGTAAGGCTATGATTGTAAAGACTAAGCCTAAGGATGGATATGCATCGATTTCTACCTGCGATTTGGAGTTTTTAAATATTGATGATGAATGGAATGAAGAAGAATTTCTAAATAGAGCGATGGCTGTGGCGGCAGTGTACGCACCGGTAGATGGTATGAATGAAAAAGGCGTATGTATAGCAGTACTTACGGTTTCAGATTCTAAAAAGACAAATCAGGAAAGTGATAAATTAGATGTAACTACTTCGATGGGGGTAAGGCTTGTTCTTGATTATGCTGCAACAACTGAAGAAGCAATAAAAATACTTGAAAATGTTGATATGCATTCTTCAATAAATACACAGTTTAAGTTCGCAATAACTGATGCGAAAGGTAAGTCGGTTGCTGTTGAATATATTGATAATGAAATGTATGTAGTAGATGTGCAGGCAACAAGCAATATTTATCAGTCAACAGCTAAGGTTAAAAAGGACGAACGCTTTGACGTCCTTAATGAAGCATATAAGGCAGATAATGGTATTATGGATGCAAATAAGCTTATGAAAACGATGGAAAAGGCGAGTCAAAAGTATTTTCATCATAATCATACACAGTGGACAGCGGTGTTTTATACCAAGGAAAAAAAGGTTGATTACTGTCATCATGAAAACTTTAATAAAAAATACGAAATTTATTTAAAATAATTTTGTTTGAGGGGAGAAAAAACTCTTTACTGAATCTTTACTGATGTAGTAGTATAATAAAAAATGTACGATTACGGAAGTGGAGAAATATGAAGAAAACAAAATCTATTATTATCAATTTAATGTATATGATGCTGATACTTGTAGTAGCATTTATGTTAAGTCTTACTGTAGGCAACGTGTTTCACACGGATTCTCTGATACCGGCTATATTTACACTAGCGGTGTTTTTGATTTCGATTATAACCGGTGGCTACATCTATGGTGTTATAGGTTCGATTTTAAGTGTGCTTGCGCTTAATTACGCATTTGCATTTCCTTATTTCAAATTCAATTTCAGTATATCGGAAAACTTAGTTTCAGCTATTATTATGCTTATAATAACTGTTATTTCAAGTACGCTTATAATTCAGGTTAAGCAGAATGAAAAAACGAAGGCAGAGGCTGAAAAAGAAAAAATGAGAGCCAATTTGTTAAGAGCGATATCACATGATTTGCGTTCACCGCTTACAACGATATATGGCTCAAGTGCAGTTATAATTGAAAAACATAATGAACTTTCTAATGAACAGTCGCTAAAGCTCGTTAAAGGTATTAACGAAGATTCTCAGTGGCTTATAAGTATGGTTGAAAATCTTTTGTCAGTAACAAAGATTGATTCTGGTAATGTTAAGTTGAATAAGATACCAACAGTGCTTGAAGAACTCATTGATGCAGTACTTGTGAAATTTAGAAAAAGATATCCAGAGCAAAGAGTAATAGTTGACATACCGGATGAATTTGTAACTATACCAATGGATGCACTTCTTATTGAGCAAGTAATTGTTAACATTTTAGAAAATGCGGTACAACACGCAAAAGGAATGAGTGAACTCATTTTGAAATGCTTTGTAGTTGGCGAAAATGCCATATTTGAAATAATTGACGATGGATGTGGTATAGCTAAGGAACGAATGAATAATTTGTTCACGGGCTATTATGTGAGTGAAAATGCTGATGCACCAGTAGATGTCAGAAAGAACGGTATGGGAATAGGATTGTCGGTATGTGCTTCAATTATAAAGGCGCATGAAGGCACTATAAGTGCAGAAAATAGAAAAACAAAAGGAAGCTGTTTTAGATTTTCGTTAAAAATGGAGGCAGAAGATAGTGAACAATAAGTTTAAAATTCTGGTTGTGGAAGATGACAGTAATATTTGCAATATAGTAAAGACAATACTTGAGACTAACGGATATCAGGTTATTGATGCAAATAATGCAAGTAATGGTAAAACAGTATTTTTGTCTCATAGACCAGATTTGATGATATTAGATTTGGGACTTCCAGATATTGATGGAATTGATTTTATCAAGAACATCAGAGAACAGAGTGATACCCCTATAATAGTTTTATCGGCAAGAACTAATGAAGCTGATAAGGTAATGGCGCTTGATATGGGTGCAAATGATTATGTAACGAAGCCTTTTGGTACAGATGAACTTTTAGCCAGAGTAAGAGCTACCCTAAGAGATAATCGTAGAAATGCTAATGGTGAAAAAATTTCAAAAACTAAATTTACTACAAGAGATATGGTAATAGATTATGAATATAGAAGAATAACTATAGGAAATAATGACATAAAGCTTACACAAATAGAATATAATATAGTAGAACTACTCTCAATAAATGCAGGTAGAGTACTTACATATTCTGAAATTATTAAGAAAATATGGGGCTATGTTGATTCGGGAAGCATAAAAAAGCTTCAGGTGAATATGGCTAATATTAGAAAAAAATTAGGAGAAACTCCTGGAGAAAACAAATATATATCTAATGAACTTGGTGTGGGTTATCGAATGAATATGATAAAGGAAGAGGTAAATTAGAATGAGTTTTTCAAATATTGGAGGTCTTTTAGGTGGATTAGCATTGTTTTTATACGGAATGCAGATGATGAGTTCTGGTATGGAGGCAGCGGCTGGAAATAAGATGAAGGAACTTTTAGAAAAGCTTACATCTAACAGATTTTTGGGTGTATTAGTAGGTGCGCTGATTACAGCTATAATTCAATCCTCATCAGCAACGACAGTAATGGTTGTAGGCTTTGTAAACTCAAGGATGATGACTCTAAGACAAGCTGTATGGATTATTATGGGCGCTAATATTGGTACTACAATAACAGGTCAGCTTATCGCCTTGGATGTTGGAGAGTTAGCCCCAGTTATTGCTGCAGTTGGTGTAATATTGGTAGTATTCACTAAGAATGTAAAGCTTCATCATATTGGTAACATTTTTGCTGGATTAGGAATTTTGTTTATTGGCATGGATATGATGAGTGTGGCTATGAAGCCATTGGCAAATTTACCTGGCTTTGTGAATTTACTTTCTAAGTTTGAAAATCCATTGCTTGGAATTCTTGCTGGTCTTATATTTACAGCAATAATTCAGTCTTCATCAGCATCTGTAGGTATTTTGCAGGGACTTGCAAAGAGTGGTGTTATTGGTCTTGATAGTGCAGCATTTGTTCTTTTTGGACAAAATATAGGTACATGCATAACTGCGCTTTTAGCATCAATTGGCACAAGTCGTAATGCGAGAAGAACAACAATTATACATATAACATTTAATATAATCGGAACTATTGTATTTACTGCATTATGTATAGCAACACCGCTTATATTGTGGATGAAGGAGCTTACAGGCGATCCTGCGGCGCAGATTGCTAATTTACATACAACCTTTAATATAGCAACAACACTTCTTTTGCTACCATTTGGTAATTATCTTGCAAAATTTGCAGAAAAGGTCCTTAAAGAAACAGAAGAAGATGAGGATGGTTTACAGCTTAAATATATTACAAATATTAAAAATATAGGTGAAGAACAGCTTGGTGTATCTGCTATAAGTAAGGAATCTGTTAAGAAAGAAATCCTCCGAATGATGGAAATGGCAAATACAAATGTAAATAAGGCATTTGAAGCATTTACAACGAGTGAAATTCAGATTGTTAATGAAATAGACAGAACGGAAGAATATGTAGATTTTCTTGATAAGGAAATTAGAAAATATATATCCAAGGTTATAACTCATGAAAGAACGGAGACAGGAAGCAACACATATAATTCCTACTATACGATAACTGGTAATATCGAAAGAATAAGCGACCATGCAGTAAATATCGGAGGTTACGTTTATCAGATAAAAGATAAGGGTATAAAATTCTCTGAAACTGCGTTGTCTGAAATGGAAGAGATTAAGAAAGTGTGTGTACAGCTTTTTGAAATTTTAAAATGTAATACAGAAGATGTTATTGACTGGCATGCAGATATTGCAGGTCTCGAACAAAAGATAGATGATATGACTAAGGAATATCGCAATAATATGTATGCGAGAATTAAGGCAGGAAGTTGCTCGGATGAAGGAAGCATTTTGTATTCAGAAATGCTAACAGATTTTGAACGTATTGGCGATCATTGCCTAAATATATCAGATGAAATGCTAAAAATAAGAATGCTTGGTAATTAAAATTAAGGCGCCCTTGTGGGTGCCTT
Source organism: Lachnospira sp. (assembly GCA_015057605.1). Lineage (GTDB taxonomy): Bacteria > Bacillota > Clostridia > Lachnospirales > Lachnospiraceae > SIG291. The sequence goes on along the minus strand of SVDX01000007.1, from coordinate 14,883 downwards.
TTTGCTTGTAAAAGCTCTGTAAAGTGGTATAATATATATAATATATTTAAAGGAGGAAAATGATATGCCATTTATTGATTCAAAGATAACAGTGGAAGTATCAAAGGAAAAAAGAGAGGTAGTTAAAGCTGAATTAGGAAAAGCAATTGCTGTTATGGGGAAGGGTGAAAGCTTTCTTATGTTAGGCTTTGAAGATAATTATGATTTATATATGGGTGGAAAAAAGCTTGATAAAGGTGCATTTGTTTCAGTTAATCTTTTGGGAAATGCAGTTTCATCAGCGTGCGAAGCTATGACTGAGCAGATATGTAAGATATTTGAAAAAGAACTTGGAATTCCAGGTAGTGCGATATATGTAACATACCAGGGTTATAAGGACTGGGGATGGAATGGAAAGAATTTTTAAAATTACATAAGTTGTTGAAAAATTTGCAGATATTTGTTATAATATTTGTAAAATATTATGATTATAACTGAAAGGAAGTAATGGTTATGGATATTAAGAAATTTTTGTACTCTATAAGGATGAGAATTATAGCAGCAGTTGTTGTTATGTCTTTATTATCAGGTCTGGTTATAGAGATTATTTATAATATTAACGTCAATAAGGTTATGACTGATACTAATCAACATTATGTAGAGGATGTTGCTATTGCCTATGGCTCTATGATTGAACTTCAGATATCACATGAAGGTAAGGAGGCTATTCTTAATGCTGCAGTACTTACAGAAGAGCTTAAAGGCGTGGGAATGGAAGGAATGGACAGCAGTTATGTATATGTTGTTTCACCTGATGGAACTATGCTTTATCATCCTACTGCTGATAAGATTGGTCAAAAAGCTGAAAATGAAGCAGTATCATCGATTATTGAAAAGATTAAAGATGGTAAAACGATTAAAAATGAAGTGATAGAATATGAATTTAATGGTGATATAAAGTATGCTGGTACATATGTAGATGCTAATAAGAACTTTATTTTGATTGTTACAGTAGATGAAGCTGAAATTCTTGAGCCTATTGACCAGACACGTATGAAAGGTGTTATAAGCCTTGTGATTATGGTAATTGTAAGTATTGGTTTAGCTGTACTTACAGCTCAGCTGATAATTAAGCCTATTAATCAGTTGGCAGCACTTACTCTTGCACTTGCAGATATGGACTTTAGAGATAATGAAAATTATGCAAAGCTTATTAAGAGAAAAGATGAGACAGGCACAATGAGTAGAGCACTTGCTAAGTTAAGAGAAGCTTTAGTAGATGCGATTTCTATTATCAGAGTTAAGAGTGATGTGCTTATGGAATCAGCAGAAGCTCTTAATACAAGTGCTTCTGAGACAACGACAACAATGGGACAAATTGAAAATGCTGTTAATGATATAGCTCAAGGAGCTTCATCACAGGCAGAGGATACTCAGCATGCAACAGAAAATGTTCTTGAAATGGGTACTTTAATTGAGGATACTAACACAGAAGCAAGAACACTTTTAGCATATGCATCAGGTATGCAAGAATCAGCTGAACAGGCAAATGAGATACTTGTACAGCTTAATGACATAAATAATAAAGCAGAAGAATGTATTGAGATAATTGCTAATCAGACTAACAATACCAATGAGTCAGCACTTAAGATTAGCGAGGCTACTAAGATTATTACAAGCATTGCTGAAGAAACTAACCTCTTATCACTTAATGCTTCAATTGAAGCGGCAAGAGCAGGTGAACAGGGTAGGGGATTCGCAGTTGTTGCTGCTGAGATTCAAAAGCTTGCAGAGCAGTCAAATGAATCGGCACAGCGTATTGAGGCTATTATCCATGAATTAATTGTAGATTCAGAAAAAGCCGTTGAAACAATGGATAATGTTAAGACTATTATTAAGACACAAAGTGAACATGTTGAGCAGACAGCGGGTGCATTTGCACATATCAATGATGGTGTACAAAGCTCTATTAAGGGCATCAATGCTATTTCATCAAAGGCAGAGCAGCTTGATTATGCAAGAGCTAATGTGGTTGATTTAGTTCAGAATCTTACAGCTATTGCGCAGGAAAATGCAGCAAGCTCACAAGAAACATCAGCTTCAGTTACAGAGATTAGTTCTATAGTGGATAGTATTTCTGATAGAACTACAAATCTTAAAGATATAGCTGAAGAATTAGAAGAACGTATGAGCATATTTAAGATTTAGAAATTATGCCCCATTGGTAATAATATACCAATGGGGTTTTTATGTGGAGATATTCTAAAATGGACAGATTAATTTTTCATATTGATGTAAATAGCGCATTTCTATCGTGGGAAGCTGCAAAAAGAGTTGCTAATGGCGAGCCGGATATAAGGCTTATTCCTTCGGCAGTAGGGCGTGATGGTGACAAAAGAACAGGTGTTATATTGGCAAAATCCATACCTGCAAAAAAATACGGAATTACTACGGGTGAGCCTGTGGCTATGGCTCTTCGCAAGTGCCCAAAACTTGTGCTTGTAAAGCCAGATACAGCCTTGTATGAAAGAAGCTCAAAAGCATTTATAAAGGTGTGCAAAAAGTATGCTCCGGTTGTTGAACAGTATTCAATTGATGAATGTTTTTTAGATATGACAGGAACGCATAATATTTATCCTGATCCGATAGCACTTGCATACAAAATAAAGGACGAAATTAAGGATACACTTGGTTTTACGGTAAATGTAGGAATTGGTTCTAATAAAATGCTTGCGAAAATGGCAGGAGACTTTGAAAAGCCCGACAAGGTGCATACACTTTTTACTAATGAGATACAAAATAAAATGTGGCCTATGTCGGTAAAAGATTTGCTTTTGGTTGGAAAAAGTACTGCCGAAAAGCTTGAAAGGTCGTATATAAAGACGATTGGCGAGCTTGCAAATGCAGATTTAAAACGAATTCAGCTTATAGTTGGCAATAAGCTTGGCGAAAAAATATATGAATATGCAAATGGTATAGATGATACGCCAGTGCTTGAAAAACCAGAAGAATTAAAGGGCTACAGTAACTCAGTTACCTTAGAAGAGGATGTTAAAACGAAGGAAGCTGCATATAAAGTATTGCTTTCTATCGTAGATCATGTATCAAGAAGAATGAGACAGGACGAGGTAAAGGCATATTGTATATCAGTCACGATACGAGGTAATGATTTTAAGGATCATTCGCATCAAAGAAAGCTTATGGAAGCTACAGATATCAGCAATGAAATATATGACGTAGTAAAAGAATTATTTGAAGAGCTGTGGGACGGCTACACGCCACTACGCCTGCTTGGAGTTGCTCTTACTAATCTTACAAAGGATGATGTAGTGCAATTTGCCTTATTTGATGATAAGGACAAGGAAAAACAACGCAAATTGGATAAGGCGCTTGATAAGCTGAAGGATAAATATGGCGATGGTAGTATAGTTAGGGGAAGACAGATTTAAATAAGTGTCATAATCGCACAAAATACAATTGGAATCACTAAGCATGGCAACATGTTTAGTGTTTTTATTTTCTTGATTCCAAGAATTGATATTCCTGAGCTTGCTATAAGAAAGCCACCTACAATTGAAAGCTCAGTCATCATAGAGGCACTCATAAAGTTTCCTAAAAGCATAGTTAAAAGATAGATTGAACCCTGCCATATTAGTAGCACTACAGCTGCGATTGCAATTCCAATGCCATAAGCAGAGGCTAATACGCAAGAGGTTACAAGGTCAAGTGTCGCATTTGTAAATAAATATGTATGGTCACCATAAAGAGCGCTGTTAATAGGTCCTAAGATTGAAAGTGTACCGATGCAGAATAAAAGTATTCCGGTAGAAAGTCCTTCTGCCAGGCGACCTTTATTAGAAAAACGGTTAACTACATTGTTAAAACGTTTATCCAAATCAATCATAGTGCCTATAAGGCTTCCAAGAGCTAATGCAACAATGAAAAGCACGGGATAATTACTTTTAGGCATATTTTGCACAACAGCATTTATTCCAAGTCCTGTTGCTGCAAGTCCCATTGCAGTAAATAAACAGTCCTTGTATTCTTCCTTTATGCCTTTTTTAATAATGCTTCCTATTACTGAACCTATAATAATTGTTGCTACATTTACAAATGTTCCTGTCATCTTGCCTACCACCTTTAAAAAACTAAATTTAGTATATATCTAAAAAGATATAAAATCAATTATCAAAATTGATATATCAAGCATATGATAAATAGAGTTTGTATGTATTGGAGTAAATATATGTGCGGAATAGTGGGCTTTTGTAATTATAAGGATAATTATATTATGGATGAAGCTAAATATCGTAAACACATAGAGCTTTTGAAAAAAATGCATTTGTCGATTTCACATAGGGGTGATGACCAGTGTGGAGAATATTTAAACTGTAATGTAGGTCTTGGGCATACACGTTTGTCAATCCGTGACGTAAAAAATGGTATGCAGCCAATGAAGGAAACTGTTAATGGTAAGACCTGTGCCATCGTCTACAATGGAGAAATATACAACACTAAGGAGTTAAGAACAGAGCTTGAAAAGAAGGGGCATATTTTTGAAACTAACTGCGATACAGAGGTTATTTTAAAGGCGTATATTGAGTATGGTATTGATTGCATAAATATGCTTAATGGAATATTTGCATTTGCAGTTTATGATGAAAGCCAAAAAAGGCTTGTACTTGTAAGAGATAGAGTAGGGGTAAAGCCTTTATTTTACACAATAAAAGAAAATGAATTAATTTTTGCTTCAGAGATAAAGGGTTTGTTTTCTAATCCCAAGGTAGAGGCTAAAATTAATATGGACAGCTTTAGAGAAATATTTGGCGTAGGACCTGCAAGAACTCCGGGAAATGGAGTTTTTTGTGAAATAAATGAAATGAAGCCGGGACATTATGCAATATTTAATCAGGACGGTTTTAAGGAGTGTAAATACTGGGATATTGAGGCAAAGGAGCATACGGATAGCTATGAAGACACTGTTTACAATGTAAGGTTCTTGTTAGAGGATTCGATAAATCGTCAGATGATTTCGGATGTGGGCGTATGTACATTTTTATCGGGAGGAATTGATTCCACAATAGTGACTGCAATAGCTGCTAAAAATAATGTATTAAATACATTTTCCTTTGATTTTACTGGGAATGACAAATATTTTGTATCGAATTCATTTCAACCGGAACGTGATGCAGAATATGTAAATTATGCATTAAAACATATTAAAACAAATCATAATTATTTGTTCTGTGATGATAAGCAGTTATACGAGAGTCTGTTTAAATCAGTTGAGGCTAAAGATTTACCCGGAATGGCAGATGTTGATGCATCGCTTTTGTATTTTTGCTCTCAGGTAAGAAAAGAAAATGTAGTAGCTCTTACAGGTGAATGTGCGGACGAAATATTTGGAGGCTATCCTTGGTTTTATAGAGAGGATTTGCTAAAAGGTGAGGGTTTCCCTTGGTCAAAAAATACACAGACAAGAGAATTGCTTTTGCAAAAGGATTTTGCAAGAGAGCTTAAGCTTTCTGAATACGCAGCATACAGATATGAAGAAAGCATAAAGCAGGTGCCAGTTCTTTATGGTGAAAATTCAGAGGAGAAAAAGCGTAGGGAAATAGGCTATTTGAATATAAGATGGTTTATGCAGACATTGCTTGATAGAATGGATAGAGCGAGTATGTACAATGGACTTGAGGCGAGGGTGCCGTTTGCAGATCATAGAATAATTGAGTATGTATACAATGTACCTTGGAGTATGAAGAGAAGAAATAATGTAGAAAAATCACTTCTTCGTGATGCATTTAAGGATGTGTTGCCAGAAAAACTTTTGAATCGTAAAAAGAGCCCATATCCAAAGACATATAGTCCATTTTACGAAGAACTGTTAAAAAAGAAAATACTGCAGATATTAGATGATAATAACAGTCCAATACACGCATTTATTGATAAACGAAAGTTGCTTGAATATATTAAAGAACCTACGCTTTATGGCAAGCCTTGGTTTGGGCAGCTTATGGCAGCACCACAATTATTAGCATATTTAATACAAATCGATTATTGGATTAGTATTTATAAACCAACTATGATATAATAGATATAATTTGAATGTACGTAAGGAGATAAAAGATTATGGAACTTGTTATGCCTGATTATTATGAGGATTTTGTTTGTGTGGCAGGTGAATGTGAGGACACCTGCTGCGCAGGCTGGCAAATATACATAGATGCTAAAGGCATGAAAAAATATAAAAAGGTCAGGGGAGAATTTGGCAAAAGACTAAAGGGTTCAATTGATAAAAAGAGTATGACCTTTAAGCAGGTAGGAAGAAGATGCGCATTTTTAAATGAAAAAAATCTTTGCGATATATATTCGGCAATAGGAAAGGATATGCTTTGTGACACCTGTAAGACATTTCCAAGGCATATAGAAGAATATGAAGGAATGCAGGAAATGAGCTTATCATTGTCATGTCCTGCTGTTGCAAGATATCTTATGAATCGTACAGAAAAGGTTGATTTTATTAGAAAAAATGTAGATATAGAGGAAGAAGAGTATGAGGAATTCGATTATTTACTTTTCTCAAAGCTTTTAGATATTAAGGAAAAGATACTTGAGATATTAAAAAATCGTGATTATCCGATAAATATGCGTATAATGATGACTCTTGGACTTGCTCATGATGCACAGACACGTATTGATAGCAACCGTATTTTTGAAATAGATGCAATTCTTGAAAGATACAATAATTATGAGGGCTTTAAAAAGCGTTTAAAAGCACTTACACCTAATCGTGATACCTTTAAATTTGTTAATATATTAGATGAATTTGAGGTGCTAAATCCGTCGTGGAGAGAATTTCTTGATGAATTGCCAAAAATGAATAAGGGTGATAAAAAGTACAGCGAAATACAGCTTGAGCAGTTGCTTGTGTATTTTGTGAGTATTTACTTATGCGGGGCTGTTTATGATTATGATTTATACGGCAAAATGAAGTTTGCGGCAATTTCAGTAATTATTCTAAATGAGCTTTCTGCTTATGTAGAAGATGTGGCGAAATTAGCATACAGATATTCAAAGGAATTAGAGCATTCAGACATAAATATTGAACGAATGGAAAAAGCTGTAAATGACAAACAAATTACGCTTGAAATGTGCTATTTACCTTGAAAAAATATCAATTTTGGTGTACCATAAGAATATATAGTGTGATTGGAGAAATATATGGATACAGATAATAGAATGTTTATAGATGAGGTTAATTTTAAGAAGCCTAATAAAAAGTATAAAGTGGCAGCTACGGTTTCTAAAGAGATACTACAGCAACAAAGGGATACAGAATTTGATAATCCCGTTAAGTTAAGCGTATTACTTACACTTACTAATAATGATGAAGATATAATACGTGCTATGATAGACAGTATACTTAACCAATCATATGCTAATTATGAGGTGTCAATTCTTGATGTTACGGACAAGGCACATGCATATCTTGGTAACATTTGCAAGGAAATTACAGATGAAAGATTTAAATATACTAAGCTTAAAAAGAATTATACAGCCTTTGAGATACTAAAGGAACAAAAGAAATATATTAATGGTGAATATTGTGTTTTTATGGAGTGCTCAGACATACTAATGCCTAATGCATTTTATGAGTGCGTGAAGGCTATTAATGAGAAAAATGCTGAATTTGTATATTCGGATAATGGGCTGTATGATGTGAGAGTAAGCAATATTATAGGATATAATATCAAGCCGGATTATTCACTTTATAATCTTGAGTTTACTAACTATATCAGAAGCTTTAGCGTAGTAGAAACAAGAATATTTATGGTGCTTTTAGAAAGTGGAGAGCTTGGCAAGGAGCTTTCTAAAGATGACATAACTTCAATTCTTTCAGCTATATCATCAGAGGTTGTTCATATAAGAAAGCCTTTATACAACAGAAAACGTTTTTCTAAGAAGGTTAATCCTAAGAAGGTGGATTTTGTAACACAGACTCCACTTATAAGTGTGATTATGCTTAATAAGGATAATTCTACAGGACTTAAGTCTACAATAGAAGGGCTAAAAGCAGCTAATTATAATAACTTTGAGGTTTTAATCGTAGAAGCTGAGACTACAGATATTAATACTGTAAGATATTACAAAGAGCTTTCTGAGGATGAAGAACTTAATGTAAGATTCTTTAGATGGAAAAAAGAATATATATATTCTAAGATGCTTAATTATGCTGTAGGTAAGGCTAATGGACAATATGTTATTATTGTAGAGCCTACATTGGAATTTGGCGAAGGTTGGTTAAAGAATATGCTATATTATGCGACGCAGGATGATGTAGCATTGGTGGCTCCGGCACTTTATGATAAAAAGGGTAATGCAATAGATAAGAATGTTGCATTTACTAAAAATGTATCAAGGGTGTCACTTGAGTGTGCAATAGTAGATAAAAATGTTTTGGCTGAAGTGCTTGCTGATGAAACTATGGATTATGTGCAGTATTCACAGCTTATATCAGATAAGATAATTGAACTTGGTTATCAAAATATTATTACGACTAAAAGCATAGTAACCAAAAAGAGTACACTTTACAAAAAGGTTAGTAAAGGTACACCGCTTGAATATGATGCGTTTTGTGAAGATTATTATTGATAGTGGAGAAAAATCAGATGTCATACAAAGATGGAGATAATTCTAAAAATGGCTTATCTGATATTCGAAAGGCTGTTGACAACGTTAAAAAATACGGAGTGGTTAATGGCACTAAAAAGAGTATTGAAGAGAGTAAGCTTATTAAATTTGATTATGAAGAATATAGAAAGAAGAATGAGCCTTCTTATGACATTTTAGAACAACAAAAACGGGAGGGTTTCATTTTTGAACCTTTAATTAGCGTGCTTTTGTTGGTTAAAAATCGTGACAGTATGTATGCAAGGGAGACACTTGAGTCTATTTTAAAACAGACCTACCATAATGTAGAGCTTTGTGTGCTTACAACGAAGGAAAATGAACAGGTAAAGCGTGCACTTGATGAATTTTGTAATGATGTTCATAAGATTAATTATATATGCGCAGATGAGATTGTTAACTATTCACAGGGTATGAATAAGCTTCTTGAGCGAGCTAATGGAGATTTTGTAGCATTGGTTGATTGCAATGATATAATAACTCCGGATGCTATTTACGAGAACGTTAGGATGCTTAACAAAAATGAGAGAGTGGATGTTGTATATTCAGATGAGGATTACTTTAATTCTTTGGGAGAATATTTTTCCCCAATGTTTAAAACAGCATATAATCTCGATTTATTAAGAAGCTGTAATTATATAGGCAATCTTTTTATGGTTAGAAAGAGTACTGCAGATAGAGTAGGCGGCTTTGATGAAAGTTATGATTGTGAGCAAAAGTATGATTTTATTTTTAGATGTATAGAGCAATCAGAGAACACTAAGCATGTTCCAAAGGTTTTATATCATAACAGAGTTTTGTCAAATGAAGATGTTAAGCTTACAGAATATCGCAATACAATCAAAAAAATCATAATTGAAGAGCATTTACGAAGGAAAAATATTGTAGCAGAGGTTGAACCAACAGAGCATATAGGTATGTTTAGAATTAATTACCGACTGTTAGAGACACCGAAGGTTACAGTTGTAATAGATAAAAAGGGAAGTGATGCACAGTTAAAAGCATGTATTAACAGCATTAAGACACACACAATTTATCGTAACTATGAAATTGTCGTGCGTTACGATTCAAACGTCAGAGTTTCTACTGATGCAGAATATGTGCTATTGTTAGATTCAACGATGAGAGTTACGACAAGCAATTTTATCGAAATAATGCTTGCCAGAATTGTTCAGGGTGATGCAGGTATAGTTGCAGGGAAGATTGTTGATAAGAACAACCGCATTTGTTATGCAGGCATAAGACTTAATAAAAATCAGGTAAAATACCTGTTTAGAGGTATGCCAATGTGGCAGGAAGGTTATTGCTGTAGGGCAATATTGCAACAGGATGTGGATGCGGCTCCAATATATGGAATTATGCTTAAAAAAGATGATTATGAGGATATGAGCAAAGGCGAGATTGTAGATAATGTTGATGTCAAACTAATATATAAAATTAGAAAAAGTAAAAGATTTGTAATGTTCGAACCGAATGTTATTTTTAAAAACTAAAATTATTTACTGAAAGGAAGTACTACTATGGGTTACAAAGAGATTTATAATGAATGGTGCAAAAATGAATATTTTGACGAGGCTACAAGAGCTGAGTTAGCTTCAATTGCAGATAATGAAGCTGAAATTGAAGACAGATTTTATAAGGAATTAGAATTTGGTACAGGCGGACTTAGAGGTGTTATCGGCAACGGTACTAACAGAATGAATATTTACACAGTAAGAAAGGCAACACAAGGTCTTGCTAATTTTATTATTAAGGAAGGCAAGCAAGATAAGGGAGTTGCAATAGCATTTGATTCAAGAAGAATGTCACCTGAATTTGCAGATCAGGCTGCTTTATGTCTTAATGCAAATGGAATCACAACATATGTATTCCCAAGCTTAAGACCAACACCAGAGTTATCATTTGCCTTAAGAACATTAGGCTGTGTTGCAGGTATTGTTGTTACAGCAAGTCATAATCCACCAGAATACAATGGCTACAAGGTATATTGGGAAGATGGCGCACAGGTTACATCACCAAAGGATGTACAAATTATAGCTGAAGTAAATGCAGTAACAGACTTTAATGATGCAAAGACTATGGATAAGAAGGAAGCAAAGGCTAAGGGTCTTTACAATGTTATTGATTCTACAATGGACGACAAATACATTGCAGCATTAAAGAAGCAGGTTATTAATTTTGATATTATTAAAAAGGAAGCTGAAGAGTTAAAGATTGTTTATACACCTCTTCATGGTACAGGTAACATCCCTACAAGAAGAATTTTAAATGAGTTAGGCTTTAAAAAGGTATATGTTGTTGAAGAACAGGCTATTCCTGATTCGGATTTCCCAACAGTAGATTATCCAAATCCAGAAGATCCTAAAGCATTTGCACTTGCACTTAAGCTTGCAAAGGAAGTTAATGCAGATATTATTCTTGCAACAGACCCTGATGCAGACCGTCTTGGTGTATACGCAAAAGATACAAAGACTGGCGAGTATATGCCATTTACAGGTAATATGTCAGCTATGCTTATTGCCGAGTACTTATTATCACAAAGACAGGAAAAAGGCACATTGCATGACAATGGTGCATTTATTACAACAATAGTATCAACTGATATGGCAAAAGCAATAGCAGCTAATTATAATCTTAAGCTCATTGAAGTACTTACAGGCTTTAAATATATTGGTGAACAAATTAAATGGTTTGAAGAAAACAAAACATATGAATATGAATTTGGTTTTGAAGAAAGCTATGGTTGCCTTGTAGGTACACATGCAAGAGATAAAGATGCGATTGTTGCAGTTATGACACTTTGTGAAGCGGCAGCGTATTATAGAAGTAAGGGTATTACTTTATGGGATCAGATGATTAACATTTATGAAAAATATGGATATTATAGAGAAGGCTTAAAGTCACTCACATTAAAGGGATCACAAGGTGCTTCTAAGATGCAGGAAATACTTGATGATTTAAGAAATAATATTCCAACTGAATTTGGACCATACAAGGTATTAGAAGCCAAGGATTATAAATTTGATAAGATTATTGATATGCAGACAAAGGCAGTTACACCAACAGGCCTTCCAGCATCAAATGTATTATATTATCAGCTTAATGACAATGCATGGTGCTGTGTAAGACCTTCAGGTACAGAACCTAAGATTAAATTCTATGTTGGTGTTAAAGGAAATAGCTTTGAGGATTCAACAAAGAAGATGGAAGAATTAATTGAAGCAGTTATGAATAGAGTTCAATAAATTTTTTCAGTTTCATCACAAAATGAACACAAATCGCTGTTAGACTAAATACTGTAATAAGCAATGCATAAAGGAGATGCGATTTATGTTTGATGAAGAAAATAAAGAGTATTTTTACGAAGAACAGATAAAAAGAGATTATTATTCAGAACCACAACCACAGATAGTTCAACCAGCTAAGAAAAGTGGTGGCTTTAAGAAAGTTATGCAAGTTATTGGGCTCGCTTTATTATTTGGAGCGGTTTCCGGTAGTATGATGTTTGGAATAAGTTATTTTGGTAAAATGTATTTAGGAAATGGCGTTATAGCTTCTAAATCAGAGAATCCGACAAGAGATATAAGCAATGTAACCATAGTGAGTAATTCACAGAAGTTTGAAGATTCTCAAATTCAAGCGGTTGTAGTTGATGTATCTGATGTAGTTCAGGCAGTTATGCCTTCTGTAGTAATTATTGAAGGTAAGGTTACAACAACAGGTATGTTTGGACAAACATCTGTAAGCGGCGTATGCGGTTCGGGAATAATTATCGGTAAGAATGATACAGAGCTTTTAGTTGTTACAAATGCGCATGTAGTTGAGGACGCACAGGATATTACGGTCGAATTTATAGACGAGAACAAGGTATCGGCAACGGTTAAGGGTCTTAAATCTAATAAGGATTTAGCGGTACTTGCAATATCACTTTATGACGTTAAGGATACTACACTTGAAGAAATCAGTATTGCTGAGATAGGTGATTCTAATTCTGTAAAGGTTGGTTCTGCTGCAATTGCAATTGGTAATGCATTAGGTTATGGTCAATCAGTTACAGTAGGTGTAATTAGCGCACTCGACAGAGAAGTAAAGGTAGAAGGTGTTACACATACGCTTATTCAGACAGATGCGGCCATTAATCCAGGTAACAGCGGTGGTGCACTAATAGATGCATATGGCAAGGTTATAGGTATCAATTCGGCTAAGCTTACAGATACAGAAGTTGAAGGTATGGGCTACGCAATACCAATAAGCTCAGCGATGGATATAATTACAGAGCTTATGAACAGCGAGACAAGACAGATAGTTCCAGAGGCTGAAAGAGGCTATATGGGAATTAGCGGTAAGGATATTGATGCTACAGCTTCAGCATATTTAGGTTACCCACAGGGTGTGCTTATAACACAGGTAGGCGAAGATAGTCCGGCAGAAGATGCAGGTCTTAAAGGCTTAGATATCATTATAGGCTTTGATGGAGAAGAGATATCTACAATGGAACAATTAAAAAAATTATTACAATACTATAGAACCGGAGAGACTGTAGAAATAGAATTTTACAGACAGGAAGGAAATCAATTTGTTATAAAAACAGTACAGTTGACATTAGGTAGTAATTAATTAGGAGGCTTTTTGGATACACCAAAAAGCCTCTTATTGCATTTTGAAAATTATTATGTTATCATTGAAAAGATAGTGAGGTATAAAAAATGTCAGATGAAATTATGAATGATAATGACGAATACGAAAAAGTTTGTTATATATGCAGAAGAACTGAAAGTAAAACCGGTAAGATGATTATGATGCCGGGGGATATGAGCATTTGTGTCGATTGTATGCAAAAAAGCTTTGATACACTCAATGATGGTACTATAGATTATGACAGCTTGATGAAATTTTCAAATATGCCAGGTGTTAATTTTATGAGTATGTCTGATTTAGAGGAGAATTTAAAGAAGGATATCCCTAAAAAGCAAAAGATTAAGAAAAAGACAAAGTCAGACAAACCGGCAATCGATATCAAATCAATACCTGCACCACATGTAATCAAAGCTAAGCTTGATGATTACATAATAGGACAGGACCATGCAAAAAAGGTAATTTCTGTTGCAGTATATAACCATTATAAAAGAGTTGCTACTGATACAATGGATGAGATTGAAATTGAAAAGTCTAATATGCTTATGTTAGGACCTACAGGTAGTGGTAAAACATATCTTGTAAAGACATTAGCGAAGCTTTTAGATGTACCATTAGCAATTACGGATGCGACATCTCTTACAGAAGCAGGATACATTGGCGATGATATCGAAAGTGTAGTATCTAAGCTGTTGGCAGCAGCAGATAATGATGTAGAGAAGGCAGAGCACGGTATTATATTTATTGATGAAATAGATAAGCTTGCTAAGAAAAAGAATACTCATAGCAGGGATGTAAGTGGCGAATCTGTTCAGCAGGGTATGCTAAAACTGTTAGAAGGTAGCGACGTTGAAGTTCCGGTGGGTTCTAATAGTAAAAATGCTATGGTGCCACTTGTGACAGTTAACACTCGCAACATTTTATTTATTTGTGGCGGTGCTTTCCCAGACCTTGAGGATATCATTAAACAGAGACTTAACAAGCAGTCTTCAATTGGATTTATCGCAGATTTAAAGGATAAATATGACAACGATGATACCATTTTGGAAAAGGTTACCTTAGAAGATTTGAAAATATTTGGTATGATACCTGAATTTTTAGGTAGACTTCCAATTATATATACTTTATCACCATTAAGCGAAGAGATGCTTGTTAAGATATTGAAGGAGCCAAAAAATGCTATATTAAAGCAATATCAGAAACTGCTTAGACTTGATGAAGTAGATTTGGTATTTGATGACAGTGCATTAGAAGCTATAGCCAAAAAGGCGATGGAAAAAAAGACAGGTGCAAGAGCATTGAGGTCCATTATAGAGGAGTTTATGCTTGATATAATGTTTGAAATACCAAAAGATGACAATATAGGCAGAGTTACAATAACCGGTGACTATATCAACAAGGTTGGTGGACCAATCATTGATATGCGCGGTGTAGTTAAGCTTGAGGCAAAAGAATAAGAAAGGAATGATAATAATGTCAGCATGGAATGAAGTAAAAGCAACAATAGGTTCAACAGCAAAGAAAATTGGTAACAAAACAAACGAGGTTGTTGAGGTACAAAAGTTAAAGAATAAGATTTAT
>SVDX01000033.1 GCA_015057605.1 Lachnospira sp. | reverse complement strand
GCTGTGAAGAAGCTTGTGGAACTTGGCATTTTGCAGGAAACAACCAATGCTGCGAGAAATAGAGTGTTTGCGTATGAGGAGTATTTAGGGATATTGAGGAAGGATACGTAAGAAGGAGGAAAAAGATAGTTTTTTTATCAGAGAAGAAATTTGATAGGTATTTAATCAAGATTCAAAAACCATTACTAAATTTCGTGTTTTGCACAGAATTTAGTAATGGCTATTTATTTACAATAAAACTATTGACAATATCGATATTCGATGATATTATATCGATAATCAATATTGAATATCGATATAACTACGAAAGGAGATTTTATATGGCTCGAGAAAAGTATAAGACTCTGACAGAGCAGATGTTCTATATTCTTATATGCTTAAAAAAAGAAAGATGTGGCATTGAAATTATGGAATGGGTGTCGGATGTGACTAATAAACGTGTAACATTAGGTCCAGGAACATTGTATGCTTTAATTGGTGACTTTGTAAAACAGGAAATGATTAAGGAAACCTCTGCAGAAGGAAGACGCAGAAATTATATCATAACAGACAAAGGTCTTGAAATGTTAAATTCAGAATATGAAAGGTTGAGAAGACTTGTTGTGGATTATGAAAAAGCTGATGTATAACAAAGGAGATGCTTAGATATGGATGGGAAAAAATATGTAAAAAAGAGTTTTAATGTAAACTGGAATAGTTTGTCCTTGGTAAAGGATTGGTTAGAAGAAATGGCTCTTAAGGGATATAAATTGGTAGAGGTTACAGGTGGAAATAGATTTTTGTTTGAGGAAACTATGCCTAGAAAAATAAACTATGCTGTAGAGGTTCTTCCAAATGGCAGTGTTTTTGACACGCATCCATCTCAAAAAAGTGAAGAATATATAGATTTTTGTGAAAATGTAGGTTGGAATTATGTGGACTGTACAGGAAATATTTATTATTTCTGCACAGAAAGTGAAGATATTGTTCCGATTGAAACGGATGAAAATTTAAAGTTTCAAACAGTAAAAAAAGCTATTTTTAGAGGTAAGATTATTCCATCAATTATTTGTGTTATCATTGCGTTATTTAGTCTGATTATAAATTTTACTTTAAATTTAAATCCAATGTTATTATCGCCTATTATGTTTGAGACTATTTTTATTTGGATACTGGTATTGGGATTGCATTTGTATAACTTAATCCGTTATTATTTATGGGTGAAAAAAGCTAAAAATGTTTTAAGGGCTGGTGGCAAAATGCCGGAAGAAAAGAAATTTTCATATTGGGTGTACGTTGTGATGGTTGTCGTGTTTGCAGTAGTACATAGTGCTATTTCTGTTGTATTATCTGTAAAATACGGGGATATAGTTGGATATATAGTACCGGTTATATGGATTATTATGTTTGTAATACTGTTTTTTAGCAGATGGATGACTATGTTTGCAGAAAAAAATAAAATTGGGAGAAACGGACATCTTATACTTCAGTTAGTTGCGTTGCCTGCAATTTGTGTTATGCTGATATTAGTTGTCACTATAGTGATTATAGCTACGGATAAGGAGGAAAGAAGTGATACGATAATAAAGAAAGAGGACGTATCCATTTTTTATCCGGGAACGGATATATCGGATTATAGCGTAGACTGTAGCTCCTTTGGTGATTTTATATTGGCCATGGACAGAATTTTCATTACTTCTAATAAAGATGATTTAGATATATATAATTGTAATATGGTCATTTATCGTTCAAAAAATAAATACGTTATAAATAGTTTACTTCGTGAAGTGAATAAGTTTCGTGTTTATAGTATTTATTTTGATATAGATGGAGCAACGAAATATGAAGAAAATGAAATTGTTATTTATGAAGCGCAAACAAATGAAAATAATTATGAATATCTGATTTATGATGAGGATACGATACTGTGTTTGTATACCTTTAATGAGAAATTGAACCAAGAACAATTAGCATATTTTAGAGAAGGAGGATAAGCAAAAGGTATTAGAGGAGGCTATTCGTGTTACAAAAAAACATGGATATATTTTAGTGGCATATTGTATGAACGAAGCGACTATGATTCAGTTTACCTTTAAAGCAGGAAAGATATGGGATTGTGTAAATAATCATATGATAACTGATGATTTTAGATGTATATCAGAGGAAAAAGACTTATTTGAAATGGTTAGATTAGAAGAAATTGATGAATTGAATGCTTGCTTTGAAAATATAAAAAGAATAAAGCTTATAGCTGCAGATGGAGCAACCAATTATATGCGAGAATGTGTCGATTCAATGGATGATGCAACATTTGATTTATGGCTGAAATATCATTTTTCTATTTGTGAGAGAATGGATTTAATTGGTGCTACAAATCATGCTTTGGATATTTTAGAGAAACACACCTAATATTTGTTACAAGCTTCACCGCAACAACAAGTTGCTTTAAAAATTACTAGTATAATAGTATAATATATTTGGAGGTGAAAGTTAATGGAAACAAAGAACATAATATTGGAATTAAGAAACAAAGCTGGATTATCTCAGGAAATGTTAGCTAAAAAGGTACATGTCACACGCCAGGCAGTGTCGCGTTGGGAAAATGGAGAAACAGTTCCAAATACAGACACATTAAAGCTATTATCTAAGGAATTTAATGTTTCAATTAATACCTTATTAGGAACACCAAGACAGTTGATATGTCAATGTTGTGGTATGCCATTAGAAGATGTTAATATAAGTAAAGAGTCCGACGGATTTTTTAATGAAGAATACTGTAAATGGTGCTATGCAGATGGCGAATATATGTATCATAATATGGATGATTTAATTGAAGTTTGCGTGGGACATATGGCAAATGAACAATTTTCAAAAGAGCAGGCAAGAGCATATATGAAGGAAATCTTACCAAAACTCAATTATTGGAAACAATATTTATATTTAGATGATGCAGAGAAATTTGATGAATTTAAACAAACGCTTATTAATGAAATTAATGCTTTAGGCATTGAAGGAATGCCTAAGGTTGAGAAGCTTAATGCACTTGTAGGAGGATATATTAATCTTGAATATAGGCTACCTAATGGCAAAACAATTAAATTTTTAGATGACGAAGCAACTTATTTAGGAAATCAGTTAGAATGTGAATTTGGTGGTGGCAGATGCTTTGGCATTGCTGCAAATATGGATTTTATTTTAGTGTGTACATATGAAGAAAATGGAGAATATCCGGAATTGGTTGTTTATAAAAAGAGATAGTCCATAAGGGCTATATAAAAGATGTAATTAATAGTGGCAAGGTTGATTTTACAGGAATTGAGACATCTTATATGTGTTCTATTGGTAAAAAATATAGCATTTAGTAATTTTTGTAATAAATTGACATATAAAAGTATACAAAAACTCTTGACATAGTTTTGAAAACCTTATAATATAGTGATGTAAGATTGTATTATGAGGTGTTTTATGAAAAAAATTATTTTGCTTGCAGAAACTGGTTCAGATATTAATAAAGAGTTAGCAGCTAAGTATGGCATTGAGATAGTGCCTATGCATGTAAGCTTTGGCGATGAAACTCTTGATGATGCGTCATTTCCTTCTGAAAAGATTTGTGAATATTATAAAAGTACAAAGAAGCTTCCTAAAACAAGTGGAAGTGTACCTGCAGATTTTATAAAGGTATTTGATGATATACATGCTAAGCATCCAGAGGCTCATATTTTATATTTAGCTTATTCTTCGGCTACGACATGCTCATTCCAGAGCGCAACAGTAGCAGCAGTAGGTCGTGATTATATCACAATGATTGATACAAAGCAGGTATCTATGGGACAGGCTATGATAGTAGTTGAGATGGCGAAGTTTTTAGAAGCTAATCCTGATACATCTATAGAAGATGCAGTTACAAAAGCAAATGAACTTATATCAAAGGCGCACATGTGCTTTATGCCGAATAATCTGGAGTTTTTAAAGGCTGGCGGTAGAGTAAGTAATGTTGCATTTTTAGGAAGTCGTCTTTTAAGCATACATCCATGTATTGAATTAATAGATGGAAAGCTTGTTGCAACAAAGAAATATCGTGGGAAAATGGAAACTGTTACAAAACAGATGCTTGAGGACTATATTAAGGCATATAAGCTAAAGAAAGATAGCATTTGGTTTATATATACGGTAGGCTTAGATGAAAGTATAAAAAATAAGCTTGAACAAGTAGCAAAAGAACATGGCTTTAAGGAGATTAATTGGCTGTTTGCTGCAGGTGTTATTACTACACATGGCGGTCCGTCAGCATTTGGTTTAGCCGGTTTTAATGAATAAGATAAAAAGTGACTGTGATAGCGATATTGCAGTCACTTTCTAATATGCAAGGAGCTAATTATGAAACTTAAAAATATTTTAATTGTTGTTGATGATGTTGATAGAGCGGTTAAATTTTACAAAGAAATATTTGGCCTTTATGTAGTTCTAAATAGTGATTCGAATGTGATTTTATCAGAAGGACTTGTTTTACAGGATAAAAAGGTATGGCAAGAAACATTAGGAAAAGAGATTGAATCGCATAATAATGCAATGGAACTCTATTTTGAAGATAGCGATATTGGTAAATTGTTAGATAAAATAGAAAACATAGAAGAAACAATAGAATTTGTTTCAAAAGGCGCTGAAATGCTACGCTTTTATGATCCCTTCGGGAATCTGATAGAAGTAAGAAAGAAACAGCATGGTATATAAATACCGTGCTGTTTCTTTATGTAGGGAATTTATCTTATTGTACTTTTCCATAATACATAAGACCTAATGCTAAAGGACCTGTATGAGTACCGATACTTGGACTTATATCGTTGATTATTATGTTTGTAAATTTGGTATTTTCTTTAACTAAATTAGCAACAGCCTGTGCATCTTCAATACAATTAGCGTGAACAACACCTACTGGTATATTAAAATCAGTATTTTCATCAAGTGAATTTTGCATAATTTCAACAAGATTACGTACAGCCTTTTTTCTGCCACGTATAGTTCCATCAGAAGATAATTTTCCTTCTGCTGTAATTGAAAGAGAAGGCTTTAGGTTAAGGGCGCTTCCGATAACGGCTGTAGTCTTGCTTACACGTCCGCCTCTTTGTAAGTGGAATAAGTCGTTTACTGTAAAGAGTGAATGGATATGAGTTTTAAATTCTTCAATAGCGCTAATTACTTCATCATAAGAAGCTCCACTTTCTTTAAGTTCATTTGCTTTTATAAGCATAATTGTTTCTGCAAGAGATACATTTAATGTGTCAATAACAGTAATTTTTGCATCCTGATATTCTTCTAAAAGTTCCTTTGCAACCATACATACATTATTATAGCTTCCGCTTAAAGCAGAAGAGAAAGCTAAATGAATGATATCCATTCCCTTGTCTAATATTGCGCGGAATTTGTCTTCTATAACTGCAGGATTATTAGCCTGAGATTGTGGAAGTTCGCCATTTTTCATTCTTTCATAAAATTCATTTGGTGGCATATTAAGCTCATCACCATATACGGTGTCTCCAAACGAATAGTATTGTGGAATGATTACTGTTCCAAATTTATCAATAAATTCTTTTGGTAAATCTGAATTTGAATCAGTAGTAATACAATAATTTCTCATAAAGTAAACCTCGCTTTTGTATAAATTGTTTTAAGTTCAAAAAACATTGTTAACATTGTATCATACAAGTACATAAAAATGCAAGCGTTATATAAAAGATTAATTTTAAATAAAATGCAAAAAAGCTATTTATATACTTTCAAAAATGTGTTATCATATAGTAAGAGAAAACGAAAGAGGTATTTATTGTGTCGAAGAAGATAATGTTAGTAGATGATTCAAGCTTTATGCGACTCATGTTAAGAAAAATACTTGAGGTAAATGGTTATACAGTTGTGTGTGAGGCTGCTAATGGATTAGAAGCTGTTGAATTTTATAAAACACATACCCCTGATTTAGTTACGATGGATATTACGATGGATCAATTAGATGGAATTGGTGCACTGATTGAGATTAAGAAGATGGATCCTAACGCAAAGGTTATTATGTGTTCAGCTATGGGTCAACAGGCTATGGTTATGGAATCACTTAAGGCTGGAGCAATTGATTTTATTGTAAAACCATTTAATGCCGACAGAGTTATACATTCCATTAAGAGTGTCATTGGTGAATAATGTTTATTATTTTTATATAAAAGTTATCGCAGTGATGCGATAATTTTTTTGTCCTATAAGAAATTGAACTCTTTTTAATATGGAGGTTCTATGGAGAAACTATTTTTTAAGGCAGAGCAGCATATTGCTAAAACAAATGACAAAGTGAAATATTGGTACCTTATACAGGAAGGTACAGTTATGCAAAAGTTTGATTTTGCATCTATTAAGCTTGCCAAAAATTCAATAATTGGTATGTTTGAAAAGGATATTTATCTTTGTGAATATATTGCATTAGAGGATGTTACTGTTATTGCATTTGAATGTAATAATGCTAAGGATTTAAAGAATGTTATAACTGGTCAGGAAAAGATTAGAAGCATTTTCTTGAAAACAGCTATTGAACAGCGTCAAAATACTTTGAATGTATATTCTGATATGTATGATAAGGCTATGCAATTTCATGCCTTTGTAGAAAGTGTATATGGAGAATATCAGAGCCTTTGTACAAAGAATAAACTTGAAGAGCAGAGTTTTATGCGTATGGAGCGTTTTAGTCGCTTACAGATGCAACATAGAGCTGATGAATGGGAAATTGCTAATAGTAACAGTCTTGCAAATGTATATATGAATGACTATATTAAGCTGATGGAAAAGGATGACAGTCTTACAATTGGCGTAATTATGGAAGCAGCAGCGCAGATGCGTCGTTTTACCTTAGGTATAATAGATATTGAAGGTTATTTATCATATAACAGAAATATTTTGATTAGTGAATCACAAACAGATTTACTTACTCTTTATTTTGATTTAATGGTTAAGGTAAAGACAAAGGGCTATGATATAAAACCTGTTGAACAGATGATAGATGCAATTGAAGGCTTTGCTAATGAATTGAACATTTATAATAAAAGAACAGTCAACAGAAGAATGGAAGAGATTAGAAGCTACGATGTAACTAGTAGCGATAATGCACCAGTATATCTTGAATGTGATATTTTAAATACAGATTGTATGGGCAAAATATTAGAATTTGCGGGATATAAGGATGATGATATTACTAATATAAGCAAGATGATACATACATATTTTTCATTACCAGATATGTATTCTATGGATAATGAGATATACTCTATGCGTAAGAAAATTACGAATTTATTCTATGAGATATATTATAAGGTGTTTGTACAGGCTGTTAGTAATGAACGTAATCTAACACCGATACTTCGTATGTTCTTAAATTTTGGATTTATGGATGTGTCGTTTATAGGTGAGGAAAATACAAGAATGCTATATGATTTATCAGCGCATTTAAGTGTTTGTCGTTCTTTGCATGTGTATACTATTTATGAATGGTTAAAATGCATTTATAAGGGCGCAAAGGAACCATCAAAGAATGAGCTTGATATGAATTATACAGCTCAGCTTACAGAATTAAAGCGTGCAGGACATATAAGCGCTGAGCAGGCTGAAGCATATAAAAACAATTCACTTATGAAGGTGGAATTTGAAATAAAGAATATGTTTGCTACGGTTAATAAGGTAACTTATGGAAAGGTAACAACATTTTGTCCGATTTTACATGCTAACGATTTGTTGTATTCCGTTGATAAGATGTTATTAATGGCAGATAGAATTGAAAATGCTCTAAATGAAGTTAGAAAAACAGATTATTCGGTATTTTATCGTGAGGTTCAATTCTCTGATCCGGAAAAAGGTGTTAACTGTGAAAAGCTTATGAAAGAAGTTATGCCAGATATTATTCTTATGCCAAATGCAGGAACTAAGGGTATGATGTGGCAGGAAACTGCAACTGTTAAGAGTGATTCTGAGGCAAGATTTATGCTTCCGATACTTACAGTTCAGGATGCAGATGAAATGATGCTTGAGATAATTGGTAAGTATCGTTGGGAAATGTGTCGTAAGCTTGAAGGTGTTCGTTGGAATGACTTTAGAGAAAAATCACTTACAGCAGAATACTGTGCATACATACAATTTTATCGAAAAAATAACGAATTATCGCAGGAAGCAAAGGATAAGATAAAATCAACACTTTTAAACGCTAAGAATAATTATCGTGAAGTATTTGTAAGAGATTACATTAACTGGATTAAGTATGAGTCTAAGGGAAGCTTTCGACTTAATAAAGTTGCCAGAGATATTCTGGTAAGATATTGTCCGTTTGTAAAGGAGATACGTGAAAAACTCAAAGTTAATCCTTTATATCAGACTTCAATAACACGTTTTGAAAATGATAATACCGCCAAGCTAAAACGCTACCAGGGCTTTAATCTAAAATATGAAAAAGCTGGTGGCGTAATAGCAGGTGATTTAAAGGAAAATATACTTTTCTACGAAATGTAGCTTATGAAAATTCTTTGGTGAAGATCAATAATACATATAAAACAGTCCTTCAAAAGAAGGGCTGTTTTTCTTTGTATTTTAATAATAGATATGTTATACTGAAAAAATGAATTACAAATGAATGGAGATTATTATGGTTTTTTCGTCAATAACATTTATGGTATTCTTTTTACCATTAGTTTTATTATTCTATTTTATGCTAAAAAATGAAACCTATAGAAATGGTGTACTGATAGTATTTTCATTAGTGTTTTATGCATGGGGCGAGCCTAAATGGATATTAATTATGTTGCTAACCGTATTAGTTAATTATTTATGCGGTGTTATGATTACAAGGTCTGATAAAAGATTTGTAAAAAAACTTTGGATGCTTTTAGGAGTATGCCTTGGCATAGGATTTTTAGTGTATTTTAAATATTTTGGATTTATGATGGATTCAATATGCAGTCTAATAAAATGCAAGAACAATTTTGTGTCGCCAGTATTACCTATTGGTATTTCGTTTTATACCTTTCAGGTACTTACATATACAATTGATGTTTATAAAGGAAAGACTAAGGTTCAGAAAAATTTCTTTATGCTCTTGTTGTATGTAGCGTTCTTTCCACAACTTATTGCAGGACCTATTGTTAATTATAAGGATATTGAAAAACAGCTTAAAAACAGAGTACATACCTTAGATAAATTTGCTGAAGGCTTTATAAGATTTTTGATAGGTTTTTCTAAGAAAATTTTACTTGCAAATACTTGTGGTGAAATATTACAGCATGTAGATATAACGGTAAATACTTCAGTTTTAGGAGCTTGGTTAACAGCTATAGCATATACCTTGCAAATTTATTTTGATTTTAGTGGATATTCAGATATGGCGATAGGTTTAGGCAAAATGTTTGGATTTGAATTTTTAGAAAACTTCAATTATCCGTACATTTCTAAGAGTATCACTGAGTTTTGGAGAAGATGGCATATTTCATTAGGTTCATTTTTTAGAGAATATGTATATATTCCACTTGGTGGTAATAGAGTAAGCAAGCTAAAACAGATACGAAATATTATGATAGTATGGGCACTTACAGGAATATGGCATGGCGCTAGCTATAATTTCCTTGTATGGGGCTTGTATTATGGCGTGCTTTTGATTATAGAAAAGCAGTTTTTCTTGAAATTAAAGGATAAAATTCCAGCTTTCATAAATGTAATCTTCACATTACCATTTGTAATAATTGGATGGGTAATCTTTTATCACATAGATATGTCAAACGGATTATTGCATATTGGTGCAATGTTTGGCATAAATGCAAAGCTTTATGATTCA
Source organism: Lachnospira sp. (assembly GCA_015057605.1). Classification (GTDB taxonomy): domain Bacteria; phylum Bacillota; class Clostridia; order Lachnospirales; family Lachnospiraceae; genus SIG291. The sequence goes on along the minus strand of SVDX01000033.1, from coordinate 9,842 downwards.
GTTGCGATATATTATTTTAAGCATTTCCTAGGATTTTTATTAATAGCAATTATGGCATCAATACCATGGAAAAATGTTTTTAAGAACAAATTTATAGAAAGTCCAATATTAAAGGTTATAGTAGTTTCGCTAATAGCAGCTATTTCTTTTGCGATGTTAATCGGACAAAGCTATAATCCGTTCTTGTATTTTAGATTTTAGGAGGTGTGAAAGGGTATGAAAAAAATAGTATATATTATATTTGTTTCAGTATGGATAGGATTTTTATCTTTATGTGCCATATTTTATATTTCCTCGCCTTCAAAGAAGGATGAATTCTCAAAAGAAGAGAATAGAATTTTAGCAAATTTTCCCGAAGTATCGTTTGATAATATAATTTCAGGTGATTTTGGCAATAGTATTGAAGCATATTTCCTTGATCATTTTCCTAAAAGAAATCTTATCATAGATAACACTGCTAAAATTAAGGATTTTATGAGCATTGCGACATATGATGAATACTTGGCAATTTCTCCTAAGGTAGAGGATCCATTGGATAATAAGGATTATCTTGAAAATATTGATGACCTTATTAATGACTTGATTAATAATAAACCGGATACAGATGATGATTCAGATTCAGAGCCTGACACAGATAATGATACTCAAACAGAGTATCCTGCAATCGTTGAAAAACAACCGGGCAATATAAATGATTTTTCTAGCACTATGGGAATATATATGAATGTTAATAATAAAAAAACAGCTTTATATACATTTTCAAGAGATAGTGCGCTTGCAATAACGGGTGTTTTGAATAAATACGCGGCACTATTGCCTACTGGTGGAAAGCTTATGTTTACGGTGGTTCCACAAAGTGCAAATGCTAACTTATTTGTTAACTCATCTAAGAATGGAGAAATGTATAGTGAGTATGACGAGTTAGTAAATGCTTTTGGAAGTAATAATGTATATGCATTTGATGCTGCACAAATTTTAACAAAAGCAATAAAACAGGACAAATATGTGTATTTTAGAACGGATATGCACTGGACCCCATATGGTTCATACCTTGTATATTGCGAAATGGCAAAAAGAGCAGGGAAAACACCTTGCAATTATACAACAGATTTTGATATTACCATAGAAGAACCATTTTTAGGTACCTATTATAGAGATAATCCGACAAGCTATATGCGAGAAAATGCAGATAAATTGGAACTTTTAATGCCTAAGTGTACATTTGAATGGAGAAGAATTGTCTCTGGCGATGAGTATAAAACAATTGATTTCCTTAATTTTAATGCAAAAGCAAATGACAGATATACAGTATATCTTGGTGGACCGGCAGGACCTTGGACATACACTATGGCTGATAATGGGGAAACTGAAAACTGTTTAGTAATAACTGACTCATTTGGACTTGGATATATACCATTTTTAGTTGGAAACTACAAGGAAGTACATTATTATGACCCACGATATTTTAATAAAAATGCAACAGGTGCAAATCTTACTCAATTAATTGAAAAGCATCAGATTCGCGACATATATGTAGTTGTCGGTGATTTACATTCCTTTGACAGTAGCTTTATACTAAACTATGCTTTAAATCAGTTACAATAACAATTCGACAAAATTCGACAAATGTGTCGATAGAAAATAATTGCTATATTTTGTAATAAGATATATAATTACAAAGAAATTTAGCTTCAGGAGGAGTATCAATGGAAAAACTAAGAGTTGCGATTGCTGATGATAACGAAAAAATGTTGTTTTTGTTGAATAATATAATTAGCAGTCAAAAGGATTTTGAAGTGGTAGGAACAGCTTCTAATGGTGAAGAGGCATACCAGCTTATTAAGGAAAAAGAACCTGATGTAATTGTTCTTGACCTTGTAATGCCAAAGCTTGATGGACTTGGTGTTATGGAAAAAATTAATGCTGATTCACAAATCAAGAAGGTTCCAGCCTTTATCGTATTATCCGCTGTGGGAAAGGAAGAAATAACAGAGGATGCTTTTAATTTAGGGGCAGATTACTATATGATGAAACCATTTGATAATATGCTTTTGATTAACAGATTAAAATACATAAAGAATTCACTTACTAACAAAAATTCTGCAAGAAGAATAACAACTGTTGTTAAGAAAAATGATACGGATTTTATTAAAAACAATCTCGAAAATGATGTGACGGACATTATTCATGAAATAGGTGTTCCAGCCCACATTAAGGGTTATCAGTATTTAAGAGAAGCAATTATTATGTCAGTAAATGACGTTGAGATGTTAAATAGTATTACAAAGATTTTATATCCAACAATTGCTAAAAAATATCAAACCACCTCGTCTCGTGTAGAAAGAGCAATAAGACATGCAATTGAAGTGGCATGGAGCAGAGGGAAAATGGATACTATAGACCAATTGTTTGGCTATACAATTTCAAATGGAAAGGGCAAACCTACTAATTCAGAGTTTGTTGCACTTATAACCGATAAGATTCGACTTCAGTACAAAAATGTCGGTTTATAGTTTGACATTATAAATGCATTGAGGTTATAATGTATTTATAATAATTTTGGAGGTAACACATGAAGAATATTTTATTTATTGCATCAGAAGCAGTTCCATTTATTAAGACAGGTGGATTAGCGGATGTATGTGGTTCATTACCAAAGTATTTTAATAAAGATGAATATGATGTAAGAGTAATGTTACCAAAATATCTTGCAATCAATGAAAAGTATCGCAATGAAATGCGTTACATTGGTAATTTTAGCATCGATTTAGCTTGGAGAAATCAATATGTAGGTCTCTTTGAGATGGATTATGATGGTGTTAAATTCTATTTTATTGATAATGAGTATTATTTTGCTGGCAACAAGCCTTATGGTAACATTTATGAAGATATTGAGAAGTTTGCTTTCTTCTCAAAGGCAGCTTTATCAGCAATTCCACTTACAGGTTTTAAACCAGATGTGGTACACTGTCATGATTGGCAGACTGGTCTTATCCCAGTTTATCTTAAGGAAAGATTTTCACAGGGTGAATTCTATAAGGATATTAAGTCGGTTATGACAATTCATAATCTTAAGTTTCAGGGTGTTTGGGACTTAAAGGCTGTAAAGGATATTACAGGACTTGATGATAGCTACTTTACACAGGACAAGCTTGAAGCTTATGGTGATGCTAATTACCTTAAGGGTGGACTTGTATATGCTGATTATATTACAACTGTTAGTGATTCTTATGCTCAAGAGATTAAGATGCCATTTTATGGTGAAGGCCTTGATGGTTTGATTAATGCAAGAAGCAATTCTTTAATGGGTATTGTTAATGGTATTGATTACGATGAGTATAATCCAGAGACTGATACAAGAATTTTAAAGAATTATAATCAGATTAATTTCAGAAAAGAAAAATACAAAAATAAGGTTGCATTGCAAAAAGAACTTGGCTTAGAGGTTGGCAAGGAAAAATTTATGGTAGGTATCGTTTCAAGACTTACAGACCAAAAAGGACTTGATCTTGTTCAATACGTTATGGATGAAATGTGTTGCCATGATGATATCCAGTTAGTTGTACTTGGAACAGGTGAAGAAAGATATGAAAATATGTTCAGACACTTTGAATGGAAATATAATGGCAGAGTATCTGCAAACATTTTCTATTCTGAGGATTTGTCACATAAGATATACGCAGCCTGCGATGCATTTCTTATGCCATCTTTATTTGAACCATGTGGCTTAAGTCAGTTAATGAGCTTAAGATATGGTACAGTTCCAATTGTAAGAGAAACAGGTGGACTTAGAGACACAGTTGAACCTTACAACGAATATGAGAGTACAGGTACAGGTTTCTCATTTGCTAACTATAATGCACACGAGATGCTTAATGCAGTACAATATGCAAAATATGTATTCTATAACAAGAAGAGAGAATGGAATAAGATTGTTGACAGAGCAATGCTTGCGGATTTCTCTTGGAATGTTTCGGCAAGAAAATATGAAAATTTATATTCAAATTTAACTGAATAAAAATAAAGCCTTCTGTAAATAATAGCATTGAATATTTTTTGCAGGAGGTTTTATTATGTCACAAATTACAGAACTTGAACTACAGAATTTGCGTCATTTAATTATGAACAGCGACAACACCTATGCTAAAATGTCAGATTATGCTAAAAATACAACAGACCCTATGGTTAAAGAGTATTTTGAAAAATCTGCTCAAAATTCAAAGGAAATAAGAAAGCAATTAATGGATTTTTTAAAGTAGGAGGCTGTTAAAATGGAAGAAAAAGTTATGGTTGCAGATACTTTAGCATCAGTTAATTCTAACCTTTCAGGTTTAGCATCAATGATTGTTCAGACTGAAAATAAAGAATTAAGACAAACTTTAAAGCAAATTAGAAATGGTGCAGAAATGTCACAAGAGGAATTATATAATATTGCTAAAAGCAAGAGTTATCATATCCCGGCAAGAATGGCTACTGAAACTGATATTGCACAAGTAAAGAGCATATTTACAAATTAACAAACTGCTAAGGCATAATTTTTCTGTTAAAGTTGAAATTATGCCTTTTTAGTGCTATAATTAATTGATTATATGTTTTAGGAAGAGGTATTACCGTGAAGAACTTAAAGGTTATTACAGCGAATATTAATAAGAATGTTGATTTAGAAGCAAATTTAAAAGAATATGGCGATGCCATGATGACTTTATATAATAGATATTCATTTGTAAGATTTTCTATGAACTACTATACATTTCATGAGATGCTTAGAGAGGATAACAAAAAGAATGCAGAGTTTAACAGACTATCAGACAAAGTAGATGCCATAACAGCATCATTCATGAATGGTGGAACTGATTATGAAACATTTGTTGTACAGCTTGATGAGATAAGAGATAATATCATCAAATATATGGATGTTGTGACATCTTATGTTGACAAATTCACGTTATATGAGTATGTACTTAACAGAGTAGAAGCGAGATTTAGCGAAGAAGAATTTGATGATGACTATTACAACAGCCGTTTTACAAATGACATTATGCATTACATATTAAGTGACAAGGATAACGCAGCTATTAACAGCAGAATTAGTGAGGTTGTTCGCCAGATGCCTGTAAGAATTACTAAGTCAAGATTTTTTGACCTTCTTAAGGATGCGCTTATGTTATACAGAGGTGCACAGGTAGAAAGCGTAGATGATTTTATATATGTTTTAAGAACTGTTGCTACAGTAGACAGACCGGATAATTTTGAGGAATTCTTTCCTGATTTATATGAGATTTATAACAAGCTTTCTAATGCTAATTATAAAGAACTTGATAAGACAAGCTATGACAATTTGTTAGCAGGTCTTACATTTGCAATTGAAGAAGTACAAGGCTTAACAGATAAGTTTGTTAATCTTGTGGAGCTTGTTAATGACCTATATACAATCGTTTTATCGATGCCTTATGCACAGATTGATGCAGATGAAATGGAATTATTTAAAAAGATAATTACCGGAGTAATTGAAGATGGCGAGGATGAGTTTGATTTATTTATTAAGCTTGAAGGTAAGCAGGAGGATGCATATCTTAAGCTTTCTCAAAATGATTATATCATTGAACAGTTAGATGAAGAGTTGCAAAAGCTATTACCTTGTATGACACAGCTAAAAACAATAACAAAGCTAACAAGTGGTAATTACTTTGTTCCTTTAAATAAAGAGGAAAATTCTGAGCTTATAGCTGACGAAGCATATATTTTGAATGTTTTAGACAGTTTTGCAAAGGAGCTTAAGGATATATTTGACAAGAATACAAATCTTGTTAATAGAGCAATTATGGCGGCTGTGTTATCTTCGTTGCCTGTATTCTTTAATAACATTGATGAAATTCAGGCATATATTAATGTGGCATTGGTTCAATGTAGGGATAAGGCAGAACAGATTGCATGTGTTAAGGTTATGAAGATGATTATGGAGCAATAAAATGACATTTAATGATTTTATTTATGCAGGCGAAAAGGCTACAAAAAAGAAAAATAAAATTATAAAGAAGCTGCAAAAGCAGAAGTTTTTGGTTAATACTTATGTTGTAGCACTACCAGCTAATGAAGAGAATTTGCTTGACATTTATTCAGCTAAAATGCTTTTACAACCACATTATAAGGATATGCCTATTCATGTTGTCGGAGTGGCGCAAGGATATGACGAGGCTTTAGAACTTGTTAGGGATATTGTTGATGAGGTATACACAAAAACGGGTAGCTTTAAGGTATCTGAATTTTTGAAGCAATAGAATGGATTTGATATTATGTTAGAGGTTATTTTAACCATTTTGAAGGTATTAGGCATAATAATTCTTTCGTTGTTAGGTATTATAATATCCTTGCTTCTTCTTGTATTATTCGTTCCTATACGATATAATATAAAAGGTGAAGTTAACGAAGGCTATATGATAAAGGCAAAGGTAACTTGGCTTTTACATATTGTATATGTCGGTGTGGGTGCCAATAAGGACGATGGCGTTTTGAGTGTTATTCGGATATTTGGCATAAAGATTTTCCCTAAAAAAGAAAAAAAGAAAAAGGGAAAAAAGGAAAAAAAGAAAAAGACAGTAACAGATGAGACTGCACCAATAGCAGACGAAATGGTTGTGGAAGAGACTGTAGAGGTAGCAGCGGATACTAAAGAGGCAGATATAACTGTTAAAGAAGAACAGCCACCACAAGAAGACTCAGGTATGGAAAAAGAGTCAGAGCCTAAGTCTAAGAAGATTAAAAAGGAAAAGAAAAGCATTAAGGAAAAGCTTAATGATATTAAGAATAAATTTAACCGCATAAAGACTAAGCTTACAAAGCTTGTTTCGGATGCAAGCTATTGGATTGAATTTATTAATGATGAACAAACTAAGAGTTGCATAGGCTTCTTATTTTCGCAGATTAAGGATTTGCTTAAGAAGCTAATACCTAAGAAACATAGCATTTATCTAAGGTTTGGTAGTGGTGATCCATGTAGTACGGGTCAGATTACTGGATATGCTTCTGTAGCTAAAACCGTACTTTCGTTAAATTTGGACTTTGTACCGGATTTTGAAAATAAGGTTATAGAAAGCAAGTTCTATTTTAAAGGGCATTTAAGAGTAATCTCATTGCTCATTATTGCAATTAAGATATATAAAAACAAAGACTTCAGAAAAGTTCTGAACACTTTGACAAAATAGGAGGATTAAAAATATGGCAGATCAAGCAAAATTCAACGCAACAATGGAATCTTTATTTAAAGGTATGGATTCATTTATTACAGCAAAGACAGTAGTAGGTGATGCTGTTAATATTAATGATACTATTATTTTACCTTTAGTAGATGTATCATTTGGTGTAGCAGCAGGTGCTAACCAAAATGATAAGAAGAATGGAGCTGCTGGCGGTATGGGTGGAAAAATATCTCCAAGTGCAGTATTAGTAATTCAAAATGGCCAAACTAAATTAGTAAATGTTAAGAATCAGGATACAGTTACAAAGGTTCTTGATATGGTTCCAGATATTTTTGATAAATTAACAGGAAAGACAAAGCCAGTTGTTACTGATGAAGCAATTGACAGTGCGATAGCAGAGGCAACTGAAGAAAAGTAGTAAACTTAATATACTCATATGCATATAATGTTATAAGCAACTCTTTAAGAAGTGATGTATGTGAGAAGAATTTTAGGATTAGTTTTATTTTCAATGGCTATTGGAATGACAATAGCCATGTTTATAAGCAGTACAGTGTTTTTGGTTTTTACTATTATTTTTCTGCTTATATTAGGTTATAATATGTTTTGTACTTGTTAGAACAAAAAAGAGCGTATTGCAAAATTGCAATACGCTTATATTTGTGAAAAAATTATGCTCTTTCAACTAATCCTGATCTTAAGCAAGAAGTACATACGTACATCTTCTTAGCAGCACCGTTAACTTTTACCTTAACAGACTTTACATTAGCACTCCACATTTTGTTTGATCTTCTATGAGAATGACTCACAGCGTTACCGAAGTGAGCACCTTTTTGACATATTGCACATTTAGCCATAGTAGCACCTCCTTAATGGTATTAGGTTATAAAACCCACAACATTTGTTATTGTATCAGAAATGTAATAATTATGCAAGCAAATTCTTTTTTATTTTTCAAAGTTTTTTATTAAAAAATAAAAAATAACAAAAAAGGCATTCCCTTTTTGCGTAAAAAAGGTTATAATACATTGGATATATACTTTTATCTATGTGATTTAGGAGGTATTTTTATGAAAGGACACTTAGTTAATCAATACGGTGAAGTAGTTATTGATTTAGAAGTTATAAAGAAGTATGCAGGTTCTACAGCTGTAGAATGTTTCGGCATTGTTGGTATGGCTGCAATCAGTATGAAAGATGGTTTGGTTAAGCTATTAAAGGGCGACAGCCTTACACGCGGTATATATGTAACAGTTGATGAAGATAACAAGTTATGCATTGATTTCCATGTAATTATTGCATATGGCGTAAGCATTAAGACAGTTGCAGAAAACTTAATGGAAAATGTAAAATATAAAGTCGAAGAATTTACTGGACTACAGATTGATAAAATTAATATGTACGTAGACGGTGTCAGAGTTATTGACTAGTTTTAAGGAGGACTAATTGTGGCAGTTTATACAATAGACGCATTAACATTAAAGAAGATGTTTCTTGCGGGTGCAAAAAATCTTGAAGCAAAAAAGGAATGGATTAATGATTTAAACGTATTCCCTGTTCCAGATGGAGATACAGGTACTAATATGACATTAACCATTATGTCTGCAGCTAAAGAGGTTGTAGCAATTTCGAATCCAACTATGGAAAGTCTTGCTAAGGCTATTTCAAGTGGTTCTTTAAGAGGCGCGAGGGGTAATTCAGGTGTTATATTATCACAATTATTTAGAGGTTTAACTAAAGAGATTAAAGAAGTAGAGACAATTGATGCAGTTGTTTTAGCTAATGCATTTGAAAGAGCAGTTGAAACAGCCTATAAGGCAGTTATGAAGCCAAAGGAAGGTACTATTTTAACTGTAGCTAAGGGTGCAGCTGAAAAGGCTGTTGAATTATCAAAGACAGAAACTGATCTTGAACTTATAGGAAAAGCTATTATTGAACATGCAGAGTATGTACTTTCTAAGACTCCTGATATGTTACCTGTACTTAAGCAGGCTGGTGTTGTAGACTCAGGCGGACAGGGCTTAGTTGAAGTGTTAAAGGGTGCATACGATGCATTAATGGGAAAAGAAGTGGATTTTGATATGACAGTATCTGCTTCAAAACCATCTGAAAAAAGTGGAGCAGCTGCTTTAGATGATGTAGATATCAAATTTGGTTATTGTACAGAATTTATTATAATGCTTGAAAAGCAATTTACTAATAAGGATGAAGTCGAATTTAAAGCATATCTTGAGTCTATTGGTGATTCTATCGTTTGTGTTGCTGACGATGAAATTGTTAAGATTCACGTACACACTAATGATCCGGGTCTTGCTATTCAAAAGGCTTTAACATATGGTCAGCTTACACGCATGAAGATTGACAATATGCGTGAAGAGCATCAAGAAAGACTTGTTAAGGAAGAAGAAGTTAAGAAGGCTCAAGAGAAAGAAGCTAAAGCTGCCAAGGCAGATGAACCAAGAAAGCCTGTCGGCTTTATCGCGGTTTGTGCAGGAGAAGGATTAGCAAAGATATTTAGTGAACTTGGTGCTGATTACGTTATTGAAGGCGGTCAGACTATGAATCCAAGTACAGAGGATATGTTGACAGCAGCTGAGCAGGTTAATGCGGATGTTATCTATATTTTACCTAACAACTCTAACATTA
>SVDX01000006.1 GCA_015057605.1 Lachnospira sp. | reverse complement strand
TATCCCATGCGAAAGCAGTAAGACCCCTTGAAGACGACGAGGTAGATAGGTTAAAGGTGGAAGTGTGGTAACACATGTAGCTGATTAATACTAATAGGTCGAGGGCTTGACCAAAGCAAGGAAGGAATAATTCTTTGCAAGGTAGTTAGGTTAGGAAAGAGGAAGTTATCTAAGAGGTAACGGATGTTAAAGAAGATAGTTAATGTGTAGTTTTGAAGGTATGATTAATGAAAAATCATATATTTAGGGGCTTTGTATAGTGGCAGTACAGCAGTCTCCAAAACTGTTAGTGGGAGTTCGATTCTCTCAGCCCCTGTAAAGGATAAATTACATTTGTAGTTTATCCTTTTTTGTTTATATTAAATTTATTTGCAATAAGTCTAAGGGTATAGTAAAATAGATTTGTTAAGAAAAAAAGGAGAATCGATTTTATGGATAATTTTTTATTTAATGCATATACAAAAGTTTGGTTTGGAAAAGGACAGGTTAATAAGCTTGCTGATTCTATAAAGGAATTTGGAAATAAGGTACTATTAGTATATGGCGGCGGAAGCATTAAGAAGAATGGAATTTATGATGATGTTAAGTCACAACTTAAATGTTTTGAAGTATTTGAATTGTCAGGCGTAGAGCCTAATCCTAAGATTGAATCTGTTAGAGAAGGCGTTAAGATTTGTAAAGAAAATAATATAAACATGGTATTAGCAGTAGGTGGCGGTAGTGTTATTGACTGTAGTAAGCTCATTGCAGCAGGATATTATTATGATGGTGATCCATGGGATATGGTTCTTGATGCAGGCAAGATTACTGAGGTATTACCGGTAATAGCTGTACTTACTATGGCAGCAACAGGTTCCGAGATGAATAAAAACTCAGTTATATCTAATATGTCAACTAATGAAAAGTATGGTACTGCAAGTATGAAGATGATTCCTAAGGTTGCTATATTAGACCCAGAGTATACATTTACAGTAAGTGCATATCAGACCGCAGCTGGTGTTGCTGATATTATGTCACATGTATTTGAATCATATTTTAAGAAAACAGAAGATGCATATTTGCAAGACAAAATTTCAGAAGGTATTTTGCAAACTTGTATTAAGTATGCTAAAACAGCGATTGAAGAGCCAAATAATTATGAAGCCAGAGCTAATATTATGTGGGCAAGCACAAATGCATTAAATGGCTTATGTGGTTGTGGTAAGGGTGGAAGCTGGTCTTGTCACGCGATAGAACATGAGTTAAGTGCATTTTACGATATAACTCATGGTGTAGGTTTGGCGATAGTTACACCATCTTGGATGAGATATGTTTTATGTGAAGAAACAGTTGATAAGTTTGTTGAATTCGCAACTAATGTATGGAAAATTGAATCAAACGAAGATAAATTTGTTATAGCAAATATGGCTATTGATAAGACTCAAAGCTTTTTTAAAGAGCTTGGAATTCCGACGAAGCTTAGCGAATTAGGAATAGATGAAACACATTTTGAAAAAATGGCATATAAGGCAGCTACACATGGTAATCTTAAAAATGCGTATAAAGCATTAGATGTAGAAGATGTGGTTAATATTTATAAAATGTCATTATAGTATGTGTAGGAGGAACAGATAATGTTAAATAATATTACTGTAATAGTTCCTTCTCTTAATCCGGATGATAAATTAAAAGAAGTTGTTAATGGACTGAGAGAAAAAGGATTTAAGGATATTTTGCTTATAAATGACGGCAGTGATGATAAGCATTTAGAACCATTTGAGTACGCTAATTCATTTGATGAATGTGAAGTTGTTACACATGAGGTAAATAAAGGAAAAGGACGAGCATTAAAGACAGCGTTTAGACATATTTTGGATACAAGAAAGGATATTGTTGGTGTTATAACGGTTGATGGTGATAATCAACACACACCAGAAGATATTGTTGCCTGTGTTTTAAAAATGAAAGAACTTGGTAATAAGGTTGTTTTAGGTGCAAGAGATTTCTCGGGTGATGATGTTCCGCCGAGAAGTAAGTTTGGCAACAATATGACAAGAAGAGTATTTAAAATGTTTTGTGGTATTAATATTTCGGATACTCAGACTGGCTTAAGAGCTATACCTTATGAATATTTAGAATTGTTCTGCGATATTAAGGGTGAGAGATATGAATATGAAACGAATATGCTCTTAGAATTAAAGGAATATAGTATACCTTTTGAAGAAGTAAGAATTAAAACAGTATATATTGAAGAAAACTCATCTTCGCATTTTAATCCTATTAAGGATTCAATTAAGATATATAAAACTATTTTCAAGTTTTTACTTAGCTCAATGACTGCATCATTAATAGATATAGGATTATTTGCAATTTTATTGATTGTATTTAAAGGATTTATTGATGAAAAAACATCTACTACATTAGCTGCAGTTTTGGCACGTGTAGTGTCTTCATTGACTAATTACACAATTAATAAAAAGGCTGTATTTGGATATAACCAAAATGGAAAAAGTTCTATTGTTAAGTATTATATTTTAGCAGTGTGTCAGATGGGTGCGTCAGTTGGTTTGTTACATCTTTTAAAGATAGCATTTGGTGTAACAGGAAGCTTTTTGACAGTCGTTTTAAAGGCGATAGTAGACACTATTTTATTCTTTATAAGCTTTAGAATACAAAAGCAATGGGTGTTCAAAAAGAAATTATGATGTACTTAAAAAAGGGCTTTACTTTTCGTAGAAAAAAGGTATAATTAATTAAGAAATATTTTTAAACAAAAGGAGAGGATACTCATGAAATTATTTGCGAGATTTACAAAACCAAAATCATTCGTTGATTTAATTATTAGTATTATACTTATTTTAGTTGTTAACTTTGTAGTTGGATTTTTGTTAGGTTTAGTTGCTGGTATATTGGATATAGGACTTGTAACTACAATTATCAGTATTGTTTCATGGGTAATAAGCATATTAGCATTAGTTGCTATTGTTCTTGCTATTGTTAATTTTATCAAGAAGTAAAATCATAAATAAATCAGTAAGTATAACGCTTGCTGATTTTTTTTGAGAAAATCAAGAGATATATTAGGAGGTCATTATGGGCGGCATATTTGGAGTTGCTTCAAAAGAGAGCTGCGTATTTGATTTGTTTTTTGGAACAGATTATCATTCGCATTTAGGTACAAGAAGAGGTGGTATGGCTGTATACGGTGAGAAAGGATTTAACAAGGCTATACATAATATTGAAAACTCGCCATTTAGAACTAAATTTGAAAGAGATATAGAGGAGATGGAGGGTAACCTTGGTATCGGCTGTATTTCTGATAATGAACCACAGCCTTTGGTGATTCGTTCACACCTTGGTAATTTTGCGATAACTACTGTAGGCAAGATTAATAATACAGATGAATTGATTAGTACTGTGTTTAAAAATGGTAATCCACATTTCCTTGAAATGAGCGGTGGAGACATTAATCCAACAGAGTTAGTTGCTTCAATTATAAATCAAAAGGATACAATGTTAGAAGGTATTAAGTATGTTCAGGAGCTTGTAAAGGGTTCTATGACTATGCTTATTATGACCCCTGAAGGGATTTATGCAGCAAGAGACAGACTTGGAAGAACACCGTTAGTTATAGGTAAGAAGAGAGGGGCATATTGCGTTTCGTTTGAAAGTTTTGCTTACTTAAATCTTGGATATACTAATTATAAAGAGTTAGGACCATCAGAGATAGTATTTGTTACACCAGAGGGTGTAGAGGTGCTTTCAGGACCTAAGGAAGAGATGAAGATTTGTTCCTTCCTTTGGGTATATTATGGATATCCTTCATCATCATACGAAGGAATTAGTGTAGAAAGAATGCGTTATAACTGTGGTAGCAGACTTGCTATGCGTGATGATGTTAAACCGGATATAGTTGCTGGTGTTCCAGATTCTGGTATTGCACATGCGATTGGTTATGCTAATACATCAGGTATACCATTTGCAAGACCATTTATTAAATATACTCCTACTTGGCCAAGATCATTTATATCATCAAAGCAAAAGCAAAGAAAACTTGTAGCTAAGATGAAACTTATACCAGTAGATGATTTGATTAGAAATAAGAGTTTGTTGCTTATTGATGACTCTATTGTAAGAGGCACACAATTAGGAGAGACAACAGAATTTTTATATCAAAGTGGTGCAAAGGAGGTTCATATAAGACCTGCGTGCCCACCAATTATGTATGGATGCAAGTATCTGAATTTCTCGCGTTCTAAATCAGAAATGGATCTTATAACAAGAAGAATCATAGCTGAGCGTGAAGGTGAAAATGCAGCCAATATGGTAGCAGATTATGCTAATCCAGATAGTACTAATTACAAGGAAATGGTTGACTGTATTGGTAAACAACTTAATTTTACATCGTTAAAATTCCATAGACTTGATGATATGATAGATTCAATAGGAATTAGTCCATGTAAGTTGTGTACTTACTGCTGGAATGGAAAAGAAGACTAACAATATGTGGAGGCAAAAATGGGTAAGAGAAATGACATTCATAAAATTTTGATAATAGGCTCAGGCCCTATTATAATTGGGCAGGCATGTGAGTTTGACTACTCTGGTACACAGGCGTGTAAAGCACTTAGAAACTTAGGATATGAGATAGTTTTAGTTAACTCAAATCCAGCTACAATTATGACTGACCCTAATATCGCAGATGTAACATACATCGAACCTCTTAATGTAAAAAGATTAGAGCAGATTATTGAAAAAGAAAGACCTGACGCAATTTTACCAAACCTTGGTGGACAATCAGGACTTAACCTTTGCTCAGAATTAGCAAATGCTGGAGTGCTTGAAAAATATGACGTTAAGGTTATAGGTGTTCAGGTAGATGCTATTGAAAGAGGCGAAGATAGAATAGAATTTAAGCATGCCATGAATAAGCTTGGTATCGAAATGGCAAGAAGTGAAGTAGCTTATACAGTAGAAGAAGCACTTGCAATTGCTGATGAATTAGGATATCCGGTAGTTATTCGTCCTGCATATACAATGGGTGGTGCCGGTGGCGGTCTTGTATACAATGTAGAAGAATTAAAGACAGTTGTATCAAGAGGCCTTCAAGCTAGCTTGGTTGGTCAGGTATTAGTAGAAGAATCTATTTTAGGTTGGGAAGAATTAGAAGTAGAAGTTGTGCGTGACTCTAAGAATAACATGATTACAGTATGCTTCATTGAAAATATTGACCCACTTGGAGTTCATACAGGTGATTCATTCTGTTCAGCGCCTATGATTACAATTTCTAAGGAAACACAGGATAGATTAAAAGAACAAGCATTTAAGATTGTTGAAGCTATCGAGGTTATTGGTGGTACTAACGTTCAGTTCGCACATGACCCTGTTTCTGATAGAATTATCGTTATTGAAATTAACCCAAGAACCTCGCGTTCTTCTGCCCTTGCTTCAAAGGCAACAGGATTTCCTATTGCTTTAGTATCAGCAATGTTAGCTGCTGGCTTAACATTAGACGAAATTCCATGTGGCAAGTATGGTACACTTGATAAATATGTTCCAGATGGCGATTACATTGTAATCAAATTTGCAAGATGGGCATTTGAAAAGTTTAAAGGTGCTGAAGATAAACTTGGTACACAGATGCGTGCTGTAGGTGAAGTAATGAGCATCGGTAAAACATATAAGGAAGCATTCCAAAAAGCAATCAGAAGTCTTGAAATTGGAAGATATGGCTTGGGTTTTGCTAAGAATTTCAACGATTTAACAAAAGACCAATTGATAAACATGCTTCATGTACCTACCAGCGAAAGACAATTTATTATGTATGAAGCTTTAAGAAAAGGCGCTACAGTAGATGAATTGTTTGAATTAACAAAGATTAAGAAATACTTCATTGAACAAATGAAGGAATTAGTAGATGAAGAAAATGCATTGATTGCTAATAAGGGCTTAGTACCAAGTAAAGAAGTATTAAAACAGGCTAAGCAAAATGGTTTCTCAGATAAGTATTTAGCAAAAATCTTAGAAGTAAATGAAGATGAAATCAGAAATACAAGAATTAGATACGGTATTACACAAAGCTGGGAAGGTGTTCATGTAAGTGGCACTAAGGATAGTGCATATTACTACTCAACATATAATGCAGAAGATAAATCAGTAGTATCAGATAAGCAAAAGATTATGATTCTTGGCGGTGGTCCTAACAGAATTGGTCAGGGTATTGAATTTGATTACTGTTGTGTACATGCGGCATTTGCACTTAAGGAATTAGGATTTGAGACAATTATTGTTAACTGTAATCCAGAAACAGTTTCAACAGACTATGATACATCTGATAAGCTATACTTCGAACCATTAACCTTAGAAGATGTGTTAAGTATTCATGATAAAGAAAAGCCAATTGGTGTTATTGCACAGTTTGGTGGTCAGACACCACTTAACCTTGCAGAAGACTTAAAGAAGAATGGAGTTAACATTTTAGGTACATCACCAGAAGTTATCGACCTTGCTGAGGATAGAGATTTATTCAGAGCTATGATGGATAAGTTAGAGATTCCTATGCCAGAAGCAGGTATGGCTGTAAATGTTGAAGAAGCTCTTGCAATAGCAGAAAAGATTGGATATCCAGTAATGGTTAGACCATCATATGTACTAGGTGGACGTGGTATGGAGGTTGTAAATGAACCAGAAAGCTTAAAGCAATATATGGCTGCGGCAGTTGGTGTTACACCAGACAGACCAATTCTTATCGATAGATTCTTAAGACATGCTATGGAATGTGAAGCGGATGCAATCAGTGATGGCACTAATGCATTTGTTCCAGCAGTAATGGAACATATTGAGCTTGCAGGCGTTCACTCAGGTGACTCGGCTTGTATATTGCCATCAAAGAATATTCCTAAGGAGCAACTAGATACAATTAAAGAATATACAAGAAAAATTGCAGAAGAGATGCATGTATGCGGTCTTATGAATATGCAGTATGCTATTGAAAATGACAAGGTATATGTACTTGAAGCTAACCCAAGAGCATCAAGAACAGTTCCGTTAGTTTCAAAGGTATGCAATATTCAAATGGTTAAGCTTGCTACACAGATTATGACAGCAGAGTATACAGGTAAGGAATCACCAATTCCTAAGCTTAGAGAAACAACTCCAACACATTATGGTGTAAAGGAAGCAGTATTCCCATTCAATATGTTCCCTGAAGTTGATCCATTACTTGGACCAGAAATGCGTTCGACAGGTGAAGTTTTAGGACTTGCAACTAACGTTGGTGCAGCATTTTTTAAGGCTCAGGAAGCTACACAATCTAAATTGCCAATAAAGGGTAATGTTCTTATCACAGTTAATAATAAAGATAAGGCAGAGCTTGTCGAGTTAGCTAAGATATTTGACGAATGTGGCTTTGGCATTATAGCAACAGGTAACACATATGCAAAAATTGTAGAAGCAGGAATTAAGGCTGAGAAGATTAATAAGATGCAAGAAGGAAGACCAAATATTCTTGATGCAATTACAAATGGTCAAATTCAGTTAATAGTTAATACTCCTGCAAGTAAGGAAGAAACAATATTTGATGACAGCTACAT
This sequence comes from Lachnospira sp., assembly GCA_015057605.1. GTDB lineage: Bacteria > Bacillota > Clostridia > Lachnospirales > Lachnospiraceae > SIG291. The sequence continues at coordinate 97,630 of SVDX01000006.1, read as the reverse complement.
TAGAAAGGCAGCAATCAAGGGTAAAATTCCTTATATGACAACAATGGCTGCTGCAAAGGCAACAGCTGAAGGTATCAGAACAGTACTTAAAGACGGTGAACTTGGTGTTAAGTCATTACAAGAAATACATTCAGAAATTAAATAATAACAAGCATAAAGTAAAAAGGTCATTTGAACATAATGACCTTTTTTTTTATTTACATTTGTGGTATCATATACGTGAATGTCAAAAGTATATAAATAATAATTGCAAAAATGGAGGAACTCATGGCAGAGTTATATGATATAAAGGATGTAGAAGAAAAGGTTATACTTGTGGCAGTTGCAACAAGTGATAACGATGATACAGAAGAATCCTTAGAAGAACTAAAGGAACTTGCTAAGACAGCAGGAGCCACTGTTGTTGCAAAGGTTATTCAGAATAGAGAAGCAGTTCATCCAGGCACATATGTTGGTAAAGGAAAGATTGAAGAGATTAAAGAACTAGCAACCACGCTTGAAGCAACAGGTGTTATTTGCGATGATGAACTATCGCCAGCGCAGCTTAAAAATCTTGAGGATGCACTTGATATAAAGGTAATGGATAGAACATTGGTTATCTTAGATATATTTGCTGCAAGAGCACTTACAAGTGAAGGTAAGATACAAGTCGAGCTTGCACAGTTAAAATATCGTTCTTCAAGACTCGTTGGTCTTAGAAGCTCACTTTCAAGACTCGGTGGTGGTATTGGTACAAGAGGTCCTGGTGAAAAGAAGATTGAGATAGACAGACGTCTTATTAAGGATAGAATTGCTCAGCTTAACAGAGAACTTAGTGAGGTTAAACGTCATAGAGAGCTTGCAAGAGCGCAAAGGAGTAAGAATCCTAACGCTATAGTAGCAATAGTAGGATACACTAATGCGGGTAAATCAACACTTCTTAACACGCTTACAGATGCGAATATATTAGCGGAAGATAAGCTGTTTGCAACACTTGATCCAACTACAAGAAATTTAGCACTTCCAAGTGGAGAAAATGTACTGCTTACAGATACTGTAGGATTTATAAGAAAGCTTCCTCATCATTTGATAGATGCATTTAGAAGTACTTTAGAGGAAGCAAAATATGCTGATATTATTGTACATGTAGTTGATGCATCAAATGAACAGATGGATACTCAGATGCACATCGTATATCAGACCCTTGAGGAACTTGGAGTTGAAGATAAGCCAATTATTACGCTATTTAATAAGATGGATAAGCTTGAATTTGTACCAGTGTTAAGAGATTTTAAAGCAGATAAGACACTTTTTGTATCAGCTAAAAATGGTAAGGGAATGGAAGAACTACTTAGCGAGATAGAAAGCATTTTAAGGTCAAGAAAGATATATGTAGAAAAGTGCTACCCTTACAGCGAAGCCTCAAAGATACAGGTTATACGAAAATATGGTCAGCTTTTAAGCGAGGAATATACAGAAAATGGTATTGAAGTAAAAGCTTATGTACCATGCGAAATTTATGGAAATGTTTAGAGATAAAGGAGAAATATATGAGTTTAGCAGATAAGATATTTATTGATATGTGTACAGATATTTTAAACAATGGAACTGATACAAAGGGCGAGAAGGTAAGACCTCACTGGGAGGATGGAGAGACTGCTTATACAATTAAGAAATTCGGTGTATGCAACAGATACGACCTTTCAAAGGAATTTCCTGCAATGACACTTCGTCCTATTGCAATTAAGTCATGTATCGATGAGATTTTATGGATTTGGCAAAAGAAATCTAACAACGTTAATGAGCTTAAATCACATATTTGGGATAGCTGGGCAGATGAAAGTGGCTCTATTGGCAAGGCATATGGTTATCAGTTAGGAGTTAAGCATAAATATAAAGAAGGCGAAATGGACCAGGTAGACAGAGTTTTGTATGACCTAAAGAATAATCCATACAGCCGTCGTATTATGACAAATATTTATGTGCATCAGGATTTAAGTGAGATGCATTTGTATCCTTGTGCATACAGTATGACATTTAATGTTACGAAGAATGAGAAGACTGGTAAGCTTGTGCTAAATGGAGTGTTAAATCAACGTTCTAATGACGTTCTTACAGCAAACAACTGGAATGTGTGTCAGTATGCTGTGCTTATGCATATGTTTGCACAGGTTAATGATATGGAAGTTGGCGAGTTGGTTCATATGATTGCGGATGCTCATATTTATGACAGACACGTGCCAATCATTGAGGAAATGATGAAAAGACCTCAATATCCTGCTCCAATTTTGAAAATCAACAAGGATATTAAGAATTTCTATGACTTTACAGTGGATGATTTTTCTTTGGAAAATTACGAAAAGAATCCACAAATCAAGAATATACCGGTTGCAATTTAAAAGAGGAGAAAATATGAATATATTGGTTACAACAGATAGCAAGTGGGCTATCGGAAAAAATGGAAAGCAATTTGTAAATATTCCTGAAAATGATAAACTTATACGTCAAGAGACAGAGGGCAAGGTAGTTGTTATGGGACGCTTAGCTTATGCACTCTTTGAGAATGCATTTTCACTAGGTAAAAGAAAATTAATTGTGTTGACTAATGATAAGAAATTTGATAAGAAAAATGTGCAGTGCGTGTATTCTGTAGATGAACTTTTAGAAGAATTAAAGCAATATAATAGCGAAGACATATTTATAGTGGGTGGAGCAAGCGTATTTGAACAGCTTTTGGATAAATGCGATGTAGTACATTTAACTAAAATTAATTATTCCTATGAAGCAGACAAATATTTTCCTAATCTTGATGAAAATGCTGCATGGAAGATAACTAACAGAAGTGACGAAAAAACATATTTTGATTTAGAATACGAGTTTATACAGTATGAAAAAGTTAAATAAAAAGACGTTAATAATATTATTTATTATAGCGGTAGCATTTGTAGTGCTGTTTGTTAACAGATATGCTATTCTTTATAAGGTTTCACCTAAGCTATATTTGATGAAATGTGTTGAGAAGAATTTTGAGTCAGTATTAGATTCGAAGGTATATAATATGGATTTCAATTTAAAGATAGATGAATTGAAACTGGATGGCGAGGATATGACCGATGACACAAAAGGGATAAATTTTATGTGTGATATGGGCATGGATTTAAAACAGAATAAAGTGATAGCAGATGTTTCGGTGGGTGTAGGAACAGTACAAATGTATACAGCTTCAATAGGTGCTTACAAGGAAAATATAACATTTGCTGATACCTATCTTACTAAAAAGGGTGTTGTGATACCTAACAAATACGAGTTTGATACAGGTAAGGAATTTGAAGTAAAAAGGCTTGGCAAGGATAAGGGAAGCGGATTTAGAAAGCTAAGAATAGACCTGCCTAAGGATGTAGTGGTTATTTTGTTTGTAGATAACAAAATGAACATACAAACAATGCAAATAAGCCTTAAAGTAAAGGACTATACCTTTGAGTTAGAAGGTAAAATTGTACCTGACAAGGAAAACACAAAGCTTGAAATTGATGGCTGCAGGATAGGTGGAAACAATTTTGAATGCGCATTTACGGGACAAATGAGTCTTAAAGGTGCAGATGAACTTAAAAAAATAGATGAAAGTCAGTATATAATATATAACGAGCTTACTCAAAGAGATAAGAATAATTTTAAAGCACAGATAGAGCTAAAACTTAATGTTCTTAAGTTGATGGTACCAGATACTGCAATAAATAAACTTAAAGAGCTAATTGATAATTTTATTGAATAAAAAACATTGACATTATATTTCAGAGTTATATAATTAAATCAGTATTGTAAAACAATGGGAGGCAAAAATTATGCTAGATATTAGAATTGAAAAAACACAAAATCCTAAACCATTGCCAACAGAAGATAATCCGTTGACATTTGGTACGATTTTTACAGATCATATGTTTATTATGAACTATGAGACAGGAAAGGGCTGGTTTGATCCACGTATCGTTCCTTATCAGCCATTACAGCTTGAACCATCATCAATGGTATTCCACTATGGACAAGAGATGTTTGAAGGCTTGAAGGCATATAAGACAGAGGATAACAGAACTTTATTATTCCGTCCTAACAAGAATATTGAAAGAGCTAACAACACTAACAAGAGAATTTGTATTCCACAGATTCCAGAAGAGGATTTCTTACAAGCTATTAAGGCTGTTGTAAAGATGGATGAAGCATGGATTCCTACTAAGCCGGGTACATCTTTATATATCAGACCATTTATTATAGCTACAGATCCATTCTTAGGTGTTAGACCATCAGATACATATATGTTTATCATTATTCTTTCACCTGTAGGTGCTTACTACAAGGAAGGTCTTAACCCAGTTAAGATTTGGATTGAAGATGAATATGTAAGAGCTGTTAAGGGTGGTTTAGGTGAAGCTAAGACAGGTGCTAACTATTGTGCAAGTCTTGCATCACAGGTTAAAGCACACGATGCAGGTTACTCACAGGTTCTTTGGTTAGATGGTGTTGAGAGAAAATATATCGAAGAAGTTGGTGCTATGAATATCTTCTTTAAGATTAATGGAACAGTTGTAACACCTATGTTAAATGGTAGTATTTTACCAGGTGTAACAAGAGATTCGGTTATTAATCTTTGCAAGCACTGGGGTATACCGGTTGAAGAAAGAAGAATTTCAGTTGATGAGCTTTATGATGCAGCTAAGTCAGGTGCATTAGAAGAAGTATTTGGTACAGGTACAGCAGCTGTAATTTCACCAGTTGGCGAATTAAGATTTGAGAACCATATGCTTAAGATTGGCGATGGTGGTATTGGTGAGTTAAGCCAGAAGTTATATGACACAGTAACAGGAATTCAGCTTGGTAAGTTAAAGGATGAATTAGGCTGGGTAGTTGAAGTTTAATATGAATAAATAAAGTCGGTTCATAATGAGCCGACTTTTTTATCACAATAATTATTAAAAACCATATTATATATTGATAGAAATATAAAAGGAGATAATATGGCTTATAAAATAGTTATTGATGCCGGTCATGGCGGAGTCGATACAGGTGCTCAGTTTGAAAACCGTGATGAAAAGGATGAAGCATTAAAACTGGCACTTGCTGTTGGAGACATACTTGATAAAAATGGAGTTGAAGTAGTATACACAAGAACGGAGGATGTATATCAGACACCATTTCAGAAAGCTAGCATTGCTAATGATGAGAATGCAGATTTCTTTATTTCGATGCACAGAAATTCATCACCATCACAAAATCTTTATAACGGAATAGAAACACTGGTATATTCTGATAATGGTACTAAGGCTACAATGGCAAGAAATATAAATGAAAATCTTGAAAGAATAGGTTTTAAAAATAACGGCGTTACTGAAAGACAAAATCTTGTAGTGTTAAGAAAAACTGCAATGCCAGCACTCTTGTTAGAAGTGGGTTTTATTAACAGTGATAAGGATAATGCAATTTTTGATGACGAATTTGATAAGGTGACAATGGCGATTGCAGACGGAATCTTAGAAACTCTTAATATAAATGCAAGAGAGGTAGCAGCAAAGGCTGTGACTAATGAATCTATGCAGCAGCTTGTTGAAAAGCTTTTATATAGAGTACAGGTTGGTGCTTACAGAAATAAAGAATCAGCAGACAGACTTTTGAATTCTTTGTTGGTTGAGGGCTTTCCTGCATTTATCATATACCAAGATGGCTTGTATAAGGTTCAGGTAGGAGCATATGAATTTTTGGCAAATGCGATTACAATGGAAGAGCGTTTAAGAAAATTTAGATATAATACTTATATAACAACATAAAAAGGGAGCTTATGCTCCCTTAATTTAATTCTGCTATTCTTGATAATCTTACATACATATCTGATATTTTATACCATGTAGGAAAGTCAACAATGCCTGTTACTGGTAAATCAAATATTTCCTGAAATTTACGTACAGCAGCCTGAGTACTTTCACCAAATATACCATCAGCAATGAGTTGTGGTATAGCACGATAGTCTTCACCAATGAGATTTAACTGCTCTTGCATTTGTCGTACTTTTATTCCGGATGAACCTATTGTAAGGTTTTCACCTGGCCAAGAGGAAGGTATACCAGATATTTCTTCAGCACTATTGATATAAACGTCTTGACCATAGTAGTATCGCAGGATTTGGCTTGTGCTATATCCTTGATCAGCTAATGACTTGCTTCCCCATTGGCTAAGCCAGTTAGGACAGCTTACTCTTCTTCCATCACAGTATTGTGTTAAAATAGGCTGTTTTACATTTGGTCTTGAAATATAATTATTAAATATTTCGTCTACAATTCTTGAAATAGGTTCAAAATAATTACGACCATTAATCCATTTTTGGTCGTAGGCAGTTGATGAGGTTATTGTAAAGTTATAGCCTCTGTTTCGGTACCATTCAGTATATACCCTATTTAATGTAAATGACATTATTGCAAGAACATTTGCACGAATTGCTGCGTCTGGCCATGTGGAATAGATTTCGCTAGAGGCTACATTTTTTATGTAGTCACGGTAACGAACGTAATAGTCCTTGGCACTTGAGTCGTTAGGAGGGCCGTCGTGGACTACTACGATTTCTGGAACAACAACTCTACTAAGTACAATTTCGCCAGATTCATCTATTGGCTTAATTTCGCTTTCAGGTATTTTAGGTGGATATTCATAATATAGAGTGTGAGGTGGGATTACGATGGCTTCTTCATTGGTTAGAGGTTCTATTGGAGTGAGTGCGACAGGCTGATTGCTTGTTATAGTTGGCAGAATCTCAGAACCGCTTATTTCTAAGGTTTCATAGCCGGGAGCATCTATACGGAGTGTATATTCAGAATAGGGCTGTTCTATAGAGGGCTCCATACTATATTCAATTGGTGGTGCTGGAAGGTCTATAATAGGGCTTAAGCCTGAAGCGTCAGTTGTAAGCTGCGCAAATTCGGAATTTGGTTCACCACTATAGCTAATGCTAATGGTTGCATTTTCAATTGGTACATTTGTGATATCAGAAAATACTACAACCTGCATACTACCGGTATCAATATTATCATTTTGTGATGCTTTAAACTTATTTTGCAAATGAGTAACTCCATTTATAAGATTATTAGTACAGTATATGCATTAAATGTTAAGAAGTGCTGGATTTTTGTGCGTAAAAGTATTATACTATTCACAATGACTATTTTAAGGAATGGAGAATGAACGTGAAAAAGATACTTGAGCTGTTAAGTGACAAATTTGTAGAAGCATTTGAAGGTTGTGGATATGATAGTAAATATGCAAAGGTAAGTATATCTAACAGACCCGATTTATGCGAATATCAGTGTAATGGAGCTATGGCAGCAGCTAAAGAATATAAGAAGGCACCATTTGTAATAGCTAATGAAGTTGTTGATAAGCTAAAAAGTGATGCTATGTTTGAGATGATAGAATGTGTTAATCCTGGATTTATCAATATGAGGATATCAGCGCAGGCGATTAAGGAATATATTGCAGAGCTTGCAGCTAATTACGACAAGCCTTTATATGATGCGAAGGATACAACGATATTTATTGATTACGGCGGACCAAATGTTGCTAAGCCTCTGCATATAGGACATTTGCGTTCAGCAGTTATTGGCGAAAGCATTAAGAGAATATCAAGATTTGCAGGATATAATGTAGTATCGGATGTGCATTTGGGTGACTGGGGTCTTCAGATGGGACTTATCATAGTACAGCTTAAGGAACAGCAACCTGATTTACCATACTTTGATGATTCTTTTGAAGGAGAATATCCTTTAGAGGCTCCATTTAGCGTTAGCGAGCTTGAAAGCATTTATCCTACTGCCAGTGCTAAGTCTAAGGTAGACGAGGACTTTAAGAAGAAGGCTCAGGAAGCAACTGGCTTGCTTCAAAAGGGACATAGAGGATACACTGCTTTATGGAAGCATATTATGAATGTTTCCTTAGAGGATTTAAAGAAGAATTATGAAAAGCTTTTGGTAGACTTTGATTTATGGAAGGGCGAAAGTGATGCTGAACCATATATCGCAGATATGATTAAGGATTTTGAAGAAAAGGGTCTTGCTTATGAAAGTCAGGGTGCTACAGTTATTGATGTTGCACTTGACAGTGATACTAAGGAGATTCCACCATGTATAGTTAAAAAATCTGATGGAGCTTCATTGTATGCAACTTCTGATTTGGCATCAATTATTGAACGTAATAAGTTCTACAATCCAAAGAAATACATCTATGTAGTTGATAAGAGACAGGAGATGCATTTTACACAGGTATTCCGTGTTGCTAAGAAAGCTAACTTGGTACCAGATGATGTTGAATTCAATTTCCTCGGTTTTGGTACAATGAATGGTAAGGATGGAAAGCCATTTAAGACTCGTGAAGGCGGTGTTATGCGTCTTGAAAATCTTATTGCAGATATCAATGATGCAGTATACAACAAGATTATTGAAAACCGTGAGACAAGTGAAGAGGAAGCAAAGGCTACAGCTAAGATAGTAGGGCTTGCAGCTTTAAAGTACGGCGATTTATCAAATCAGGCAACAAAGGATTATGTATTTGATATAGACAGATTTATTTCTTTCGAAGGTGATACTGGTCCATATATTCTTTATACAATTGTTCGTATCAAATCAATTATTGAAAAATATATGCAAAGTGGTAAATCTGTTGATGTTAGTAAGCTTGATTGCCCTAATAATGCTTCGCTAAAGGCGCTTATGCTTGAACTTGCTAACTTTAGAGAAGTTGTGGATGGTGCATTTATTGAGCTTGCTCCACATAAACTATGTAAGTATATATATGAATTGTCAAATGTGTTTAACAGATTCTATCATGAAACAAAGATTTTGACCGAAGAGGATGAAGATAAGCAAGCGGCTTATGTTGCAGCAATAGCTCTTACAAAGGACATTTTGCTTTGTTGTATAGAATTATTAGGCTTTGAAGCCCCTGACAGAATGTAGGTAATAATGAAACAGAGATTATATCAATTATGGAGAATTATATATCCGGTGCTTTTATTCTATGCAGTGACATTTGCAGTGCAGTTTGTAATTATGTTTGTGCATATGATTGTATTTATATTGCAGGGTATGAACGGAGAAAATGCTGGATTTAGCATAGAAACCTTTGAGCAAGAGACTTATAAGTATGCTAATCTGTATTCAATTGCATCAAGCATCGTGTGTATATTGGTATTTGTAATACTGCTTTTGATTGAGGTATATATTCAAAAGAAAAAAGGGATATATACTAAAAGTTATAAGACAAGACCGTTGGCTTATCTTATAACTGTTGGTATTGGTATAACTGCATCCTTTGGTGTTAACGGACTTATAGAGATTACGGGTATTAGTAAGCTGTTCCCTCTTTATCAGGAGGAATATGTGGAAATGCTATTCCACGATAATGTTATTATAACAATAATATCCTCTGTAATATTAGCACCTATTCTTGAAGAACTGGTATTTAGAAGATTTGTTTTTAAGAGAATGAGAGAAAACGTAAACTATATAACAGCCACAGTTCTTTCAAGTTTGATTTTTGGTGTGGTTCATGGTAATATGGTACAAGCGGTATTCGCATTTATAATAGGCATAATATTGTGTTATGTATATGAAAAATTCAATAATCTTATAGTTCCGATATTTTTACATGCAGTAGTAAATGCAACATCGGTTGTAGTAGCATATGCACCGTTTTTTGAAAAAATTGAGATGACAGGCTTGCAATATATTTTATTTACAATTGTTTGTGTATTGTTGATGTTATTGTTTTGTAAAGTTATTGATTATAAGGTTGAGGAGGTTAACTGATGCAAAAAGCAAAACAAAAGGTACTATCAATAGCAGTTCCAAGCTATAATTCAGAAAGCTATATGAGACATTGCATTGATACACTTTTAGTAGCGGGAGAAGATGTTGAAATTCTTGTAGTTAATGATGGATCTAAGGATTCAACGGCTGACATTGCTAATGAATATGCAGAAAAATATCCTACAATAGTTAAGGCTATTCATCAGGAAAATGCCGGGCATGGTGGCGCGGTTAATGCGGGACTTAAAAATGCGACAGGTGTATTTTTTAAAGTAGTTGACAGCGATGACTGGGTTGATACACATGCATATGCAAAGCTTATTAAAACAATGAAGGAATTTATTGCAAATGAGCAAGAGGTAGATATGCTTATATCTAATTATGTATATGAAAAGGTTGATGCTAAGAAAAAGAGAGTAATACATTATAGAAATAATATGCCGATTGAGCAGTTATTTACATGGGATGATATAGGACATTTCAAATTGGATCAATACATATTGATGCATTCAGTAATTTATAGAACACAACTTTTAAAGGACTGTGAGCTTGAATTACCAAAGCATACATTTTATGTAGACAATATATTTGTATTTTTCCCACTACCATATGTTAAGACAATGTATTATGTAGATGTTAATTTCTACAGATATTTCATCGGACGTAGCGACCAATCGGTTACTATGGAAAATATGATTAAGAGGATTGATCAGCAGATTAAGGTATCAAAGATGATGATTGATTACTTTGATTATGAGAAAATCACTAACAAGCGTTGTAGATACTATATGATTAATTATCTTAAGATTATGATGATGGTACCATCTATAATGTTAGTGCTTGCTAAGACGGATGAAGCTCTTGAAAAGAAAAAGGAGCTATGGCAGTATCTTAAAAATGCTAACAAGAAGCTTTGGTTTAGAATTAGAAGAAGCCGTATTGGTATAGGAGCTACTTTGCCAGGCCCTGTAGGAAGATTTATTCAAAGAGTGGGCTATAGAGTTTATAGAAGAATGATAGGATTTAACTAGTTTTAACTCACAACTATGTTGACAGAGGCATATAATAGTGGTAGAATAAACTAAATTTGAACAATATAATATTTGGTAGAGGTCGCGTTTGACAATAGTAAGCAGTGGATGTGGCAAGCACAGAAGATACTGTCCGAAAGGGGATAACGCCGAAGTGATACAGTCTTGTAGCTGTATGCGCTGGGCATATATTTAAGAGATATATGACTGTCATCGTAAGATGGGGAGCTACTTAATGATTTGAGATATTTATGACATTTCTTGAAGAGTTGGCTTCCACCAACTCTTTAATTATGAAAAAGAAAGGAATATGATTATTATGGCATTATTTACAGGATCAGGTGTTGCTATTATTACACCATTTAACGAGGATAAGAGCGTTAACTTTGATAAGTTAGGAGAGCTTATCGAATTTCATATTGCTAACAAGACAGACAGTATTATTATCTGTGGTACAACAGGTGAAGCTTCTACACTTACACATGAGGAGCATTTAGCTTGTATCGAATATACAGTTAAGAAGGTTAATAAAAGAATCCCTGTAATCGCAGGTACAGGTTCAAACTGCACAGAGACAGCAATTTATTTATCTACTGAGGCTGAAAAGTACGGTGCAGACGGTCTTTTGATTGTAACACCATACTACAACAAGGCTACACAAAAGGGTCTTATCGAGCATTTTACAGAGATTGCTAATTCGGTTTCACTCCCAATTATTATGTATAATGTTCCGGGAAGAACAGGTTGTAATATGTTGCCTGAGACAGCAGTTTATTTAGCTAAGAATGTTAAGAATATTGTTGGTATTAAGGAAGCTTCAGGTAATATTTCGCAGGCAGCTAAGCTTATGTCATTAGCAGATGGATGTATTGATATGTATTCAGGAAATGATGATCAGATTATACCTATTCTTTCAGTTGGTGGTGTTGGTGTAATTTCAGTTTTAGCAAATGTTGCACCAGTTGAGACACATGATATGTGTGAAGCATTTTTAACAGGTAATGTAGCTAAGGCAACTAAGATGCAGTTAGAGGCTATCGAGCTTGTTGATGCTTTATTCTGCGAGGTTAACCCAATTCCTGTAAAAACTGCGGTTAATATGATGGGTATGGAGGTAGGCCCACTTAGAAGACCATTATCTCCAATGGAACCAAAGAATGTTGAAGTGTTAGAAAAGGCAATGAGAAACTACGGTATCTTAAAGTAGACGAAAGGCGGAATTACCTATGGTAAAAGTTATAATGCACGGATGTAACGGAAAAATGGGTCAGATTATAACAGCTTTGTTAAAAGAAGACTCAGATGCACAGATTGTTGCAGGTATTGATGCTTGGGATGATGGACACAATGCGTATCCAGTATTTAAGAGTATTGGTGAATGTGGCATTAAGGCAGACGTTATAATAGATTTTTCTTCTGCAAGGGCAGTAGATGCGTTATTAGAATATTGTGAAGAAAATGTTGTTCCGGTTGTTTTATGTACAACAGGCTTAAGTGATGAGCAGTTAGCAAAGGTTAAGGCTACAAGTGAAAAGGTAGCTGTACTAAAATCGGCAAATATGTCACTTGGTATCAATACTTTATTCAAACTTTTAAAGGAAGCAACATCAGTATTTGCACCAGCAGGCTTTGATATTGAGATTGTTGAAAAGCATCATAATCAAAAGATTGACGCTCCAAGTGGCACAGCATTAGCCTTGGCAGATTCGGTAAAGGAAGCTTTAGACGAAAGCTACTATTACAAATATGACAGAAGCACTGAAAGAGTAAAAAGAGATCCTAAGGAAATCGGAATCAGTGCAGTTCGTGGTGGTACAATTGTGGGTGAACACGAAGTTATATTTGCAGGAACAGATGAAGTTATAGAATTTAAACACACAGCATATTCGAAGTCAGTATTTGCAAAGGGCGCTATTGAAGCAGCAAAGTACCTTGCAGGAAAAGATGCAGGCTTATATGATATGTCGCACGTTATAGGATAAGTATGTCTAAGATTGATGTTGTTAGATTTGAAAATGCAAAGAACAAGATTGTTGGGCATGCACATAACGATAAGGGTATAGGTACCTTGTCGGAAAAAACTGTGCATGGCATTTTGAAAAATTATTACGAACCAAATGAAGATTTTCACGAAGTAGCTTTAAATGGCTACTTCGCTGACATTTTCAGGGAAGATACGGTTATAGAAATTCAAACGAGAGCCTTTAATAAGCTTAGAGATAAGCTTGAGGTGTTTTTGAATGAGTATAAGGTTGTTGTTGTGTATCCCATGGTTCGTACAAAGCATTTGGTTTGGGTAGATGAGACAACAGGTGAGCTTAGTGCACCAAGAAAATCGCCCAAAATGGGCTTACCATATGAAGCATTTTTTGAATTGTATAAAATAAAAAATTATCTCAAGCACGAGAATTTAAGCATTAAGCTTGTAATGATGGACGTAATGGAATACAGAAGTCTTAATGGTTATAGTAAGGATCGCAAAAAGGGATCTACAAGAATGGATAGAGTTCCAATAGACTTGATTTATGAGATAGATTTAGAATCTCCAAGTGATTATATGCAGATGCTACCAGTAGAGCTTGAAGGAGAGTTTACGAGCAAGGATTATGGTAAGTATGCTAAGCTGTCCAGAGGACTTGCTTCAACTGCACTAAATATATTGAATTATTTAGGAGTAGTAGATAAAGTGGGTAAAAATGGTAATGCAATTATTTACTCTATTAATGAGTAAGTTTGTATATAAGCGGATATGGCGGAATGGAAGACGCGTTAGATTCAGGTTCTAATCGGTGTATACCGGTGCAGGTTCAAGTCCTGTTATCCGCAGCATAATAAAACGAAAATTATGATACAGTTGGTATTGTGATTTTCGTTTATTTTTTTGTTCAATAGGAAAGACCTTGTTACCCTATAGGAGTGTAAAATATCGCGAATCAAGAGCGGACTTGTTCACTTTGTTCCAATTCAACAAAAAAGAATTGAAATATAATAAATATTTATTGACAAACGATAAAACATATGTTATTTTTAAATGGATGAAACAATTATACATATTAACGGAGGAATAGTATGAAAGAAAAAGTAACAATATGGACAAAACGGCTGTTAGATTTGATGTTTTGGTCAGGGATAGTAGTGACTGCAACCTTGCCACTAAGTATTAGGATAATAGGGAGCTACTTCGATGAGATTAAGGATAAGTATGGGGAACTGGTAGTGATTTACTTTGTATTAGGTGTAGCAGGGCTTGTTATTGTGAGGGAGCTTAGAAAAATGTTTAAAACAGTACTTGATAAAAACTGTTTTGTTGAAGCTAATGTGATAAGTCTTAAAAAGATGAGTAAGTGGAGCTTCTTTATCGTGGCTATGTCACTTGTTAGAACGGTGGTATATTTAACATTTGTTATGTTGGTTATAATATTAGTATTTGTTATGGCTGCCTTATTTTGTCTTGTATTGGCAAATGTATTTGAAGAGGCTATTCGCTATAAAGAAGAAAATGATTTTACAATATAATGGAGGCTTAAATAAAAATGTCAATTATAATTAATTTAGATGTGATGATGGCAAAGCGAAAAAAGGGTTTGACTGAGCTTGCTAATGAAGTGGATATCACGTTGGCAAATTTATCTATTTTAAAAAATAATAAGGCTAAGGCGGTAAGACTTTCAACACTTGACGCGATTTGTAAGGCGCTTAATTGTCAGCCGGGAGATATTTTGGAGTATATTGAGGAGGAAAATGAGGATGGAGAAACTAAAGATTAAGGAAAATTTCCATGTGTTTGGAATTGCAACAATTGTATATGCATTAATTTATGTTATTTGTATGTTTGACAACGGATCAGGTATTGCATATCTGATATTTGCTATTGCGACTTTAGCATTTATAGGATTTTGTATGAAAAAGCTGGGAGTTCCTTTGAGAAAGGGAAGTGCTTTTTATATCATAACAATAATGATGCTTGCGATTTCTACATTTTGTACAGATGATACAAGAATTATTTTTTTGAATAAAATAGCAGTGTTTTTTCTTGTAATAACATTTGTTTTACATACTGCGTATGATATGGATGAATGGAATTTAGAAAAATACATTTTGTCAGTAATAACGGTGCTGTGCTTATCGATAGGGGAAATAATACGTCCATTTAGCGATGCGATTTGGTATCTTAAGAATAAAATGGATAAAAGAAGTAATAAGATATTCTATGCATTAGCCGGAACCTTTATAGCATTGCCATTGTTTATGCTGATATTTGCACTATTATCAAGTGCGGATGCAATATTTGGCGAAATGTCTAAAAAAATGTATTATTTATTTTCATTTGAAAATATATTTTTGATGGGCATTATGTTCACTTTTATGTTTATGATGTCATACTGTATACTTGCATTTATGGAAAAAAGAAATATTTCCAAAGAGGTTAAGGATACAAAAACAGGGGAGCCATTTTTAGCGATTCCTGTAGTGTTTTTACTATCTGTTATGTATATAGTATTTAGCGGAATTCAAATTGCATCGCTTTTCTTTAGAAAAATGCAGTTACCGGAAAGCTATACATATGCAAGCTATGCGAGAGAAGGCTTTTTTCAACTTTTGTTGGTTAGTGTTATTAACCTGGTAATAGTATTAGTGTGTTTGTATCGTTTTAAAGAAAATAAGCTACTTAAGGGATTGCTTATAATAATGTCTCTTTGTACCTTTATTATGATTGCTTCAAGTGCAATGAGAATGATTTTATACATACAATATTACTATTTGACAGTTTTAAGAATATTTGTATTGTGGAGCTTATTGGTATTAACATTTATATTTACAGGAGTTCTGATTTCAATTATAAAAGCGGATTTTCCAATGATTAGGTATAGCGTGATAGTTATAACCTGTTTGTATGTAGGACTGTCGTTTAGTCATCCAGACTATTGGATTGCAAAGGTAAATATAGAAGGGATGAAAGAACGGACAAATACTTTTTATGATTATTATTTTTTAACTAAATTAAATACAGACGCGGCTCCAGTGCTTATTGATTATATGATAGAAGAAGGATACTGTATAGAAGAATTTTATGAAAATGAAGACAAATATTCAAACATAGCATATAATAAAAACACATTTGGATATGAGTATCTTAGACGTATTGAAGATAGAGCATATGGAAATGTGGGAAGAAGATTTAATCTATCAAGGTATATAGGACAAAAATATTATTATTTGAAGAAATAGAAAAACAAAGGTCGAAACTAATTAACGTTTTGGCCTTGACTTTTTATAAGCATAGTGTTAATATTAAAATAGAACATATGTTCGAGAAAGGCGATGGCACTATGCTTATTAATAATGATCTTAGTATAATGGAAAAGTTAGAGATTTTATCTATGGCAGCAAAGTATGATGTTGCCTGTACTTCAAGCGGTTCTAATCGTAAGAATGATATGGGCGGAATAGGCAATACTGTTTCGTGCGGTATATGTCATAGCTTTGCGGCAGATGGAAGATGTATATCGCTGCTTAAGATACTTATGACTAATGAGTGCATTTTTAATTGCAAGTATTGTATTAATAGGGCAGACAATGATGTGCTTAGGACTACATTTACACCAGAGGAGATATGTACTCTTACTATGGAGTTTTACAGACGTAACTATATAGAGGGATTGTTTTTAAGCTCTGGGATATTGAAGAGCCCTGATTATACTATGGAGAAGCTTTTAGAGACGGTCAGACTTCTAAGAGAGGTATATGGTTTTAATGGTTATATTCATGTTAAAGGTATTCCAGGAGCTTCTATGGATATGATTAATAAGATTGGGTTTTATACTGATAGAATGAGTATTAACCTTGAATTGCCTACATCAGAAGGTCTTAAAAGCCTTGCACCTCATAAGAGCCGCAAGAGTATTCTTACTCCTATGAAACAGATTCAAAAGGGGATTGAGGCTGCACAGATAGAACAAAAGAATCAACTGGTAGCTGCAAGAAGTACAGCTCTTAGCGTAAGAAGTAAAGAAAAGGTATTTGTTCCAGCAGGTCAGAGTACCCAGATGATTATTGGAGCTACACCTGAGACGGATTATCATATAACGGCAGTGGCAGAAGCACTATATAAGAATTATGGTCTTAAAAGAGTGTTTTATTCAGCATTTATCAATGTTAACGAGGACAGTAGTTTGCCAGATACACAGGCAGGACCACCACTACTTAGGGAACATAGATTATACCAAGCGGATTTCCTTATGCGTTTTTACGGCTTTGAAGCTAAGGAACTTTTAAGCGAAGAACGTCCTAATTTTAACGTTTTATTAGACCCTAAGTGCGATTGGGCTTTGCGAAATCTTTCGATTTTTCCTGTGGAAGTGAATAGAGCAGATTATGCTACATTGCTGCGTGTTCCGGGAATTGGAGTTACCAGTGCTAAACGCATCATAAAGGCAAGAAGGTTCGGAAAGCTTGATTTTTATGATTTGAAGAAGATGGGTGTGGTTTTAAAACGTGCATTATATTTTATAACATGCCAGGGACGTATGATGTACAACACAAAGATGGATGAGAATTATATTACCAATGCTTTGGTTGGTTTAGATTATAAGCTTAAATATCAGCTAGAAGACCATCAAAGCTATAAGCAGCTTAGCTTATTTGACGATTATAATTTTGGTGGTGATATGAATGGACAATATAACAGTATGTGTGTGTGATGGCAGTGTTAATGGAATATTTACTGCTATATATAAAGCATGGGAGATAGGAACTTCAAGGACTAAAATATCCATAGGTATGAATGATATGGAGCTGTTTTGCAACTATATTTATGTTGAAGCGGATGAGGAACTTGCAGCTAAAGTTGTGCGTACTATTGCTAATAAGCTTTATGGGGAATGTTATGAAAAGGTTATGATGGCAGTAGTAAGTGATGACCTTGAGCGTGGCGAATGTATATACAGATTACTAATAAAGGGTTTTAAGGTCGGCCCATCTATTATTAATGATTTGACGGATTATCACGTCAGACGTGTATATGAACTTGGTAGACGCGTATGGAAGGAGCAACACCACTATCTTGGCTTTGTGAGATTTCGTGAGATTGATAATGGAGTTTTGGCTGCTAAAATTGAACCTAAAGCAGATATTTTGGAATTGATAACAGAGCATTTTTCTGATAGATTAAAGACAGAGAATTTTATTATTCTAGATACGAAAAGAAAGCGTGCAGCGATACATCGAATGTCAGGTGATGTATTTATTACGGACTTAACAGAGGAAGAGCTTGATGAGTATGGCTTTGAAAAAGCTGGTGGTGACGAATATATTGATTTATGGAATTGTTTTTTTAATACCATAGCAATTGAAGAACGTAAGAATCCTAAGCTGCAGCGCAATCTTATGCCACTACGATATAGAAGATATATGGAGATTAAGAATTAAATGTATTCAATAGTTAATGGAATAATCAGAATATCTGTAAGAGATCTTGTGGAATTTATTTGTGCAAGTGGAGATATCGACAATAGAAGAAGCTCTAAGGCGGATAAGGATGCGATGCAAGAGGGTAGCCGTATCCACCGTAAGATTCAAAGACAGATGGGTGCGGAATATACTCCAGAGGTTTTTCTAAAGACAGAGATAAGCTTTGATAATTATGGAATATCCATAGAAGGGCGCGCGGATGGAGTTATCGACAACAATAAAGGTATAACCATTGATGAGATAAAAGCAGTATATGCTAATGTTTCAACATTTACGGATGCTAAGTATGTTCATAAAGCGCAAGCTATGTGCTATGCATATATGTATTTAATTAATAATGATTTGGATGCTATTAATGTTCAGATTACTTACTGCGAAATTGAGACAGATATAATTAAAAGATTTCATTATACCTTTAAAAGAGCTAAGCTTATTGAATGGTTTGATGAAATGATACAAAAGTTTAAGCGTTGGTCAGATTATCTTTATGAGCATACAATGAAAAGGACAAAGAGTATTAAGAATACGGAGTTTCCTTTTGAATATAGAGAGGGCCAAAGAGATTTGGTTGTTTCGGTTTATAGAAGTATTCAGCGTAAAAAGAAACTTTTTATACAAGCACCAACGGGCGTGGGAAAGACAATTTCAGTTATCTTTCCTGCAATTAAAGCACAAGGAGAAGGTTTGGCAGATAAAGTGTTTTATCTTACGGCTAAGACTATTACCAGGACAGTTGCAAAGGAGACTTATCGACATTTGCTTGATAAAGGTCTTGAATATAAGATAGCAATAATTACTGCTAAAGAAAAAATATGTCCATGTGAAAGAATGCAATGTAATCCTATAGATTGTCCTTATGCTAAGGGACATTTTGATAGGGTTAATGATGCTGTTTATGATATCATAACTAATGAAGATGTAGTGGACAGAGATATTGTAATAGAATATGCAAAAAAGCATAATGTATGTCCATTTGAGATGGGACTTGACGTAACCTACTGGGTGGATGGTATTATTGGAGATTACAATTATGCATTTGACCCTAATGTACATTTGAAAAGATATTTTTCTGATGGTGCGAAGGGAAACAATATATTACTTGTGGATGAGGCACATAATCTTGTTGAAAGAGCAAGGAATATGTACAGTGCAAAGGTATGCAAAGAAGACTTTTTGCTTATTAAGAATCTGGTTGCCAATATAGATAAAAAGCTTGCAAAAGCCTTAGAAAGATGTAATAAGCTTTTACTTGAATATAAGAGGGAATGTGAGGAATATATGGTGCTTGATAGCATAACACCATTTGTATTTGCGCTTCTTAAGGTATTTGATTTGCTTTCTAAATTTGACGAAGAGCATAAGGATTTTGAACATAAAGAGCTTATGTCAGAGTTTTATTTTTCGGTAAGACATTTTCTTAATATGTACGATTTGTTGGATGACAATTATGTTATATATTGTAGACCAAACGATGATAAATTTGAACTTAATTTATACTGTATCAATACGGCTTATAATTTGTCACAATATACAGATAAGGCTGTAAGTACAATGTTCTTTTCGGCAACCCTATTGCCTATTAATTATTACAAAAAGCTTCTTACTATTCATGAGGATGATTATGCTATTTATGCAAAAAGTGTATTTAAGCAAGAGCAAAGACTTATTGCAATTGCTTCGGATGTTACAAGCAGGTACACACATAGAAATAGAAATGAGTTTTTGAAGATTTGCGATTATATTGAGAGTGTTGTTGAGGCAAAACAGGGTAATTATATTGTGTTTTTTCCATCGTATAGATATATGCAGGATGTACTTTCTCTATTTTTGGAAAAAGATATAGATTTTGAGATAGTGTGTCAAAATAATAATATGAATGAAACTGACCGAGAGGAATTTTTAAATCAATTTAATAATACTTCTAAAAGAAGTGTTGTAGGTTTTTGCGTTATGGGTGGAATATTTTCAGAAGGAATTGATTTAAAGGGTGAAAGTCTTATAGGAGTTGTGGTTGTTGGTACAGGCTTGCCTCAGATTAGTGTAGAACAGCAGATATTAAAGAATTTTTATGATGAAGAATGTGATATGGGCTTTGAGTATGCATATGTATATCCGGGAATGAACAAGGTATTGCAAGCGGCTGGTAGAGTTATTAGAACTACTAATGATACAGGGGTTATATTACTTTTAGATGATAGATTTTTGACATCACGTTATGAGGCACTATTCCCGAGGGAATGGAATGATTATAAAACAGTAAGACAAGTTAATATAAAAAATACTTTGTTAAATTTTTGGGAATCCTGTTAGTATGCTTGAATTATTTGTCAAAATAATGTATAATACTTGTGATATTTTGGACTAAGTACAAATATGACGAGTTTGAGCTACGCCAAACACATTAATTTTATCAATAAAAGTCGTAGCGTGGAGGATATATGAGCAAAGTAAGACGAGTATTCGTTGAAAAGAAACCAGCTTATGCCGTTAAGGCAAAAGAACTAAAAGAGGAGATTTTAGGTTATTTGTCAATTGATACTGTAACTGATGTAAGAGTTCTTATCAGATACGATGTTGAAAATTTGTCAGATGAGACATATGCAAAGTCTCTTACAACTATTTTTTCAGAAGCACCTGTTGATGATGTTTATGAGATGACATTTGATACAAAGGAAAATGATTTTGTATTCAGCGTTGAATATTTACCAGGCCAGTTCGACCAGAGAGCAGATTCGGCTGTTCAATGCGTTAAGTTCTTCAATGAGAACGAAGAACCTATTATAAAATCTGCAACAACTTATGTTGTATCAGGAGTATTGACAGAAGCAGATAAGAATAAGATTAAGAATCACTGTATCAATCCAGTTGATTCAAGAGAAGCTGAAAAGGATATTCCACAAACTTTGGTCACAGAGTTTGAAGAACCTGCAGATGTTAAGGTGTTTGATGGCTTTAAGGATATGAATGAAGCAGAATTGAAGGATTTATATTCATCATTATCTTTAGCTATGACATTTAAGGACTTCCTTCACATTCAGAATTATTTTAAAAATGAAGAAAATAGAGATCCGTCGATGACAGAGATTAGAGTTCTTGATACATATTGGTCAGATCACTGTCGTCATACAACATTCTCTACAGAGCTTAAGAATGTTGAATTTGAAGATGGATATTATAGAGAAGTTATTGAAGCAAGCTATGATAAATATATTGCAGATCATAACTCGATTTTCAAGGGAAGAAAGGATAAGTTTGTTTGTCTTATGGACCTTGCTCTTATGGCTATGAGAAAGTTGAAGCTTGAAGGTAAGCTTGATGATCAGGAAGAGTCAGAAGAGATTAATGCATGTAGTATAGTTGTACCTGTTGAGATTGATGGCGTAGAAGAAGAATGGTTAGTTAACTTTAAAAATGAAACACACAATCACCCAACAGAGATTGAACCATTTGGTGGTGCAGCAACATGCCTTGGTGGTGCTATAAGAGATCCATTATCAGGAAGAACATATGTATATCAAGCTATGCGTGTTACAGGTGCTGCTGATCCAACAGTTTCAATTGATGCAACTATGAGTGGTAAGCTTCCACAAAAGAAATTAGTTAGAGAAGCAGCTAACGGTTATAGCTCATATGGTAACCAGATTGGTCTTGCAACAGGTTATGTAAAAGAAATTTATCATCCTAATTACGTTGCAAAGAGAATGGAAATTGGCGCTGTAATGGGCGCTGCTCCAAGAAGTGCGGTTAAGAGAGAAACTTCTGATCCTGGCGATATTATCGTATTGTTAGGAGGTAGAACCGGACGTGACGGCTGTGGCGGTGCAACAGGTTCATCAAAGGTTCATACAGAAGAGTCAATAGAGACATGTGGTGCAGAAGTACAAAAGGGTAATGCACCAACAGAAAGAAAGATACAAAGATTATTTAGAAGACCTGAAGTTAGTAAGCTTATTAAGAAGTGTAATGACTTTGGTGCCGGTGGTGTATCGGTTGCTATTGGTGAATTAGCAGATGGTTTAAATGTATATCTTGATAAAGTACCTAAGAAATACGCAGGTCTTGATGGAACTGAAATTGCTATTTCAGAATCACAGGAAAGAATGGCTGTAGTAGTTGATCCTAAGGATGTACAGGAATTCCTTGCGTATGCTAATGAGGAAAATCTTGAAGCAATTGAAGTCGCAGTAGTAACAGAAGAAAAGAGACTTGTACTTATCTGGAGAGATAAGAAGATTGTTGATATTTCGAGAGCATTCCTTGATACAAATGGTGCACATCAGGAAACAGATGTTAAGGTTGATATGCCAGATGAAAAGGCTAACTACTTTAATGTTAAAGAAGTTAATGATGTTAAGGCTACATGGATTAATACATTATCAGACCTTAATGTATGTTCGCAAAAGGGTCTTGTAGAAATGTTTGATGCTTCTATCGGAGCAGGTTCAGTATTTATGCCATACGGTGGTAAGTACCAATTAACAGAGACACAGACAATGGTAGCTAAATTACCTGTATTAAAGGGTAAATGTGATACAGTTACAATGATGAGTTATGGTTTTGATCCATATTTATCAACATGGAGCCCATATCATGGAGCGATTTATGCAGTAGTTGAATCAGTAGCTAAGATAGTATCTAATGGTGGTGATTTCTCTAAGATTAGATTCACATTCCAAGAATATTTCAGAAGAATGACAGAGAATCCAAGCCGTTGGAGTCAACCATTTGCAGCATTGTTGGGTGCTTATGAAGCACAGTTGGGATTTGGATTGCCATCAATTGGTGGTAAGGATAGTATGTCAGGTTCATTCAATGAAATTGATGTACCACCAACATTAGTTTCTTTTGCAGTTGATGTTGCTAAGGAAAAAGACATTATTACACCTGAGCTAAAATGCGCAGGCAATAAGCTTGTTAAGTTTACAATTGAAAAGGATAAGTATGATTTGCCAGTATTTGAACAGGTTAAGTCATTGTATTCAAAGATTAAGGAATTAATTGATAAAAAGGTTATCGTATCAGCATATTCGCTTGATTCTAAGGGTGTTATTGCAGCACTTAGTAAGATGGCATTTGGTAACAAATTAAGCTTCGCAATTGATGCTTCTGTAAATGAAGAAGATTTGTTTGCAGTTGAATTTGGTAATATAGTTGCAGAAATAGCAGCAGATAAGCTTGATGCAATTGATGTTCCATTTACTATGTTGGGTGAAGTTACTGATAACAATAAGTTCACATACAAAAATGTTGAAATTACAATGGATGAGGCTTTAAAGGCGTGGACAGAGAAGCTTGAAAAGGTATTCCCTACAAAGGCAGTTAAGGACATGACTCCAATTGAAACAAAGCTTTATAATACAGATAAGATTTACGTTTGCAAGAATAAAATTGCAAAGCCAACAGTATTTATTCCTGTATTCCCAGGTACTAACTGTGAATATGATAGTACTAAGGCATTTGAAAGAGCTGGTGCAGATGTAATTGTTAAGGTATTTAAGAATATGAATGCTGAAGATATCAGAGATTCTGTAGAAGTATTTGAAAAGGCTATAAGCCAGGCACAGATTATTATGTTCCCAGGTGGATTTAGCGCGGGTGATGAACCAGATGGTTCTGCTAAGTTCTTTGCTACAGCATTTAGAAATGAAAAGCTTAAAGAAGCTGTTCATAAATTATTGAATGAAAGAGATGGTCTTGCACTTGGTGTATGTAATGGTTTCCAAGCACTTATTAAATTAGGGTTGGTTCCAAATGGCGAGATAACAGGTCAGGATGCAAATGCGCCAACACTTACATTTAATACAATTAACCGTCACATTTCAAAGATGGTATATACAAAGGTTGTTACTAATAAGTCTCCTTGGTTACAGGAATGTGAACTTGGTGGTGTATATTGTAACCCTGCTTCACATGGTGAAGGAAGATTCGTTGCACCTAAGGAATGGTTAGATAAATTGTTTGCAAATGGACAGGTTGCAACTCAATACTGTGATATTAATGGTAATATAAGTATGGACGAAGAATGGAATGTAAATGGTTCATATATGGCTATTGAAGGTATTACAAGCCCTGACGGAAGATGCTTAGGAAAGATGGCTCACTCAGAAAGAAGAGGCCAGTCTGTTGCAATTAATATTTATGGAGAGCAAGATTTGAAGATATTTGAATCAGGCGTAAAATACTTTAAGTAATATATTTAGGAGGACAATTTAATGAGCGTAGAAAAAAAGAGAAAAATTGCTAAAATAGCCTTAGGAGCTGGTTTGTTAGTAGCGGTAGTATTTGGCTTATTATATTATTTTATGATTCAGTTAGATACAAAGAATAAAGAAAATGTACCTGGCTATGTGATTGAAGTTACAGACAAAGGTGAAAGCAATTATGAATATAAGTCAAAGCATATTGTAGATGGTGAAATTGTTAATTTGACTGGAACAAGCAAGACAAAGGTTTCGATGGGTAATACAATTGATGCTTACCGTAAGTCAAAGGGTTCTAAGGAACTTACATTAGAAAAACCAAACCCATATCTTACAATGTGTCCATTTGCAGTAGTTGCAGGTATTGGTGCACTTGCATTTGTTGTTGGAGCAGTAATGCTTGTGGTTAATAAGCCAAGAAGAAATGCAAAAATTGCAAAGAAGATTAAAGTAAACGAAAGTTCAAAGATATAATGAAATAAAGAAGGTTTGCGATTTAAACGCAAACCTTCTTTATTATAGTAAATATATATTATCTTGTTTCTGCCCAGTAGAATAAAGCAACTGTTCCAGGACCTGTATGAGCAGCGATTGTAGGACAAATATCATTAATTATAACTTCAAAACCAAAACGATTTTTAATATCATTTGCAACTATTTGTGCATCCTCAATACAATCGCTGTGTGAAATTAAAACAGTTTTGTTCATAGATTTGAAAAGTCCCATTTTGGTTTCCATATTGTCAACTAATGTAGAAAGAGCTTTTTTGCGACCACGTACTTTTGATAATGGAACTAAACGACCCGCTTCGTCTACACGAAGTACTGGCTTGATATTAACTAAGCTTCCGATAATTGCAGTTGCTTTTGAAATACGACCACCTCTTTGTAAGTGATTAAGATCATTTACTGTAAACTGATGGCAAGCATTGTGCTTGAAATTCTCAATGTGCTTAGATACCTCTAACATAGATTTGCCAGTATTCTTTAACCTTAGTGCTTCTGTTACGATAAGACCTTCGCCCATTGATGCAGCTAAGCTGTCGATTATGATTATCTTTGCTTCAGGATGTCTTTCAAGAACTTCTCTGGAAGCTATCTGGTATGCATTGTAGCTACCACTTAATGCAGAAGAAAATGCAATATGTAAAATATCATAACCCTTATTTACGGCTGCTTCGAATTTCTTTTCGATTTCAGCTGGATTAGCTGCCATAGTAGTTGGCAGTGCACCATTATGCATTTTATTATAGAATTCTTTTAAAGGCATAGTTTTTTCACCGCCATATACATCATCGCCAAAGGCGTAGTATAAATCGTGTACATCTATATTATTCTCCTGCAATAAACTTAATGGTAAATCACAAGTATTGTCTGTGGAAATAATATAATCTCTCATAGTATATAACCTCCGTTACAAGTAGTATTTGTTACTACATATAATAACATCCTTGTTTAAATTCGTCAATTCAATATTGGTTAAAGAAATTTAAAAATATAAATAATTTTATAAAATTAGGTATTGACAATACAAATACCTAATGATAAACTATAGAAGTTGAAAACGAAGAAGAGTATCCGCTCTCACCTTAGCATTTTAGATGACTCGGGTTTGATATTAGGTTTTATTTAGCTTAGTAGCGTGGATAGTCTGTCTGTCTGCGTTTTTTTGTATGTAAATTTATGCATGGAGGTGCACAACTATTAGCGATTTAATGATTAACGAACAGATAAGAGACAAAGAGGTTCGTCTTATCGGAGAAGAAGGTAACCAACTTGGTGTTATGTCTGCAAAAGAGGCATATAAGTTAGCAAAGGAAGCGGGACTTGATTTAGTTAAGATAGCTCCTAATGCTGAACCACCTGTATGTAAGATAGTTGATTACGGTAAGTACAGATACGAATTAGCAAGAAAAGAAAAAGAAGCTAAGAAGAAGCAAAAGGTTATCGATGTTAAGGAAGTTCGCTTATCACCGAATATTGAGGAAAACGACATTAATACAAAGGTTAATGCGGCAAGAAAGTTTATTGAAAAAGGCGACAAGGTAAAGGTAACTCTTAGATTTAGAGGTAGAGAAATGTCACATATGGCAACATCTAAGCATATTTTAGATGATTTTGCAGAAAGATTAAGTGACATAGCAGTTGTCGAGAAGGCTCCAAAGCTTGAAGGTAGGAGCATGCAGATGTTTTTAACTGAAAAACGTTAAAATAGATTAACACAAATGTACATTATGTAAGGAGGAAATAATAATGCCAAAATTAAAAACAAGTAGAGCAGCAGCAAAGCGTTTTAAAAAGACAGGTTCAGGTGGACTTAAGAGAATGAAAGCTTACAAGAGCCACATTTTAACAAAGAAGACAGCTAAGAGAAAGAGAAATCTTAGAAAGGCTGCTATGACAGACTCAACAAATGTAAAGAACATGAAGAAGATTTTACCTTATATCTAAGGATAAGTAATCAGGAAAAGGAGGAATATTACCAATGGCAAGAATTAAAGGCGGATTAAACGCAAAGAAGAGACATAACAGAGTATTAAAGCTAGCTAAAGGTTACAGAGGCGCTAGATCAAAACAATATAGAATTGCAAAGCAATCAGTAATGAGAGCTTTAACAACAGCATATGCAGGAAGAAAGCAAAAGAAGAGACAATTCAGACAATTATGGATTGCAAGAATCAATGCAGCTGCAAGAATGAACGGATTATCATACAGCAAGTTTATGTATGGTCTTAAGTTAGCTGGTGTTGAATTAAACAGAAAAGTATTATCAGAAATGGCAATCAACGATGCAGCAGGCTTTACAAAGTTAGTAGAGTTAGCTAAGTCAAAGTTAGCATAATATAAGGTTATTAATAGAACATAAAAGCTTGTAATATACTTGACTTTTATGTTCTATTTTACTATAATATTTCTGTTATAGTTATTTTTATTCCTCGTTAGCTCAGTCGGTAGAGCGCATGACTGTTAATCATGATGTCGTTGGTTCAAGTCCAACACGGGGAGCTTTTGATAATATTTAGATGGAGGATTATTATGAATATGATAAATGTTCGCGATTTATTCAGAGATACTGACAAGTATATTGACCAAGAGGTAACGTTAGGCGGATGGGTTAGAAGTAATAGAGATTCTAAGTCATTTGGATTTTTGGTTTTGAATGATGGTACATTTTTTGAACCTTTACAGGTAGTGTATAACGATAATATGGATAATTTTGAGGCTGTGTCAAAGCTTTCAGTAGGTTCTGCAGTTATTGTAACAGGTAAGATTGTGGCAACACCACAAGCTAAGCAAAAATTCGAGATGCAAGCAATGGAAGTTTACATCGAAGGTGAATCTACACCTGATTATCCATTACAAAAGAAGAGACATTCTTTTGAATACTTGAGAACAATTTCTCACTTAAGACCTAGAACTAATACTTTCCAAGCGGTATTCCGTATAAGATCCTTGGTTGCATATGCGATTCATAAGTTCTTCCAAGAGAGAGATTTTGTCTATGTTCATACTCCAATTATTACAGCAAGTGACTGTGAAGGCGCAGGCGAAATGTTTAGAGTTACAACATTAGATATGAATAATCTTCCAAAGAATGAAGATGGAACAGTAGATTATACAAAGGATTTCTTTAATAAGGAAACTTCTCTTACTGTAAGTGGTCAGTTAAATGGTGAGACATATGCTATGGCATTTAAGAATATATATACATTTGGACCAACATTTAGAGCTGAGAATTCTAATACAACAAGACATGCGGCTGAATTTTGGATGATAGAACCAGAAATAGCATTTGCAGATTTAAAGGATGATATGATGCTTGCAGAAAGCATGATTAAATATATCATCAATTATGTAATGGAGCATGCACCAGAAGAGATGCAGTTTTTCAATCAGTTTGTAGATAATGGACTTATTGAGCGTCTTACAGCTGTTGCTAATTCGGAATTTGGTCATGTAACATATACAGAAGCAATTGATATCTTAAAGGAACATAATGATGAGTTTGATTATAAGGTAAGCTGGGGATGCGATTTACAGACAGAGCATGAAAGATACCTTACAGAAAAGATATTTAAGAGACCGGTATTTGTAACAGATTATCCAAAGGATATTAAGGCATTTTATATGAAGCTTAATGATGATAACAAAACTGTTGCAGCTATGGACTGTCTTGTTCCAGGTATTGGTGAGATTATTGGCGGAAGTCAAAGAGAAGATGATTATGATAAGTTAGTTAAGAGAATGGAAGAGTTGGGTCTTGAAAAGGAAGCTTATGATTTCTATTTAGACCTTAGAAAATATGGTACTGCACGTCATGCAGGTTTTGGTTTGGGCTTTGAAAGATGTGTAATGTATTTAACTGGTATGGGCAATATCAGAGACGTACTTCCATTCCCAAGAACTGTTAATAACTGTGAATTATAATAATTCATTGGAGGATTGTATGGAAAGATTAATTATACCCCAAGGGTATGAATCGAAGCTTGATATTAGAGAAACAGAAGTAGCTATTAAGCTTGTAAAGGATTTCTTTGAAAGAGAGCTGGCTAAACAATTGAATTTAACCAGAGTATCAGCACCGTTGTTTGTTAAACCGGAAACGGGACTTAACGATAACTTGAATGGATTTGAAAGACCAGTTGCATTTGGCCTTAGAGAACAAAATGATGCAGTGGTTGAAATAGTACATTCTTTGGCAAAATGGAAAAGATATGCGCTTAAAAGATATGGATTTAACCAAGGCGAAGGACTTTATACAGATATGAATGCCATAAGAAGAGATGAAGATACTGATAACATCCATTCCATTTTTGTGGATCAATGGGATTGGGAAAAGATAATTTCAAAGGAAGAAAGAACGCAAGAAACTTTAAAATCAGTGGTTAGAGCAATTTATGAAACACTTAAAACAACAGATAATTACATTGCGTCAAAATATGATTATATTAAATCAATACTTCCAGAAGAAATTTCATTTGTTACATCTCAAGAGTTGGAGGATATGTATCCTGATTGTACTCCAAAGGAAAGAGAGTACAACATAACCAAACTTAAGGGTGCCGTATTTATTATGCAGATAGGTGGTAAGCTTGCATCAGGTAAGAGACATGATGGTAGAGCACCAGACTATGATGACTGGACACTAAATGGCGATATAATGGTGTACTACCCACTTTTGGATATTGCTTTAGAACTTTCGTCAATGGGAATTCGTGTTGATGAGGATTCTTTAAGAAAACAATTAGAGATATCTGGTTGTATGGATAGAGCAGAATTGCCATTCCAAAAGGCACTTTTGAATAAGGAATTGCCATATACAATTGGCGGAGGAATTGGACAGTCGAGAATATGTATGTTTTTCCTCAGAAAAGCTCATATTGGAGAAGTTCAATCATCAATATGGCCAGATGATATTATGGAGAAAGCAGCTTCATCTAATATCAATTTGCTATAAATGAAATTCTATTAAAAGAGGAAGGTTACTATGAGAAGATTAACAATAAAGAATACATTAATAAGTGCAATTTTAGCAGTAAGTATGTTTGCTATGGTTGGCTGTAATACAGATTATGATGTTGAATTTGATTATAATTCATCAGATTATATAAGCGAATTGGGTGCTTATACAGGAGTTGAATATGAGCCTGCAGATAATACGGTTACTGAATTAGATGTACTTGAATATATTGAAGAAGAAAGAGCTGCATATACAGAGTGGACAGTGTTTGATGATAGAAGAGTTGCTGAAGGAGATAAGGTTGTGGTTAACGCATTTGCATATCTCGATGGAGCTCAAGTTTCAGAATTTTCTCAAGAAGATGTACAAATAATAGTAGGTGCAGGAAAGTTATATTCCGATTTTCCGGAGCTTGAAAATAAGCTTATAGGCTTAATCCCTGGTGGTATGGGTTCTGCAAGCAAATTTGAGTTTACAATTCCTGCTGATTTTGAAGATAAAGAATATGCCGGAAAAACACTTTCGTTTACAATGTCTGTAGCAGAAGCATATGAAGGCATATTACCTTCGTTTACAGATTCATTTGTAAGCAATGTTTCTAATGGTGAATATACAACAGTTGAAGATTATAAAAAAGCAGTAAGACGTGTATTACAGGAAAGTGCAGATGAAAAGGCATATGCAGATAATTTTGCATCTATTATGGAAACAATAGTTGCTAATACTAAGTTTTCTTCATATCCACAAGATGAACTTAAGGCAAAAATAGATAATTTTAATGAAACAATGGGTGTATATGCAACATTGTTAGATATGACTGCTGAAGAATATTGTAAAGAAACATTTGGTATGACTATAGAAGCATATGCAACTAAGAATATAGCAATGCAACTTGTTTTACAAGAAATAGCAAAACGCGAGAAGATAACTGTTAACCACAGCTATTATAAGAAGAATCTTGATAGAATAGCTGAAGAAGCAGGATATACAACAGGTAAAGAATTAGTTGATAAATATGGTAAAGATTATGTAGTTAAAGTTATGCTTATGGAAAAGGTTGAAAATTTCATCTATGAAAAAGCAGTAGCAAAAACTAAGTAAGAGGGAATATGTTAGAAATTTTAAAGGTTATTATACTTGGCATTATTGAAGGCATTACAGAGTGGTTGCCGATCAGTAGTACAGGTCATCTTATTTTGGCTGAGGAGATTCTTAAGCCGGATATGACAGAAGGCTTTTTTGAAATGTTTGAGGTTGTTATTCAATTTGGCGCAATATTAGCTGTAATAGTGCTATATTTTAATAAACTTAATCCATTTCCATGGCCACAAAAGAAAGATAAGGCAGAGCAAAAGCAGACATGGAGTTTGTGGTTTAAGGTAATAGTTGCCTGCTTACCAGCTGCTATAATTGGTTTGCTTTTTGATGACTTGATTGATAGTGTATTTTATAATTATCAGACAGTTGCGATAACATTAGTATTGTATGGTGTGTTGTTTATTATAGTTGAGAAATATAATAAAAATAGAACACCTAAGGTTACGGACTTAGCCAATCTTAGCTATAAGACAGTACTTTTAATTGGAATAATACAGCTTTTAGCCTTGATTCCTGGAACTTCCAGATCGGGCGCGACAATTCTTGGTGCAATTCTTATAGGATGTAAAAGAGAGGTGGCAGCTGAATTTACATTTTTCCTTGCTATTCCAGTAATGTTTGGGGCAAGCTTGCTGAAGATTGTAAAATATGGTTTGGAATTTGGCTTGAATTTTTCGGGCAATGAAATTATGTATATCTGTGTAGGAATGATAGTAGCTTTTGTTGTTTCGATAGTAGCGATTAAATTCTTAATGGGATATACAAAGAAAAAAGATTTTACAATATTTGGATATTATAGAATTGTGTTAGGAATTCTAGTGTTGGGATATTTCATTTTTGTAAATTAATAATATAAAACTCCGAATAGGTTCTATTCGGAGTTTTTGCTGTTTATTAGTATGTTTCTATAAAATTGATTGAATCATTTTCTAGTAATTCTTCAGTAATGTCCTCTAAAGATTTGATTTTAGATGTTCCCTTTAACTGAAAAGTTACAACACATGTATTGGAAGAGTTGAAAAATTCTAAGGAATCAATTTTATAATTATTAGCTTTAGCGTGTTTGAATATTATCTGCATAGCAGATGCATTTTGAAGCTCTGCATATACATTTGCGTTGATTTTTTTCTTTGTAAATAATAAATCTACATATTGCAATAAGTGCATTGATATTATAAGTAATATAGATGATATTATTGCCGCTGAGTAGAAGCCTGTTCCTAAAGCAAGACCGATTGCGGCTGTTGTCCATAAGCCAGCTGCTGTGGTTAGACCTTTAACGGAATTTGCGCGCGTCACCAAAATGGTTCCTGCACCTAAAAAACCTATACCACTTATTACCTGAGCTGGAATTCTTGCTGCATCTGCAGAAAGACCTTCTTTAAACAAATATACATTTGTTAATGCTATAAGTGTTGAACCTAAGCATACAATAACATAGGTTCTAAAACCGGCAGGTCTGTGTTTGCTTTCTCGCTCAAGCCCGAGAACACCACCTATCACAATGGCTAACAAAATTCTTATAATTGCTTGCACTAAATCTAAATTTGGATACATACGCATTCCTCTTTTCGATATTATTTTGTTCCGGTTGAGCCAAATCCACCTTCACCGCGTGCTGTTTCACTTAACGAATCTGTTTCTACATAGTTAATTGCTAAGAATGGAGCGATTACCATTTGAGCAATACGCTCGCCACATTCGATGCTTGCAGCTTTATTTGAATGATTATGAAGTGCAACCATAACTTCGCCTCTATAATCAGCATCAACTACACCAACCTTGTTTGCTGGTGCAAGACCTTTTTTGCTTGCAAGACCGCTTCTTGCATATATTAAACCGGCATATCCTACAGGAACTTCCATAGCAATTCCAGTAGGAATTAGTATAGTTTGCTGTGGCTCGATAGTTATTGGTTCATCTATACAGGCATATAAATCGGCACCTGCGGCAAATGCAGAACCATAAGTTGGCTTTGTTGCATTTTCTTTTAGTTTTTTAAAATTAACATTAATTTTTGACATTGTTCATACCTTCCCATAGTATAATTTCGCCTTTTTCAAGGGATTCTTGTACCATTATAATTCTTTGGTTTGAAGAACCGCGGAAACGTAAGGATAAATTCTTTAGTTCTTCAATAAATTTACCATCAACAAGTACATCAATATATGAGATGAGTTCTTTTGTTTCTTCCCATTCATTCATCATACGGTTGCATATGTCTTCATCGAAGGTATAGCCAGTAAAACACCAAATGCTCTTATTAGGATATACTTTGCGGATTTTGCGAAGTAGTGGGAGCAAGCCTTGTTGGTTAACATGTTCAAATGGTTCACCACCAAGGATGGTTATACCTGAAACATATGCAGGCGCCATATATTTTATGATATTATCTATCTCTAATTGTGTAAAGGGATTTCCATAATTGAAATCCCATGTAACACTATTAAAGCAGCCCTTACAATGATGTGTACATCCGCTTACGAAGAGCGAAACTCTTACGCCTGGTCCATTAGCAACATCATATTGTTTGATATCTGCGTAATTCAATTTGTCATCCTCTTTCTAATTAGATGTGAAGAACTCTTGAATTAATTTCTTTAGTTTTACCTACGTTCCAGAAGTTTTCACCGAGGTAACCACAGGTTCTTCTTGTAACATTCATTTTAGCATGATCCTTATTACCGCACTGTGGGCATTCCCATTCAAGGTTATCGTTGATAAGGATTTCACCATCATAGCCACATACATGGCAATAATCAGATTTTGTGTTAAATTCAGCGTATTGAATGTTATCATATATGAATTTAACAAGTTCTTCTAATGCTTCAAGATTGTTTCTCATATTTGGAATTTCAACATATGAAATAGCTCCACCTGAAGAAATAACTTGGAATTGACTTTCGAATTTAAATTTGCTAAATGCATCAATTTTTTCTCTAACATCAACATGGTAAGAGTTAGTGTAGTATCCTTTATCAGTAATGTCTTCAACTATGCCAAAACGCTTAGCATCAATTGCTGCAAATCTATAGCAGAGACTTTCAGCAGGTGTACCATAAAGACCAAAGGCTATACCTGTATTACGTTTCCATGTATCTGCTGCTTCACGAAGTCTCTTCATTACCTTTAAGGCAAACTTAAGCCCCTTTTCAGTTGTATGACTTTCGCCAGTCATAAGCTTTGTAACTTCGTATAAACCAATATATCCAAGCGAAATTGTTGAATAACCATCATGTAATAATTTGTCAATGGATTCGCCTTTTTTAAGTCTTGCAATAGCACCATATTGCCAGTGGATTGGACTTACATCAGATAAAGTGCCTGAAAGTGCATTGTGTCTGCACATTAATGCTTCGAAGCAAAGCGCAAGTCTTGATTCCATTAATTGCCAGAAGAGCTCTTCGTTACCTCTTGCAATAAGACCCATTTGTGGGAGGTTAAGGCTTACAACACCTTGGTTAAAACGACCTTCCCATTTATAATTGCCATTTTCATCCTTCCATGTACTTAAGAATGAACGGCAACCCATACATGAGAATACATTTCCTTCATAGTTTTCGCGCATCTTCTTTGCAGAAATATAATCAGGATATAATCTTTTAGCTGAACATTGAACAGCAAGCTTTGTTATGTAGTCATACTTACCGCCCTGTAAACAGTTGTGCTCGTCTAAAACATAAATGAGCTTAGGGAAAGCAGGAGTTACATAAACACCCTTTTCGTTCTTAATACCTTCAAGTCTTTGTCTTAGAATTTCTTCTATAATCATAGCATTTTCTTCTAAGTACTCATCATCCTTGTCAAGATTCAAGAAAAGTGTAACGAAAGGAGATTGACCATTAGTAGTCATTAAAGTATTAATCTGATACTGAATAGTCTGAACACCAGATTTTAATTCATCATAAAGACGATCTGCTACAAAACTGTCAAGAACTTCGCTGTCTATTTTATCGCCATACTTTTGTGTATAGAAACGAGTATATTTTTCTTTACTCTTTCTTAAATATTTACCTAAGTGCTTGATGTCTACCGATTGACCACCATATTGGCTACTTGCAACCGCTGAAATAATCTGAGTTACGACTGTACAAGCAACTTGGAAGCTCTTAGGAGATTCAATTAACTTTCCGTTCATAACAGTGCCATTATCTAACATATCCTGAATATTGATTAAGCAGCAGTTAAAGATGGATTGAAGGAAGTAATCGGCATCATGGAAATGTAAAACACCTTCATCATGAGCCTTTGAAATCTTTTCTGGAAGTAAAACTCTTCTTGTTAAATCCTTAGAAACTTCACCGGCAATTAAATCTCTTTGTGTAGAAGCAATAATAGCATTCTTGTTAGAATTTTCTTCCATAACGTCCTTATTGCTATTCTTAATTAAGCTCATAATAGAGTCATCAGTTGTGTTAGCCTTACGAACGAGTTCTCTGGTGTATCTATATATAATGTATGTTTTAGCAAGAATAAATTTTTTCTCGGCCATAAGCTTTTGTTCGATGATATCCTGAATATCTTCTACCTGCATAGTATCCTGACCACGATTCTCAATAGAAGCAACTATAGCTTCAATCTTATCGTCAGTAATTTTTTCTTTTGGTGGCACTTCATCATTAGCCTTTTGAATAGCAACAATAATCTTGTTGCGGTCATAATTAACTTCACGACCATCACGTTTGATTACTTTAATCATAAGTTGATTCCCTCCTAAATAAATATAGATAATACTAAAACATTAATTGTTCACTACAAAAAGTATTATAACACTATATCGGCATCTTGTCTACAAAATATAGTGATATTTTTAAATAAAAACACAAGATATAGTATCATATAAATGATACCAAAGGACTAATTTTATAAAAAAGTAAAAAATAGTATTGACAAATGTTTGTGTTTGTAATAGAATTGTAAAGGTGATTTGCAGTCGTGGCGGAATTGGCATACGCGCTAGACTAAGGATCTAGTGAGCATAGCGCTCGTACGGGTTCAAGTCCCGTCGACTGCATGATATGAACGTAGAAGTGATGATGTCATTTCTACGTTCTTTTTTGTTCTATAGTAAAATATTGAATTATAAAATTTGGTGTGATAAAATCGAAAAAGAATGATTTTTATGGGAGGTTACATATGAAAAGAAAAATCAGCATTTTTATAATGCTATGTGTGATGCTATGTGCATTTAGTGCATGTAATAAGGAAGACAAAAAACCTAAGGAGAATAATGTTTTGCCATCAGAGCAACAGACTTCAGAGCAAACTGGTGATGTAAATAATGAAGATACTTCGTTAGAAACCTTAAATCTTATATCAGAAGTTACTGTAACATACAGGGATTATGGAAGCTATACATACAAATATGAATATAATTCCCAAGGTAAGCTGATAAGAGCTATTATGGAGCAGGAAGATAAAGACGAAAAACTTGTCTCTATATATGAACTAAAGCCAGAAATAACAGATATAAATATATTTGAAGGCGATATAAATGCAATTCTTAAACAAATGATTGGTATGCAGTATGATAAGAATGGCGAGCTTGTTGATTACAATATATTTAAATTTGAACGTGACGAATATGACAATCCGTTAAGCTATTTTGAGTGTAAAGCTGATGGCACAGTGGAATATGAGAGTGTTAAATATGAATACGAATACGATGCTAAAGGAAATACAACTAAAGTACTTGCATATGAGGAAAATGTGTTAGTGTATGTGCAGGAGTATGAGTATGATGATAATGGTAACTGTACTTGTCAAAAGTTTTGTGATGCAGATAAGCAGTTAGACTCAATGAGGATAACAACATATAATGTAAATGGAGATATTCTTGAAATTATAGACTACGATTCTAATGAAGTAGTTACAGCGAGAGCAGTTTATACATATAACGATAAAGGAAAAGAAACTTCATATATATTATATAATATGGAAGGAAAGGTTTCAAAAAGAACAGAATCAGCATACGATGAATCGGGCAATCTAATAAACTATAAGCAGTATGGTACTACAGATTTAGTGGATAAAGAAGAAAGATATACTTACGATGCAAATAATAACATGCGTGAGAAAACCCAGCATGATATGTATGGGCAGGAGTTGTTAAAAGAAGTGTATGAATATGACTCATATGATAACCAGACTGCATTAACACGATATGTTGAAGATAGAGAAGTTTACAAGGAAACGATAGAATATACCTATGATGCAAATGGAAATATGCTTACATCAAGAAAAGATAATTCGGGTATAGAAGAGTTTGCAAAATATAAAACAATTGTTGTGGCAAAAGAGGAAACAGAAAAGCTATATAATCTTCCAACGAAAAAAGTATTTTATAAAGGCGATGAAAATATTGGATACAGCAAAAATCATTACGATGTTGAAGGAAGACTGATTTTAAGTGTTGAGTATAATAAGGAAGATGAAGTAAAACGTTCATTCGTATATTCATATAATATAGATGGAACAGTTAAATCATGCGATGAAATTAATTTTACAGATGAAAAGGTATACATTCGAAATTGTACATTAGAATATGATTCTAATGGTAGAAAAACAAAGTGTAGTATCTTTGATACCAATAATACCGTGCTTGAAAGCTATGAATATCAGTATGATACAAATGGAAAACCAATTGGTGAAATACATTATGCTATTGACGCAAGCAAAATAGCTGACATAAAATATGAAGAAATGTTTGAAATAAAAGTAAATAAGTAAGAAGGATAAAATATGGATAGTTTTATTTATAGCATAAATGCAACCGTGCCTATATTTCTTATAATGATTTTAGGCTATGTATTGAAGAAGAAAAAAATGCTTAATGACGGATTTTTAGAAGCGGCAAATAAATTTGTATATACCGTGGGTCTGCCTGTTATGGTATTCACTGATTTGGCCTTTGAAAATTTCAAGGAAGTATTTGATATTAAATTTGTGCTTTACTGTATGATTATTACAATCGTAAGCTTCTTTGTAGTATGGTTTTTGGCTGAAAGCTTTTTAAAGGATAAGGGCATGATAGGAAGCTTTGTGCAAGGCTCGTTTAGAAGCAGTGCGGCAGTGTTAGGTTTGGCATTTATACATAGCATTTATTCGAGTGCTGGAATGGGACCACTTATGATTTTATCTGCAGTGCCACTTTATAACATATTTTCAGTAATGATTTTAACCTTAAAGGGTGACGGTAATAATAAGGATAAAACTATAAAAAAAGCATTTATAAATGTACTTAAAAATCCAATTATTATAGGTATTGCATTAGGTTTAATCGGCTCGCTGATTGAAATAAAAATACCGGTAATAGGCGTAAAGACATTGAACAGCTTATCAAATATGACAACACCTCTTGCACTTTTGTGCGTGGGCGCAGGTTTTGACGGAAGGGCAGCATTTGCAAAGATAAAGCCAACAATTGCAGCTACCTTTATTAAGCTTATAGCACTTCCTGCGATAGGGCTTCCGATAGCTGTGGCGCTTGGATTTAGAAATCAGGAATTAATGGCAATTATTATAATGTTAGCCTCACCTGCAACAATAAGTGGCTATATAATGGCAAAAAATACTAATAATGATGCTGTTTTATCCTCAGGAATAATAGTTTTATCGACGGTATTATCGTCTTTAACTTTAACCTTAATAATATATTTAATGAGAAGCTTAAGTTTTATATAAAAAATGCTTTTAATATTGCAAAATCTATGATATAATGTCATAAGTTAATAGCATAGGAGGTAAAAACTGTGAAACATATTAAGACAATTAAGACACAGATTTTAAAGGATACAATGAAGCATGGCGGATGTGGAGAATGTCAGACATCTTGTCAGTCAGCATGTAAGACTTCATGTACAGTAGGAAATCAAAGCTGTGAGAATAAGAACAACTAATTATTTTAAGAGAGTGTGTCTGCACTCTCTTATTTATGATTTGACGATAATCGCAGAATTGAAAGGATTGAAAAAATGGTTCATCAATACAAAAATAATGGCTATAACATTTTATTAGATGTAAACAGCTCGGCTGTACATGTGGTTGATGATATAGTATACGACATTGTTCCTTTGTTTGAAGAAAAGGAACTTAATGAAATATGTGATATTTTAAAGGATACATATGCAAAGGAAGAGATTAAAGAGGCATATGAAGAGATTAAGGAATTAAAAGATGCAGGAATGCTCTTTACAGAGGATATATATGAGCCTTACATAAAAGATATTAAGCTTAAAGATACAGTTGTTAAGGCATTATGTCTTCACATAGCACATGATTGTAATCTTGCTTGTAAATATTGTTTTGCAGAGGAAGGTGAGTATCATGGAAGAAGAGCATTGATGAGCTTTGAGGTAGGTAAGAAGGCTCTTGATTTCTTGGTTGAACATTCTGGTGCTCGTAAGAATTTAGAGGTGGATTTCTTTGGTGGAGAACCACTTATGAATTTTGAGGTTGTTAAACAGATAGTTGAATATGGTAGAAGTCTTGAAGAAAAGCATAATAAGAAGTTTAGATTTACACTTACAACTAACGGCGTATTGCTTAATGATGATATTATAGAGTACGCAAATAAGGAAATGTCTAACGTAGTATTAAGCGTTGACGGCCGTAAGGAAGTTCATGATTATATGAGACCTTTTAGAAATGGTAAGGGAAGCTATGATTTGGTTATGCCAAAGTTTAAAAAGGTTGCCGAAAGTCGTAATCAGCTAAACTATTATGTAAGAGGCACATTTACACATCATAATCTTGACTTTTGTGCAGATGTATTAAGCCTTGCGGATGAAGGCTTTGAACAGATTTCCGTAGAACCAGTTGTAGCGGCAGATACAGAAGAATATGCAATTAAAAAAGAGGATATTCCAAAGATTTGCGAAGAATACGATAAATTGGCGGCAGAATTATTAAAGCGTAAGAAGGAAAAGAGAGGCTTTAATTTCTTCCATTTTATGATTGATTTAGAGGGTGGACCTTGTGTTGCTAAGCGTTTGTCAGGCTGTGGTTCAGGCTGTGAATACTTGGCGGTTACACCATGGGGAGATTTGTACCCATGTCATCAGTTTGTTGGTGAAGAAGGCTTTCTTATGGGTAATGTAGATGATGGTATTACAAAGCCGGAGATAGTTGATAAATTCAAGACATGTAATGTGTATTCTAAGGAAAAATGTAGAAACTGTTTTGCTAAATTTTATTGTAGTGGTGGCTGTGCAGCTAATTCTTATAAATTTCATGGAGATATCAATAATGCATATGATATAGGCTGTGAATTACAAAGAAAAAGAGTAGAGTGCGCAATAATGATAAAAGCAGGACTTATGACAGAAGAATAAGAAAGGATAATGTACGGATGGGAAAGAAAATATTTAAGCTTGTCGCAGC
Source organism: Lachnospira sp. (assembly GCA_015057605.1). Taxonomy (GTDB): domain Bacteria; phylum Bacillota; class Clostridia; order Lachnospirales; family Lachnospiraceae; genus SIG291. The sequence goes on along the minus strand of SVDX01000006.1, from coordinate 57,171 downwards.
AATAGCGATGCTTGCCTTAGTTGTTTATGCGGCATACTTTGGATTTGGTAAAGATAAATATGGTAGTGCAAGCGATATTAAGTTAGGACTTGATTTAAATGGTGGTATCAGTATAACATTTGAAACTTTAGAAGCTAATCCTTCTGCTCAGGATATGGATGATACAATTTATAAGCTTCAACAAAGAATTCAACAATACAGCACAGAAGCTTTAGTGTACCAGGAGGGAGACAACAGAATTACAGTTGAAATACCTCTTAAGAATGTGGATACAGATTCGGCTAAAGAGATTTTAGAAGAACTTGGAAAACCAGGATCGCTTGAATTTATTGATATGGATGAAAAGGTGATCATTGATGGTTCACATGTAAAGGGAGCTCAGGCGAAATATTATCAGGATGATCTTGGTCAGACAAAATATATGGTAGCCTTAACTCTTACAGACGAAGGCTCAAAGCTTTTTGCCGATGGTACAGCAAGAGTAGCAGCTGAAACAGTTGATAGTAAGAAATATATAAAAATTGTATATGATGGCGAAGAATTTAGTAAGCCACGTTGTACAACTAAGATAGAAGGTGGTTCGGTTTCAATTGATAACATCGAATCAATTGAAAAGGCAGAAAGCCTTGCATCAACAATTCGTATTGGTGCAATTCCACTTGAATTAAAGACTATCCGTTCTAATATAGTTGCAGCACAGTTAGGTTCAGATGCCATTAAGACAGGTCTTATGGCTGGCTTAATAGGACTTATAATAATTGTTTTATTTATGTGTGTATATTACAGAGTACCGGGTATTGCAGCAAGTTTAGCTTTAGTTATGTACATCAGTCTTGTAGTATTTACAATAAGTGCATTTGATATAACTCTTACCTTACCGGGTATTGCAGGTATTGTACTTACTATAGGTATGGCGGTTGATGCTAATGTTGTTATTTTTGCAAGAATAAGAGAAGAACTTGCATTAGGACATGGTGTTGAAGGTGCAATAAAGACAGGCTTTAGTAAAGCAACATCAGCAATTCTTGATGGTAACATAACAACATTGATTGCTGCTGCGGTACTTTATATAATGGGTAGTGGAAGTATTAAAGGTTTTGCTTCAACTTTGGCAATTGGTACACTCTTATCGATGTTTACAGCATTATGTGTAACAAGATTTATATTAAAGGCATTGTACGGCGTTGGTTGCAAATCAGTTAAACTGTATGGTGTACAAAAAGAGAGAAAATCAGTTGATTTTGTTGGTAAAAAACACATTTTCTTTATTGCATCACTTGTTGTTATTGTAATTGGCATAGGAGCAATGGTATTTAATGGAGCAAATGATAAAGGTGTATTAAACTGGGGTATTGAATTTGATGGTGGTACTTCTACAAGTATTATCTTTAAGGATGATATGTCACAAGAAACACTTGAAAAGGAGCTTACACCAGTTATATCCGAAGTGATAGGAACAGGTGAAATTCAATATCAAAAGGTTGCAGATTCTACAGAAGTAATTGTTAAGACAAGAGAGCTTACAATGGAAGAATCAGAAAAGCTTAATAACCTTATTGTTGAGAAATATGGTGTAGATAAGTCTTTAGTGACTGCGCAAAGTATTTCTTCTACTATAAGCAACGAAATGAAAGCAGATGCGCTTATAGCGGTTGCGGTTTCTACAATAGCAATGCTTATTTACATTTGGTTTAGATTTAGCAATATCAGATTTGCAACAAGTGCAGTTATGGCATTGGTGCATGATGTACTTATAGTTGTAGGTTTCTACGCACTTACAAGAATGACAGTAGGAAGCACATTTGTTGCCTGCGCACTTACCGTAGTAGGTTATTCTATTAATGCAACCATTGTTATATTTGACAGAGTTAGAGAAAATTTGGCAGCAGCAGGAAAGAAATTCGACCTTGCTGAGGTGCTTAATAGAAGTGTAACGCAAACATTATCAAGAACTATTAATTCTTCGCTTACTACTGCAGTTATGTTAGTTGCATTACTTATATTTGGTGTAACTTCAATTAGAGAATTTGCATTACCTATTCTTATAGGTGTTGTATGTGGTACATACTCATCTGTTTGTCTTGCAGGCTCATTGTGGTATGTATTTATGAAGAAATTCCCACCAAAGGAAGACGACGAAGATTAATTTGGAGGCAATATGGAAAACTGGATGGTATATTCAAAGAAAGCTGATTTTAAGGCTTTAGCAGACAAATTTGGTATAGATCCGGTTATGGCAAGAATAATCAGAAATAGAGATATAGTTTTGGAAGAGGACTATGATATGTTTCTTAACGGAAGCATATCAAGTCTTCACAATCCAAGACTGTTAAAGGATATGGATAAAGCCATTAGTATCATAAAAACAAAGGTTACGCAAGGGTGTAAAATGCGTATAATCGGTGATTATGATATTGATGGCATTTGTTCTATATACATACTTCTAACGGGCTTAAAACGCGTTGGTGCAAATGTTGATTATGAGATACCGCATAGAGTAGAAGACGGATATGGTATCAATACAAGACTTGTAGATAAGGCATTTGAGGATGGCGTTGATACGATTATTACTTGCGATAACGGAATAGCTGCAATAGAACAGATTAATTATGCGAAAAAACTTGGTATGGCAGTAATTGTAACTGATCATCACGATATTCCGTATAAGGAAGAAAATGGTAAAAAGGAATATTTAAGTTCAAATGCAGATGCGATAGTTAATCCTAAACAGGAAAAATGTAAGTATCCATTTAAGGAAATTTGTGGAGCGGTGGTAGCTTTCAAACTTGTTGAGATTTTGTATGAAGAATACGGAATTTCAAAGGAAGAGTTTACGACTCTATATCAATGGGCAGCAGTTGCTACAATTGGAGACGTAATGCCTCTTTTGAATGAAAATAGAATTATCGTTAAAAAAGGTCTTGCTTTATTGAACAACACAGATAATACAGGTTTTAAATATCTTATTTTAGCAAATGAATTAGAAAACAAAACGTTACAGGCATATCATATTGGCTTTATTTTAGGTCCTTGTTTAAATGCAAGCGGACGTCTTGATACAGCAAAATATGCCTTAGAGTTATTATATGAAAATGATGATGCGAAAGCATTTGCTCTGGCATTAAAACTTAAAGAACTAAATGAGGAACGTAAACAGCTAACAAAACAAGGCGTTGATTTAGCTATTGAAAGTATAAACAAGCAGCATAAAGACGGTGATAGGGTATATGTAATATATATACCGGATTGCCATGAAAGCATCGCAGGCATTATAGCAGGACGAATAAAGGAAATGTATTACCGCCCTACAATTGTACTTACAAATCGTGAAATGACAAAGGGCTCAGCGCGTTCAATAGAGGGCTATAACATTTATGAAGAAATCAATAAATGTGCTCATCTATTAGAAAAATTTGGCGGACATCCTATGGCAGCCGGTATGTCATTAAAAGAAGAAAATATTGAGAAGTTCAGACGTTTGCTAAATACTAACTGCACACTTAGCGAAAAGGAGCTTACAAAAACGATTTGGATTGACGTGCCTATGCCATATGAGTACGCATCCCAAAAGCTGATTGAACAGCTAAAGAGCTTAGAACCATTTGGAAATGGTAATCCTAAACCAGTATTTGCAGATAAAAACCTTAAATTAAAAGAAAAAAAGGTCTTAGGAAGTAGTAGAAATGTATTAAAGTTATCATTTGAAACGGAGAATGGCTATTATGCAAATGCAGTGTATTTTTGTGAAGCAGATGTAGTAAACGAAACACTTGAAATAGGAAAAAAATATGCAGTGTTATACTATCCGGACTTGAATACATTTAATGATAAAGTGAGTATACAGATGGTTGTACAGTCGATAAAATTATGTTAAAATAATCTCAATATATGATTTATGGAGGAATGGACTATGAGAATTGGTATTAGAGCACATGATATGGAAAAAGCACCTCTTAACGAGCTTTTTAGAAACATTCATAACAAGGGTTTTTCGTGCACACAGCTTGCACTTGGTAAGGCAGTACACGAATTTAAGGCAACTAATGCAGTAATGACACCGGGACTTGCTATGTATATTAAAGAATTATGCATAGAAAATAAGGTAGATATAGCTGTTTTAGGCTGTTATCTTAATCTTTGCAATCCTGATGAAGAACAGTTAAAGACAATAGTTGAAAAATATAAAGCACACATTCGCTTTGCAAGCGTTTTAGGTGTTGGTGTTGTAGGAACAGAAACAGGTGCGGTTAACACTGCGTATAAGTATGAACCAGCTAATCATAGCGAAGAAGCGCTTGAAATATTTATTAAAAATTTAAGACCTATAGTAGAATATGCTGAGAAAATGGGCGTTATATTTGCAATTGAACCAGTTTGGAAGCATGTAGTTTATAATCTTGAAAGAGCAAGAAAGGTATTAGATGCAATTAATTCACCTAACCTTCAGATTATTTTTGACCCAGTAAATGTATTACACGTTGGCAATATTGATAAGCAAGATGACATTATAAGACAGGCATTTGACCTATTAAGAGATGATATTGCAGTAATTCATGCAAAGGATTATAGAGTTGAAGGAGATGAACTTGTATCAATTCCAGCAGGACAAGGTGGCTTTAACTATCCATTGCTTTTAAGCCTTATGAAAGAACATAAGCCATATGTACATGTATCATTAGAAAACACAAGTCCTGATAATGCGATTGCAACAAGAGAATATCTTGAAAAATTATATGCAGAGGTATAGCTATGAAAAAAATGGAAGAATATATAAGAACTATTCCTGATTTTCCAGAAGAGGGAATAATGTTTAGGGATGTAACAAGTGTATTGCAGGATAAGGATGGCTTTAAGCTTGCAATAGATAGCTTACAGGGCCTTGTTGAAGATGTTGATTTTGATGTTGTTGTAGGTCCTGAATCAAGAGGATTTATATTTGGTACACCTATTGCATATAACTTAGGAAAACCATTTGTTCCAGTTCGTAAAAAGGGTAAGCTTCCTATGGAAACAATTAGTATGGAATATGAACTTGAATATGGAACAGCAGTTATTGAAATGCATAAGGATGCAATTATACCAGGTCAGAAGGTAGTTATTGTTGATGATTTAATAGCTACGGGTGGAACAATAGAAGCTATAATCAAGCTTGTAGAAAAGCTTGGTGGAGAAGTGGTAAAAGTTATATTCCTTATAGAACTTGAGGGTCTTAAAGGCCGAGAAAAATTGAAGGGATATGATGTGGCTTCAGTAGTGGCATATCCAGGAAAATAATTATGAAAAACTGACGCAAAACAAAGTCGTAAATAAGAGACGTTTGCACTCCATTGTCCTACGTAACAGTACATAAGTTGCCATACGATTAACATCGTCTGCCAACTAAGTACTGACGAGGACAAAGGCTCTTGTTTACGATTTTCTTTTGCTTGGCGTGGTGCGTAAGTCAAGGCTGTGTGATTAAGTTAATGCCACCCGTACTGCGTACTTCTTATAAAACAAATAATTAGAAGTGAAAATGTAGAAAAATACAAGTCATAAAGAAGAGCCTTTGGAGCCGTCTCTTCGTATGACTTGTTTTTTTCTTTTATAAAGCTACCTTCGGTAGCGGGTGGTATTAATATTGCTGTGTTGTTGATATAATGGTGGGAAAGTGTTTTTTTCATACTTGTTTTAGCGTCCATAGAAAGACAAAAACGAAAGCAAAATTTATGAAAAAATTTGACCGTTCATGTCGTATATTGACCACTCATGCAAAAAGTATTGAAATTTTTAAGGGAAATGGTATAAAGAAAGTAAAGGAAATAACTTTAATATATCTAAATGAGGAGGATTCAATATGAACAAAAAAGGATTGATAAAAACAATTATCATAATCGGAAGCATATTACTTGTAGGGATTATGGCTATGTATATTGTGATGAAAAGAACACCTCAAAATGTAACTAAAGTACAGGATAGATGTAAGTATATAGTAGCTTCAAGTGGAAAGATACTTTTAGAGGGTGAAAAATTACCTAAAAAGCCTCAAGAAGGAGATATTTACAGTACATATGATTATGAGTATGTATACTATGATGGAGTTGTTTCTAATTCTGATAATGATAATGATAGAATATATACAGGAACAAAGGGAGTTGAATTAAAAGGTTGGCATTTAAAAACAATATCTAATAGATTGTACGAATATGAGGAGATTGTACCTAGGATAGCAGGAGAAGCAGTTGTACATGTAAGTTTTTATTTTTGTAGTCGTATGACAAAGTCTCCTAAGATACCGAAGTATGTTATTAATATGTATGAGGCATTTTATGGATGTACAAGCTTAAAAGAAGCACCAGAATTACCAGAAGGTTTAGAAAATATGGTGGGTATGTTTGTTGACTGTAAAAGTTTAGAGAAAGCTCCTAAGATACCAGCCAATGTTACAAGTTTATATAGAACATTTAATGGATGTACAAGCTTAAAGGAAGCACCGGTTATACCTAATGGAGTGACAAATATGAGAAATACTTTCTTGAGGTGTACGAACTTGCAAAAGGCACCAGTTATACCTCAAAGCGTAACAAATATGCAACGTACTTTTGGAGAATGTACATCTCTTAGTGGAAATATAGAGATAAATGCAAATCCTGATAATTACAAAGGTTGTTTTCAAGATGTGGATTTCGAGAAGCAAAATATAACATTATCTGGAACTTCAGAAATTTTGGAAGAATTAAAATTAGCAGTAGTGTTTTAATAGGAGAGATTTATTATGACAAAGAAGAAAAAAATTATAGTTATAATAAGTACGATAGCATTTGTAACAATATGTCTTGTGATTTTTTATATTATAAGCAATAAAGACAATGTGACAAAAGTGCAAGTGGGATGTAAGTACATAATAAAATACAGTGGCAAGGAACTTACAGAAGGTGAGAGATTGCCTAGAAAGCCTGAACAAGGCGATATATATGTTACAGAAGATTATTTGTATATATATTATGATGGTGTGTATCATGATGATCCATATAGCGATATAGGATTAGAAGAGGATGAGGAGTTAAAAGGTTGGCATCATAGAGTAACTAAACACAAGGAATCGTATGAAGAAATTGCGACGAAGATAGCAGGAGAACCTGTTGTTAATGTTAGTTTTTGGGGAGCAGCTAAAATGATTAAGTCTCCCAAGATACCAAAATATGTTGTTAATATGTATAATGCATTTTATGGTTGTACAAGCTTAAAGGAAGCACCAAAGTTACCTAAAAACTTAGAAATTATGGAAGCTATGTTTGTAGATTGCGTAAGTTTGGAAAATGCACCCGTTATACCATCAAAAGTTACTGATTTATCTGCGGTATTTAATAATTGTATAAGTTTAAAGAAAGCACCTGTTATACCTGAGGGAGTAACTAGTATGCGCTCAACGTTTGTTGGTTGTGAGAATTTGCAAGAGGCACCGGTGATTCCTAAAAATGTAAAAAATATGAATCACACTTTTATGGGTTGTATATCTCTTAGCGGAACCATAGAAATAAACGCAAACCCTGATAAATATGAAAAATGTTTTGCGGATATTGATTTTGAAAAACAAAATATAACATTATCTGGTAGTTCGGATATGTTGGAAAAATTAAAAACGCAGAATAAAGGATATTGATGGTAGTTAGAGACTGCATTATAAAAAACATCTGCAAATTAAAATTTTGCAGATGTTTTTACTTTATATCTTTTTCTTTCTCATAAATATCAACGGATACAATACCGCAGCAAGTGCAAATGCTGCAATTACATCAAGGATTGAATGTTGCTTTAAGCAAACGGTTGCAAAGCAGATAAGTGTACAAAGGACAAGGGATGCGCCCTTTATAAGCTTTGGATACTTAAAATCCTTGTGTTTCATAAATGCGATATGAACTCCAAGTGAGTTAAATACGTGGATGCTTGGTAATACATTTGTTGAAGTGTCGGAAGAATATAAAGTCTTAACTAAATCAATAAATATATTATCGCGTCCGAGTGTATCAAAGTCTGGTCTGTAATTTGCTGGAAGACCATTTGGATAAATGCTACAAAGTATCAGGAAAAATGTCATTCCGATTGTAAGGAAGGTTGCCATTTTAATGAATGTTTGTTTATCCTTAAAGAAGAAATAAACATAGGCAAATCCAACATATGGGAACCATAAAAGATACGGTACTATAAAGTATTCAATAAATGGTATCTTGTCATCAAATGGAATATGTATTATATTATAATCAGTAACAACGTGCTTTTCTAATAACATAAACCAAGGAAGATATATGAGTAGATATAAGAAAAATGCTGCGTGCTTATGTGTTTTAATAAATTCTTTCATGTAAAACGTCCTTTTTGTAATTTAGAAAGCATTATATCATCTTTTGAGTGTGTATGCAAGGAGGTAAAATATGAAAAAAGTGTATTCAAATCCAGTTCAGAGAGGTTTCTTTCCAGATCCGTCAGTTATAAGGGTGGGTGAGGATTATTATATGGTTAATTCCTCATTTCAATATTTCCCTGCGATACCTATATCGCATTCAAAGGATATGGTACATTGGGAGGTTATAGGACATGCGATAACCAATAATGAGTATCTTGATATATCGGATATTAAGGATTCTCATGGCATATGGGCACCGGATATTTCTTATTGTAACGGTATGTTTTATATTTATGCTACCTTACGTTTAAATGGAGATGGTAAGCGTGATAACAATGTACTTAGAAGACAGTTAATGGTGTGCTCTGAAAGACCAGAGGGACCATACTCTAAACCTGTATTTTTGGAAGTTGATAATATTGACCCATCACATTTTGTAGATGATGATGGCAAGCATTATATGATAATTGCACCGGGAGCACGTGCAGTACCGTTAAGTGATGATGGTAAATATGTTATGGGTGAGCCTATAACACTTTGGCCAGGTACTGGTGAGCGTTGCCCTGAAGGACCGCACATTTTGAAGAAAGATGGTTATTATTATGCCATATTAGCTGAGGGTGGTACAGGCATAGGTCATGGTATAAATGTAGCACGTTCAACTTCGCTTTTTGGTGAATATGAGCCATCGCCATATAACCCTGTTATGAGACAGTTAAATCCTGATGAAGAGATACAAAGAGCGGGGCATGGTAAATTAGTTCAAACACAGAATGGCGACTGGTGGATGTACTATCTTTGTGGCCGACGTAATGGTGGTAATTATACAACCATAGGAAGAGAGTCGGCACTTGATCCTGTAAGATTTACAGATGACGGTTGGTTTGTGGTAAATGAAGGCAAGGGACCAAGTAAAGAACAGCTTGTACCAGACTTTGAAACAGTAACATATAAGAAGAATTATTTTGATGATTTTGATAGTGACAAATTAAATCTTGAATGGGAATTTGTAAGAAATCCTGCGCTTGGTTCGTGTTCGCTTACAGAAAGACCGGGACATTTTAGAATATGGACACTTGATGGTACCTTAAATGAAATTAGAGCTAAAAATACATTGGTAAGAAGAGAGGAAGAATTTAATTACGAAGCCTCTACTAAGCTTGAGTTTTATCCAACAAAGAATGGCGAGCAGGCAGGTATTACCTGCTATTACAGTACTGCTACATATGCACGTTTTTCTTTGTGCTATGAACAAGAACGTAAACTACAAGTTGTAATTAACCGTAATCATGGTGAAGAGCTTGTGGCTGAAGTTGATAATATTAAGGAGCAGGCGATATATCTAAAGGTTGTAGTTAGCGGTCTTACAAGAACCTGTTATTATAGCTATGATAATGAAAACTGGACAAAGGTAGCTACACTGGAAAATTGTATTTATCTTTGTGATGAAGGAGTACCTGATGATCCAAAGAGACATACAGGAACCTTAGTGGGCATATATGCAAATAATGGTGGTTGTGGCAGCAGAATTCCAGCCGATTTTGATTGGTTTAAATATGAAAATAGGAGAGATGCTTTATGCTAAAAAGCGATAAATTAAAAGAAGGCTTTTATGAAGCAACTATATGGATTGTTGTGTTCGCAATAGGACTTGCGTCTTTAATTGTAACCTTAATGACATTTGCAACAGAAATGGATTACAAGTTTAATGGCGTAAAAACAGTGGCTGTATATGATGAAATATATGGAGCACAGATTACAACAAAAACTGGTGAAGTAATCTATGTAACAGTGGATAAATTCATGAAAAATGATTTTGAAAACGAAATAGTAATGTATTATTTTGAGGATAATCCAAGAGAAGCAATAATTCTTTCTGCATGGCAATGGTGGGCAGTGACCTTTATCTTATTTGGATTTATGATAATTATAAGTATTATAAAAATCTATAAGATATTTAAAAGCGAAAAGATGCTACGCACCAAATTTGACTATGAAAAGAAGGAAGTAAGTAGTGAAGAATTGGCAAAGATTTTAGGCGAAAATTTTGCATTTCATAACAAGGATTTATATGAAAAACATTTAGATAGCATTAAATTTGATTCGCTTAAATATACAAAAGTATATTCAGAATGTGAAGCTGATGCAAAACGCATTATAGAAGAACAGGAAAAGATCTGGCAAATAGGTACTGTTTATATAGGAGCATTTCCTGGAAGTGATGTGCTTACTAATACCGTTAGAAAGCTTGCATACACAGATTTACCAAAGTACATAAATAATCCGATGGAATTTTATGATATTGTTAAGCAAATGGATGAAAAAAATCCAATTAGTGAAGATAAGAATATACACATAGCCGATACTATGATTGATACAAATGTTTTACCTTTTGCAGGAAGAAAAAATAAGTTGTATCTGGTAGTTGGTAAGCCTTCGTTATGTGAAAATGTTGTCCTTATGCCAGAGTGGTATTATTTTAGGGAAGAAATAGAAGTAATGTAGTGCTTGCAAAATCAAACTTAAAGGTATATAATAAAGTTAGGAAACAATGGACTGTTTTCATGTCATAATATAAAGGAGTGATTTATATGACGAATTTTTATGGAATAGGAAGTTCCGGAGTTAACTCATTATTTTCAATGGGAACCTCCACATCAGCTACATCAAGTACAAGTATGCTAAGTGATTATTATAGTATCAAGAATGGTTCGTATAAGAAACTGCTTACAGCTTACTATGCTAAGAACGGAGAGAAAGCATCTATAAGTACTTCAGAGGATTCATCGAAGAATCTCGTATCTATGAGAGAGGCTGCAACAGATTTATCTAAGACAGCAGGAGAGATTGTTAAACAGGGTCGCAACTCTGTTTTTGCAAAGGATGAAGCTGGTAAATACGACACAGATAAGATTGTTGACAATGTTAAGAAGTTTGTAGAAGATTACAATACACTTATTGAAGCAACGCAAGAAGCTAACACAAGCTCCATCGCAAGTAATACTTCAAGTATTATAAGAATGACAGAAGCTAATGATGGCTTACTTGAAAAGCTTGGTATTAAGGTTAATGCAGATTTCACATTAGAATTAGATGAAAAGACATTGAAGGAAGCAGATATGAATATTGCCAAGACATTATTTAATGGTACAGGCTCGTATGCGTATAATGTTTCTGTAAGAGCAGCTATGGTAGAACATAATGCTAATACAGAGATTAATAGAGCTAACACATATAATGCAGGTGGTGCATACAGCTACAATTATTCAATGGGTGATATCTACAGTGCATATTTATAATTTAATATAACACGTTGAAGAGAAGAGTAATATATCTGGAAGTTACAGAGAAAAGCCGGTGCTGAGAGTGCTTTATGAAAGGGTATATGAAAACTACCTCTGAGTGGCCCCAATCCGGCCCGGTGATTCCGTTATAATCATAAAAAGTGGTTCTCATATTATGAGAGCAATTAGGGTGGAACCGCGAGAATAAGAATACTCGTCCCTTTCTGTATTTGTATACAGAAAGGGATTTTTTTGTTTAATAGGAAATCTATTAAACAAAAATACTTCGTGGGATGCGTACAAAGTGTAACAAGTCTTATATGAGTGTAAATTATCGCGTATTAAGAGTGCACTTGTCCACTTTATTATTTTATTAAATATAGTAAAATTTATTTAAAGGAGAATATACAATGAAAGTAACATTAAAAGATGGCTCATTTAAAGAGTATGAAAGCGCAATGTCTGTTTATGAAATAGCATCAGACATTAGTGAAGGCTTAGCAAGAATGGCTTGTGCCGGTGAAGTTGATGGAGAGGTTGTTGATTTAAGAACAATAGTTGATAAGGACTGTTCTTTAAACATTCTTACATTTAATGATGAAAAGGGTAAGGCGGCTTACAGACATACAACATCGCACGTTTTGGCAGAAGCTGTAAAGAGATTATATCCTGAAGCTAAATTAGCAATTGGACCATCAATAGATACAGGCTTTTACTATGATTTTGATGCACAATCCTTCTCAAGAGATGATTTAGATAAGATTGAAGCTGAAATGAAAAAAATCATAAAAGAGGGTGCTGAACTTGAAAAGTTTACTTTACCAAGAGCAGAAGCTATCAAATTTATGGAAGAAAAGGGTGAGCCATATAAGGTTGAACTAATTATGGATTTACCAGAGGATGCAGTTATTTCTTTCTATAGACAAGGCGAATTTGTTGACCTTTGTGCAGGTCCTCACTTAATGAGCACTAAGAATATTAAGGCATTTAAGCTTATTTCTTCTTCAGGTGCATACTGGAGAGGTTCAGAAAAGAATAAAATGCTTACAAGAATTTATGGTACAGCATTTAGTAAAAAGGCTGAGCTTGACGAATATCTTGAGTACCTTGAAAATATTAAGCTTCGTGACCACAACAAATTAGGTCGTGAAATGGAATTATTTACAACTGTTGATGTTATAGGTCAGGGTCTTCCATTACTTATGCCAAAGGGTGTAAGAATGGTTCAGACATTACAGCGTTGGATTGAAGATGAAGAAGAAAGACGTGGTTATGTAAGAACAAAGACACCTTTAATGGCAAAATCAGATTTATATAAGATTTCAGGTCACTGGGATCACTATAAGGATGGTATGTTTGTGTTAGGTGATGAAGAAAAGGATAAGGAAGTATTTGCACTTCGTCCTATGACATGCCCATTCCAATATTATGTTTATAAGGCAAGCCAAAAGTCATATAGAGATTTGCCATTAAGATATGGTGAGACATCAACATTATTTAGAAATGAAGATTCGGGCGAAATGCATGGCCTTACAAGAGTAAGACAGTTTACTATTTCAGAAGGTCACTTAATTGTAAGACCAGACCAGATGGTAGAAGAGTTTAAGGGTTGTATTGCACTTGCAAAATACTGTTTACAGACACTAGGTCTTGAAAGTGATGTAACATATCATTTATCAAAGTGGGATCCTGATAATAAGGAAAAATATATTGGTGAACCAGAAGTGTGGGAAGAAACACAGCAACACATAAGAGATATTCTTACAGAGCTTGAGATTCCATTTACAGAAGATGTTGGAGAAGCGGCTTTCTATGGTCCTAAGGTAGATATCAATGCTAAAAATGTTTATGGCAAGGAAGATACAATGATTACAATTCAATGGGATGCACTTTTAGCAGAACAGTTTGATATGTATTACATTGATGAAAAGGGCGAAAAGGTAAGACCTTATATTATCCATAGAACATCAATGGGTTGTTATGAAAGAACTTTAGCATGGCTTATTGAAAAGTACGCAGGTCTTTTCCCAACATGGCTTTGTCCTGAACAAGTAAGAGTACTTCCTATTTCAGAAAAGTATAAAGAATATGCAGACAAGGTTAATGAAACATTAAAGAATAATGGAGTATATTCAACTGTTGACCATAGAGCAGAGAAAATCGGATACAAGATTAGAGAAACAAGACTTGACAGAGTTCCTTATATGCTTATTGTTGGCGAAAAGGAAGAGGCTGAAGGTTTAGTGTCTGTAAGAAGCCGTTACAATGGTGATGAAGGTCAAAAAGCACTTGATGTATTTGTTGATGAAATTTGTAAAGAGATAAGAACAAAAGAAATCAAAGAGATTAAAGTGTCGGAATAATGTAAACATAACAAAAAAACAGTAAATTTTTCCACTAAGTGGCTAAAAAACAGTTGAAAGTATGGAAAAAATATTGTAAAATTATAGTACGAATTTACTATGATAGGAGAAATGGCTAATGGATATTATTGTAAAGTATATTGACGAATTATTAGAGAAAAGTACTCCAGAAGCTCCAATGTGGAATATTGAGAAGATAAAACAAGGATTACCTTCGAAGTGGAATTATATTGACGGGTGTATGATTAAAGCTGTATTAGAGATGTATGCGATTACTCAGGATAAGAAGTACTTTGATTTTGCAGATGCATTTATTGATTACAGAGTATTTGAAGATGGTACGATCGATGGTTATGATATTCATGAAAAGAATATTGATAATGTTAATGCGGGTAAGACTTTATTTGAATTATATGATTTAACAGGTAAGGGAAAATACCGCAAGGCTATCGACTTAATTTATAGCCAGATTGAATTAATGCCAAGAACAGAACAAGGAAGCTTCTGGCACAAGGATATTTATCCAAATCAGGTGTGGTTAGACGGTTTATATATGGGACAACCATTCTATCTTGAATATGAGACAAGATTTAATGATAGAAAGAACTATCCAGATATATTTAAACAATTTGAATTTGTTATTAACAATTTACGTAACCCACTTAATGGTCTGTACTATCATGCAATTGATACTAAGAAAGAAATGTTCTGGTGTGACAAGGTTACAGGCTTATCACAGAATATTTGGTTAAGAGCAATAGGTTGGTATTCAATGGCTCTTCTTGATACACTTGATAAGATTGATAACAGTGATGGTAAATTCGATAAAGAGTTTAAGATGATGAAGGATGCTTATGTAGACTTAATGGATTCTATGTTGAAGTATCAGGATGAATCAGGTATGTGGTATCAGGTAGTTAACTTTGGCGGTATGGATAAGAACTATCTTGAAACAAGTGGTAGCTCAATTATGGCATATTCATTACTTAAGGGTGTAAGATTAGGCTTCTTACCAGAAAAGTATAGAGAATATGGTGAAAAGGCTATCAACGGTATCTGTGATAAGTACTTACGTACAATTGATGGCGAGATGCATTTAGATGGTATCTGTTTAGTTGCTGGACTTGGTGGCAAAGGCAGAAGAGATGGAACATATGCATATTATATGTCAGAACCAATTGTACAGGATGATGCTAAGGGTGTAGGACCATTCTTGTTAGCATATACAGAGTTATTAAGATATAAAAAATAATTAGCATTTATATATTGCACCCTCTATAGTTGTTATAGAGGGTGTTTTCTAAATAAAGGAGGATATTATGAAACCATATATTCATTTAGAAGAAGCATTAGAAAAACAAAAGGTCAATGGTGGTGGACTTAGATTTTTGGGAACTGATAACGGTTGTGTTGCTGGTTGTTGTTCGGGAATAACAGTGTATAGCGGTACAGAATATGGCTTTGGAGGTGTGCATGACGACCAGGAAGGATTTTTTGTGTTAAGTGGTGAAGGTTATGCAAAACTTGATGATTTAGAGTTTGAGGTATATCCTGGTACATCATTTGTTGCATTGCCAGGCGTTAAGCACACTGTAAAATCTAAAAGCCCAGATGAACCAGTAAAAGTTTTTTGGTTTCATTCCGCAATTTAAGTTAATTTAAACTAATTCTGATAAGCTTTTGATGAAGGCGAAAAAGTTTAAAATGAATGTAGGAGAGCGATATGAAACTATTATTAGCAGAAGATGAAAAAGATTTATCGCGTGCTATTGCGGTTATTTTAAAAAATAATAATTACACAATTGAACAGGTTTATAATGGTCAGGATGCACTGGATTATGCGCTTAATTCAGAGTATGATGGTATTATTATGGATATAATGATGCCTAAAATGGATGGCATTTCGGTATTAAAAAAACTGCGTGAAAATAAGGTTATGACTCCTGTTATACTTTTGACGGCTAAGGCAGAAATAGATGACAGAGTAGAAGGACTTGATGCTGGAGCAGATGATTATCTTACCAAACCATTTGCGATGAAGGAGTTGCTGGCTCGTATACGTGCAATGACAAGAAGAAAAGATAAAGAGATTGAACTATGCTATGAATATGAGAATATTAGTTTAAATCCTACTACATTTGAACTTTCGACTGCTAATAAAAGTATAGTCCTTGCAAATAAAGAGTATCAGATGATGCAGATGATGATGGCAAATCCTAATAGATATATATCGACAGAGCATTTTATGGAAAAAATCTGGGGATATGATTCAGAAGCAGAAATAAATGTTGTATGGGTTTATGTATCGTATTTAAGAAAGAAATTAAAGGATATAGATGCAAGGGTTACTATAAAGGCAAAACGTGGTGTGGGTTATTCATTGGAGGTTTGCGATGATTAAAAAGCTGCAAAGAAAAATGGTTATAATTATGATGATATCTGTATGCCTTGTATTGTCTGCAATTATGATTGCAATCAATGTAGTTAATTATTCACGAATTGCTAAGGATGCTGATGAAATTATAAATATTATAGGCTCTAATAGTGGACGTTTTCCTAAACCGGATATGTTTAAGCCTATGGGAAATAACGAATTTAGAGATAGAGATAAGCATTTAAATGATTTTAATATAAATGTTGAAACACCGTATGAAACTAGATATTTTACAGTAAAGCTTTCTGATGACAACTCCGTAGAATACGTTGACACAGGAAATGTTGCTGCTATTGATAGCAGTAAGGCGATAGAATATGCAAATACGGTTTTAGACAGCAATAAAACCAAGGGCTACATTAAGCAATACAGATACAATTATATTGAAGAAACCAATATGTTAGTATTTGTAGATTGTAATAAGCAGTTAGGTACAGCTACTTCATTTTTGAAGGCAAGCATAATTATATCGCTGCTTGGAATATTGGCGGTATTTGGTTTGGTAATAATATTTTCAAATAGAGTTGTAGAGCCAGTTAAGCTTGCATATGATAAGCAAAGACGATTTATAACAGATTCAAGTCATGAAATAAAGACTCCTTTAGCAGTTATATCAGCTAATACGGAGGTTATTGAAATGTTAAATGGTGAATCTGAATGGACTCGGAGTATAAGAAAGCAAGTTGATAGACTCGCAGAATTAAATTCTTCCTTGACAGAATTGGCAAGATTGGAAGAAGTAAATAAAAAGGTCAATATGGAACAGGTTAATCTTTCACAGTTACTTATCGAGGTGGTTAAACCTTTTAATGCTATGTTAGAACAAAATGAAAAAGAACTTCTTATGGACATAGATGAAAATGTGCAATATGTGTGTGAAAAATCTGAGATAAAGCAACTGATAGGCATTTATATGGATAATGCCAGCAAATATTCAAAAACCTTTGTAAAGATAAGCTTAAAAAAGCCAAATAGTAAAATTAAGCTTATTGTTGAAAATGATACGGCAGGTATTGAAAAAGGAAAACAAGAAAAGGTATTTGAAAGATTTTATCGTATGGATGAGGCAAGAAACAATGAAGTACAAGGCTTTGGTATAGGGCTTTCTATTGCTAAATCAATAGTTGATAAGCATAATGGAAAAGTAAATGCTGTAAGTGATGATGGAAATATATTTAGAATTACAACGACTTTAAATTAAAGTCGTTGTTTTTTTAACTTAATTTAAGTTTGTAATAATATAATAAACCCATAATAATTCAAGGAGAAGACTTATGGGTTCAAATGCAAAGTTTAAAAGATATGAGCTTAAGTACATTATTAATAGACAACAATATGAAAACATATTCAATGCATTGACACAACATATGCAAAAAGATAAATATTATAGGTCTAAAGTATGTAGCTTATATTATGATACACCTGATAAAAGGTTAATTAGGCGTTCAATTGAAAAACCTGTTTATAAGGAAAAAATGAGGATAAGAAGCTATGGGGTGCCAAATGGTGATACAAAGGTATTTGTTGAACTTAAGAAAAAGTACAAAGGTATAGTATATAAAAGACGAATTGAGGTGCCATATGATATAGCAACAAATTATCTTTTGGGTGATGACTCGTATATTAAAGATTCGCAAATAAAAAGAGAAATAGATTATTTTAAGGCATATTATGCGCCATTAGAACCATCTATGTTTCTATCCTATGAAAGGATTGCATTGGTAGGTAATGAAGATAAAGCCTTAAGAATAACATTTGACACAAATATTATGTATAGGGAATACGACTTATCTTTGAAGTCAGGAATATATGGTGAAAAAATACTAAATGATGATCAGGTTTTAATGGAAATTAAGATAGATGGAGGAATGCCATTGTGGCTTACGGACATTTTAAGCACTAACAGAGCATATAAAACCTCATTTTCAAAATATGGAACAGCGTATGGTTTATCATGTAAAAAAGAAAGGATGAAAGATTGTGGTTGAGAAATTATTTACATCAGTATTTAATACTGCAGGAGTAACAGAGGTATATTTAAAAAACTTTTTAATATGTATTATTGGAGCGCTTATTGCGGGCCTTATTGTAGCAGTGGTTTATATGTTTAAAAGCAATTACAGTAAAAGCTTTGTTGTAACTTTACTTATTTTGCCGGCTATTGTTGCATCAGTAATTATAATGGTAAATGGTAATATTGGTGCAGGCGTTGCGGTTGCAGGAGCATTTAGCCTTGTAAGATTCCGTTCAGCGCCAGGAAGTGCAAAGGAAATATCGGCGATATTTCTTGCAATGGCAGCAGGACTTGTAATGGGTATGGGTTATATTGGCTTTGGCTTTTTACTTACAGTTATTATTTCAATGGTGCTATTTGTATGTAATTTAATAGGCTTTGGTGAAATGAAAAAGGATGACAAGAGCAAGTTGTTAAAGATAACTATTCCAGAAGACCTTGATTATACAGAGGTATTTGATGATTTGTTCGCAACATTTACACAAAGTGCTAATCTTGTACAGGTGAAAACCGTAAGTATGGGAAGTCTTTTTAAATTAAGCTATGAAATTGTATTAAAGGATGAAAGCAAGGAAAAGGAATTTATAGATGCTCTTCGCTGTAGAAATGGTAATCTTGAGATACTTTCTACAAGACTTGAGGTCAGAAACAACGATTTATAAATTGGCTTGTTAATGAATATAAACTATGCTATAATATTCGGGTAAAAAATCTTGAAGACGAATAGAGGTTACGAATATGAATATAGTTGTGTTAGCAGGTGGAATAAGCTCGGAAAGAGATGTATCCATAGTGACGGGAACAATGGTAAGTAAGGCATTACAAAGAACAGGACATAAGGTTGTGCTTTTAGATGTATACCTTGGGACTAATGATATAGAAAATTTTAATGGACAGCAAGATATAGATGCAACATCATCAGCTCTTAAAGAGGCATCTTTAAAGATTGATGAAATCAAGACACAAAGAATGGCAGAAGATAATGCATTTTTTGGACCAAATGTAATTAAGCTTTGCAAAATGGCAGACATTGTCTTTATGGCTCTTCATGGTGAGAATGGAGAGAATGGAAAGGTTCAGGCTACATTTGATTTATTAGGCATAAAATATACAGGAACAGGCAGTCTTGGAAGTGCTATGGCAATGGATAAGAATTTGTCAAAGGAATTATTTATTGCAAATGGGATAGTGACACCTAAAGGAATGAAGGTTAGCAAAAAAGGAAAAGAAGATATTTTTGCTAATGACATCAAATTGCCAGTGGTAGTAAAACCAGCTTGCGGTGGTTCAAGTGTGGGCGTATCTATTGTTAATACAAAGGATGAATATGCGATGGCTTTAGAAGAAGCCTTCAAATACGAAGAAGTATTAGTAGTTGAGGAATATATAAAGGGTCGCGAATTTTCAATAGGAGTTATTGAAGGAGAGGCATTGCCTATTATAGAGATTGCTCCAATTGAAGGCTTTTATGATTATACTAACAAATATCAGGCAGGAAAAACTAATGAAACCTGTCCTGCTGATTTACCAGATGATATTACTAAAAAGATGCAAAAGGCAGCGGTAGATGTATTTAAGGCATTAAGATTAGAGACATATGCGAGAGCAGATTTTATCTTAGGTGAAAATGGAGATTGCTATTGCCTTGAGGCTAATACGCTTCCAGGAATGACACCAACAAGTTTGCTTCCACAAGAAGCACAGGCTCTTGGAATGAGTTTTGATGAATTGTGTAATAAGCTTATAGAAGTATCTTTAAAAAAGTATTAAATCGGAGCGTAGTTTAGTATGGAAAATATGACATTGTTAAATATTGCAAATGCATGTGGCGGCAGATATATTGGCGATGAAACCTTGAAAGATGAGACGATAACAATGGCAACAATTGATAGCAGACAGATTGAAAAGGATGGTTTGTTTATTGCTGTTAAGGGTGAAAAAACGGATGGTCATAATTATATTAATGATGTGTACCAAAAGGGAGCACTTTGTGTTATAAGTGAAAAAGAATTAGACACTGATAAGCCATATATTTTGGTAGAGTCAAGTCTTATGGCTCTTAAGGACATTGCTGAATTTTACAGAGAAAATTTGCAGATAACAGTTATAGGCATTACAGGCAGTGTAGGCAAAACCAGTACTAAAGAAATGGTGGCTTCGGTGCTTGAGACAAAATACAAGGTTTTAAAGACAGAAGGCAATTTTAATAACGAAATAGGTCTGCCACTAACAATACTTAAGATTCGCAAAGAACATGAGGTTGCAGTGGTTGAGATGGGAATAAGTGATTTTGGTGAGATGCATAGACTTAGTAAAATAGCTAAGCCGGATGTTTGTATTCTTACCAATATAGGTACATGTCATTTGGAAAACTTAATAGATAGAGATGGTGTGTTAAAGGCTAAAACAGAGATATTTGATTATTCCTGTGAAAATGGATATATCGTCCTAAATGGTGATGATGATAAGCTTATAACTATTAAGGATGTTAATGGTATAAAGCCTGTATATGTAGGATTCTCAAAGGAAAATACAATATATGCAAATAACCTTAAGGATGAAGGACTTGTAGGTACTGAGTTTGATATTGTTGATGGAAAGTATTCAATTAAAGCAAGAGTTAATATTCCAGGTGTTCATATGGTAAATAATGCTTTGACGGCATATGCTGTAGGTAAGATATTAGAACTTTCAGATGAAGAGATAGTAAAGGGAATTGCGGCACTTAAACCAGTTGGTGGTCGTAACAATATAATTACTACAAAGTATTTAACAATAATAGATGATTGTTATAATGCAAATCCAGTATCTATGAAGGCATCAATAGATGTACTTGATAAGGCTACGACAAGAAAAGTAGCAATACTTGGTGATATGTTTGAACTTGGTGAAAATGAATCACTATTACATTATGAGGTAGGAAAGTATCTTGCAACTAAGCAAATAGATTTGCTTATAACTGCAGGTACACTTGCAAAAAATATTGCGAAAGCGGTTAAAGAAAATCTAAAGATTGATGTGTTAATGTACGATACAAGAGATGAGTTGTTAGAAGATTTATCAAAGCATTTGAAAGCTAATGATACAGTACTTATAAAGGCATCACATGGAATGCATTTTGATAAAATAGTGGAGGAATTGAAATGTTATCAATAATAGTAGCAGTTACAAAAAATTGGGTAATAGGCAATGAAGGAAAAATACCTTGGAGAATTAAAGGTGAGCAGGTAAGATTTCGTGAGCTTACAACAGGTAATACACTTATAATGGGTAGGCGTTCCTTTGAAGAAATTGGGAAACCACTTCCTAAGAGAAAAACAATACTTATATCTAATTCCATAAAGGTCGAAGAAGAAAACTGTACAACCGTTGGAAGCTTTATGGAAGCTTATGATATGGTAAAGGATATGGATGAAGAGGTATTTGTAGCTGGTGGTGGACGTGTGTATAAGGAAGCATTTCCATATGTTGATAAGATATATCTTACAATTATTGATATGGAGATAGAAGGAGATACATTCTTCCCTGAGGTAACAGAAGAAGAATTTGAAAAGGTATTTGAAGAAAGAATTGAAGGAGAAATACCTTATACATATTATACATTTGTGAGAAAATAATATATTAGGCGAGTTTGCAATGGTAAACTCGCCTAATTTGTTTGATGTAATTTTGTGCAAATCGTAAAATTGACAGCAACTAAGAGAGTATGCATTTACAACTTTATGTAAATGTTTTATAATTATAGCATATCTAAGTATTTCTAAATTACCTATTTTCTAGGTGCTTTTCCTCAAGAATTAAGATTATAGCCTTAGTGAGATAATGCGGGTCATTATTATATATCATTAGGGGGAAAGGAGTATACATATGAATATTTCATTCTGGAGCCCTTTTAGAGGCAATAGTGTAACGAATAATGTTACAGCGATTTCATATACAGTTATGTACCTGTATGGGTTAAAGTCAATTGTTTTTCAGAGCGAGTATGATTATAACAATCTGGAAATGTCTTTTATGGATTGTACTAATTCAGGACAGGTAAAGGAAGAGTTTATATATTATATTGATGGAGGTATTGATGCGGTATTAAATAATATAAGTGACAAAAAAGAAGCGAGTATTAAGGAGTATGCCGTGGAGGTTATAAAGGATAATGCATTTTATTTGCCTTCCACAAAGAAGAATAGTCGAGTAGTGTACGAGGAAAGAATGAATAACATGATATCTGCTATTCTTAATAAATGTAATCGCGAATTTGAAGTTAGCTTTATTGATAATAGCAGTGGTTATGATACAATTTGTAATAAGATTAATGAACTGTCAGATATGGTAATAGTTAATTTTATGGACAACTCCAAGGAAATTGATGCATTTATGAAACTTAATTTTATGGATAGGGATAGAACTTTTTATATAATCAATAATAGTGATAATAGAAAAGGTTTTTATAAAAAGGGATTCTGTGATAAGTATAGAGTTCCAATGAACAGAGTATATGAAATATCACAGTGTGACAGATATAAAGAGGCTTTAAAAAACGGTAACGCAAAGCAATTTATTAGAAGAAATCTAAATGCATTGGATGAACAGAGTAATGATATGTTTATATCAGATATAAAACAAATAGCAAAGATGATAGTACGAGAATTGGAAGGTTACGCAAGAAGATAATAATGAATAATACTTAGATATGATAAAAGGGAGCTAAAAGCTCCCTTAATTAGTCTTTGGTATCTTCGCTATTATCTTCAATTGGATTGATTATTAATTTTACTTTTTCTATACGATTTTTATCAACAGAGGTCACAGTGAAATGAAGATTTTCGATATCCATTTCATCGCCATTTTCAGGAATCTTATCAAGTGTTTCGATTACAAGACCTGCGATAGAATCATATTCTTTTGAATCAATACTTAAATCAAAGGCTTCGTTAATATCATCTAACTTTGTGTTACCATCAATGATGTATTCATTTTCGCTAAGTTGTTGGATGTCTTCTTCTTCGTCATAGTCATATTCATCACGAATCTCGCCAACAATTTCCTCAAGAAGATCTTCAAGAGTAATCATACCAACGGCCATACCGTATTCATCAAGTACGATAGTAATATTGTTAGTTGTCTTACGTAATTCATCCATTAAATCAGATGTTTTCTTAAACTCATATGTAAAATATGGTTCTCTTAATATATCTTTAACTGAGAAGGTGTCCGGATTATCATAAAGGAGTAAGTCCTTAACATTGATAATACCTACAACGTTATCTGTACTGTCTTTATAAACAGGGAAACGAGTATATTTCTCAGATTTGAAAGTTTCAATAATGTCGTGATATGAGCTGTCTATATTGATAAAGGTCATATCAATTCTTGGAATCATAATATCCTTAGCCAAAGAATCACCAAAATCAAAAATATTTTCAATAATTTCTTTTTCCTGGCTTTCAATGACACCTTCTTCGTGACTTACGGATACTATAGTTCTAATCTCCTCTTCAGTATAAGAGTTAGATTTGTTGTTTGGGTTTATCTTAAATAATAACAATACGACAAAAGCTAATTTGTTAATTATAAAGATAACCGGCGTAAGTATCCACATTAAAGCATTTATAAAAGGTGCATATACTAATGCAAGCTTGTTAGCGTGAACTGTTGCAATGTTTTTTGGCGTAATTTCGCCAAAAATCAAAACAATAAAGGTTAAAAGACCAGTAGCAATACTAACTGCTTCATTACCTATAAGGTTGATGGCAAGTGTAGTAGCTATTGCTGAAGCGGAAATATTAACTAAGTTGTTGCCGATTAATACAGCACTTAACATTTTTGGCTGATTATCAAGAATCTTAATAACTAGCTCTGCTTTTTTATTGCCGTCCTCTACCATAGCTAACACTCTAATGCGGTTAACTGTCATAAAGGTTGTTTCTGCACATGAAAATAATGCAGACATAATAATTAGTAAAAATAAAGTAATTGATAGGATCACATTGGGGTCCAAAAAAAATCATCTCCTCTTAAAAAAAATAATATGTCACCATAATAATATATTTTTGATGATTTGTCAAATGACTCTAAATAGTGGTCTATTTAAGAAAATTCAAAAATATACTAATATTAGCATATATGAAAGGGGTTAAAAAATGCAAAAAAAGATTATCGCAGATGCTGCAAAGGTATTAATTCTTGGCTACATATTGACAGTAGTGATGCTACTTATACTTGCCTTTTTGCTTTATAAGATGCAATTATCACAGGGACAGATAAAAATAGGTATTGTAGTGATTTATGTTTTATCAACCTTAGTTTGTGGTTTTATAATGGCAAAGCTTAGAAAAAATAAAAGAGTTATGTGGGGATTTGTAATGGGACTTATATATTTTATGGTGTTAATGATAGTCTCATTTGTAATGAACAGAGGCTTTAATAGTGATGTGACAAATATTTTTGCGATTTTAGCAAGTTGTGTTGGTGGTGGAATATTTGGTGCAATAATTAGTTAAAAAAATAAAGGATTTTGACAAATGTTGTAGAATAAATATAAGGAACTCGAAATTTTTACTATCGTTTTAGAATGGAGTTAAGGGTAGCTACTTATGAATATTCGCGAAAAACAAGAACAAAGAGAAAAAGAGAATTTGAGTCAATATGCAGCATTTAGTATTGATTCTAAAGGTAGGGACAGATATGAAGAGCCTTGTGATGTAAGAACCATCTATCAACGAGATAGAGATAGAATTTTGCATTGCAAATCCTTTAGAAGACTTAAGCATAAGACTCAGGTTTTTTTATCGCCTGAGGGTGATCATTATAGAACAAGATTAGTGCATACACTTGAGGTGTCGCAGATAGCAAGAAGTCTTGCAAGAGCCTTAAGACTTAATGAGGATCTTACAGAGGCGATTGCGCTTGGTCATGATTTGGGTCATACGCCATTTGGCCATGCGGGAGAGCGAGCATTGAATGAGGTGTGCCCATATGGATTTGCACATTATATACAAAGTGTGCGCGTTGTAGAAGTTCTTGAAAAGGATGGAAAGGGTCTTAATCTTACAAAGGAAGTTCGTGATGGAATACTTAATCATAGAACAACGGGTAATCCTTCTACACTTGAGGGTAAGATAGTAAGGCTTGCAGATAAGATAGCATATATTAATCACGATATTGATGATGCAATTCGTGCTAATATTTTTAAAGAAACGGATATTCCTAAAATGTATTCGGATGTTTTGGGTAACAGCACAAAATCACGTTTAAATACCTTGATTAATGATATTATTAAAATGAGCGAGGATAAACCAGACGTTATTATGTCCGCAGATATTGAGGCGGCAATGAGCGGTCTTAGAAAGTTTATGTTCGAGCATTTATATACAAATCCAACTGCGAAAAGTGAAGAGGTAAAGGCACATAAGCTCCTTATAGAGTTATATAATTACTATATGGATAATGTAAATGTGTTACCGGAAAGCTATTTGCAGTTTATGGAAGAACACAACGAAACAAAGGAAAGAATAGTTTGCGACTACATAGCTGGTATGTCGGATCAGTATGCAGTTGCAAAGTTTGATGAGATATTTATACCTATGTCATGGAAGGTTTGATGAGAATGAATGGTAATGATAATATTGTTGAAGAAGTAATGAGTAAAAATGATATTGTTGATGTAGTATCGTCTTACGTCAAACTATCCAGAAAAGGCAATTCATATTTTGGTTTATGTCCATTTCATAATGAAAAATCAGCTTCATTTTCTGTCTCACCTAATAAGCAAATGTTTTATTGCTTTGGATGTGGTGAAGGCGGCAATGTATATTCCTTTATTATGAAATATGAAAATTGTACCTTTGGCGAAGCTTTGAAACAATTGGCTGACAGAGCTGGCGTAGAACTGCCAGAATATAGCCAGTCTGAGGAACAAAAAGCGCAAAAAGACCTAAGGCTTAAGATGTATGAAGTAAATAAGGAAGCTGCGTTATATTATTATAGACAGTTAAAATCTGAAAGAGGTGCAAAGGGACTTGCATATTTTAAAAATCGTGGATTGTCAGATGAGACAATTACAGGCTTTGGCTTGGGTTATGCACCGATGCAGTCAGATGCTTTATATCAGCATTTAAAGGCTAAAGGCTATGATAATGAGTTACTTAAGGAGACAGGCCTTGTAAGATTTGATGAAAAGCGTGGAGCATATGATACATTTTTTAATAGAGTAATGTTTCCGATAATGAATGCGGCAGGAAAGGTCATAGGCTTTGGTGGAAGAGTAATGGGAGATGGAACCCCTAAATATCTTAATTCCTCAGAAAATAAGCTATTTGATAAGCGACGTAATCTATACGGACTTAATGTGGCAAAAAGTACCAGAGAGAAAAATGTAATTATATGTGAAGGATATATGGATGTAATTGCATTGCATCAGGCAGGCTTTAAACAGGCAGTGGCATCCTTGGGTACAGCATTTACAAGCGAACAGGCAGATTTGCTTAAAAGATTTACGTCGGAGGTTTATTTGACCTATGATAGTGATGGCGCAGGAACTAAAGCTGCGTTACGAGCGATACCTATGCTGCGTAATGTTGGAATAACGGTTAAGGTTATTAATATGAAGCCTTATAAGGATCCAGATGAATTTATCAAGGCATTAGGCGTAGATGAATTTAAAGAGCGTATGAGGACTGCTATGGGCGGCTTTATGTTTGAAATAAAGCAGTTAGAGAATGATTATAATTTTAATAATCCAGAAGAACAGAACAAGTTTTATTTAGCTATAAGAGATAAGATTTTGCTTTTTCCTACGTCGCTTGAAAGAAATACTTATATTGATGCGGTGTCAAAGGAATACAACATTCCTACGGAGGAATTAAAACAGCTTGTTAACAATAAGGGCAATGATTTAGGTCTTGTAAAAAATGTGGTTAAGAAGGATACAAAAAAAATAGCCAAGCAGGATGATCCTATACTTATCGCACAAAAAATGCTTTTAACATGGCTTGTAAATGAGCCAGAGCTTTTTAATAAAGTATCTGCTTATGTAAAACCAGAGGATTTTATAGAGCCATTATATAATTTTGTTGCGACAAAGTTGTACGAGCAGTTTGAAAAAGAAACACTTGCTCCGGCAAATATTATCAATATGATTGAAAATGATGAAGATCATAAAGAGGTGGCTGCAATATTTAATGCAGAACTTGGCGCAGATCTTAATAAAAACGAAAAGGAAAGCGCAATTAATGAACTTGTATTAAAGGTTAAATTAAACAGTCTCGATTATAGAACTAAGAATGCAAATGGAGATTTGAGCATTTTACAGGAGCTTATATATGAACGAGGGAAAATACAAAAAATGCATATTTACTTATAAACAAGGTAAGAATAGTGAATGACTATGGAAGGATGGAAAAAAACAATGGATGAAACAATGGTAAAATTTAACGAGAGACTCAAAGAAATTATCCAAGTGGCAAAGAAAAAGAAAAATGTGTTAGAGTATCAGGAAATCCTTACACATTTTGCTGAATTTCAATTAGATCCAGAGAAAATGGAGCTTATATTTGAAACACTTGAAACAAATGGTATCGATTTTATGGGAACTCCTGAAACAGAAGAGGATGATATAGATATACCTCTTGATGTTGAAGAAGAAGAAATCGATATGGAAAAAATCGATTTATCAGTTCCAGAAGGTATCAGTCTTGAAGATCCAGTAAGAATGTATTTAAAGGAAATTGGTAAGGTTCCGTTGTTAAGTGCAGAAGAGGAAATTGAGTTAGCAAGAAAAATGGCTGATGGTGATGCAGAAGCTAAGAAAAAATTAGCAGAAGCAAATCTTCGTCTTGTAGTAAGTATTGCTAAGAGATATGTAGGAAGAGGTATGTTATTCCTTGATTTAATTCAAGAGGGTAATTTAGGTCTTATAAAGGCTGTAGAAAAATTTGATTATAACAAAGGCTTTAAATTCTCAACATATGCAACATGGTGGATAAGACAAGCTATAACAAGAGCTATTGCAGATCAGGCAAGAACTATAAGAATTCCGGTTCATATGGTTGAAACAATTAATAAGCTTATAAGAGTTTCAAGACAAAAATTACAGGAGCTTGGAAGAGAACCTTTGCCAGAGGAAATAGCAGAAGAAATGGATATGCCAGTTGAAAGAGTTCGTGAAATTATGAAGATTTCTCAGGAACCGGTTTCTCTTGAAACACCTATTGGTGAAGAAGAAGATAGTCATCTTGGCGACTTTATTCAGGATGATAATGTTCCTGTTCCAGCAGAGGCTGCAGCATTTACACTTCTAAGAGAACAGTTAGGAGAAGTGCTTGCAACTTTGACAGAAAGAGAACAAAAGGTTTTAAGATTAAGATTTGGCTTAGAGGATGGCCGTGCAAGAACTCTTGAAGAAGTAGGTAAAGAGTTTAATGTAACAAGAGAAAGAATTAGACAGATTGAAGCTAAGGCATTAAGAAAGCTTCGTCATCCAAGCAGAAGCAGAAAGCTTAAGGATTATTTAGATTAAAAGGATTGTGAATATTTTGAAAATATCAATCAGATTAAAAGCTGTGGCTGATATGGTTACAGTAGGAAATAGGATAGCTGATATAGGTACAGACCACGGTTATGTACCTATTTATCTAATCAAGAATAATATTTCGCCAACGGCACTTGCAATGGATATCAATAAAGGACCTTTAGATAAAGCAATCAGGAATATAAAAGCATTTGGTCTTGAAGACAGAATAACAACAAGACAAAGCAATGGTCTTGACGAGCTAAATGAAGGAGAAACAGATACTGTTATTATATCAGGCATGGGTGGTCAGCTTATTATTGAGATACTTAATAAGAATCGTACACTTCTTGAAACGATAGATGAGCTTGTGCTTTTGCCACACCGTGAGGTTTATGAGGTGAGGCAGTATTTACATAGTATAGGATACGCTATTGTTTGTGAAAATGTTGTAAAAGACGAAGGTAAATATTACCAGATAATTAAGGCAAAAAAAGGTAGCGAGCCGGCATATTCTCAATTAGAATATATGTATGGTAGGAATAATTTAAATAAGCTTAATGAAACCTTAAAGGAATTGTTGATATTTGAAAAGAAAAAATATGAGAGTTTACTCAGCGAATTGATACAAAAAGATACTCAAAGCTCGCTTCAAAGACAAGAGGAGCTTAAACATTTAATCGAATTAACGAATAGGGGGCTTTCTTACTATGAAATGTAAAGAAATTGTTGATTTGCTTGAAAAATACAGCCCTAAGATGTATGCACAGGAGTGGGATAATGTTTCGCTTTTGGTGGGCAGTGAGAATAAAGATGTTAATAGCATATTGGTTACCTTAGATGTGGATAATGCAGCTATTGAATATGCAATAGAGAATAACATTGATATGATAGTTAGTCATCATCCGGTTATATTTTCTTCTATGAAATCTGTAACGGATGATGATTATAATGGCAAAAGAATATATGAGCTGTTGAAACATGATATTGCCGTATATTCAATGCATACTAATTATGATCTTACACATATGGCGGATTTGGCTGCAAAAAAACTTAGTATGAAGAATGCAAATGCATTTGAAATAATGTGTGAAATTAATAATGAAAAGGCAGGGATAGGCAAAATTGCCGTTTGTAAAAAAATGAGCCTAAGACAATGGGCAAATAAAGTAAAAGAAGCATTTTTACTTGATGTTGTAAAGGTATATGGCGATTTAGATAAAACTATTGAAACTGTAGTTGTTTATCCGGGCTCTGGCAAAGATGCAGTTAATCTTGCGATTATGAAAAAAGCAGATTTAATAATAACAGGAGATATCGCTCATCATACAGCAATAGATGCTATGGATCAGGGACTTGCAATAATTGACGCTACACATTACGCAGTAGAATGTATTTTTATTGAAAATGTAGCACAATACCTTAAAAGTGTGGTACAATGTAATATAATACAACAGGAGATTAAAAATCCGGTAAAATTCATTTAATCAAAAAGGAGTGGGTAAGCTATGTATAACCAGGTTTTATTATCAGATTTAGCAAGAGAACATCAAAATGAGTATGATTATCCTATCGTACTTGCAACAGTCGATGGTAAGTTACGCGAACTCAATAATATGGTTGAAAGGGATTCGAGGATTGAATTTATTACGACAAAATCCAATATAGGTATCCAAACCTACAGACGAAGCGTTGTACTTATGATGCTTAGTGCCATTTATGATGTAGCTTCAGAAGAGATGGTACCGCCTAAGGTAAAGGTGCTATACTCTATAAGCAAGGGTTATTACTGCGAAATAGATGCAGAATTTGAAGTGGATGAGGATTTCTTAAACAGAGTTTCAGCAAGAATGAAGGAAGTCGTAAAGCTTGATTTGCCAATTAATAAAAAGAGTCTTGCAGTAGATGAGGGCAGAGAGCTTTTTGCCAAGCTTGGAATGCCGGACAAAGAAAAACTGTTTAAATATCGTTTATCGTCTAAGGTTAATTTGTATGATACTAATGGTTATGAAGATTATTATTATGGCTATATGGTACCGTCTACAGGTTATCTTAAATATTTTGAATTGCATAAATATGACAAGGGTTTTGTGCTTCAATTGCCAACGCAGCATGCGCCTAAGCAGGTTCCGGAATTTAATCCGCCAAGGAAACTGTTTGAAACGCTTAAAAGATCGTCAGAATGGGGCGAGATGCTTGGCGTAGATACAGTTGGTGCATTGAATGATGCGATTTCTGCAGGTGAGATTCAAGAGCTTATACTTGTTCAGGAGGCTATTCAGGAAAAACAGATTGCAGATATTGCTGAACAAATTGTAAGTAGTAAGAATAAGAAGTTTATTATGATTGCAGGACCAAGCTCATCAGGTAAGACTACATTTTCACACAGATTGTCAATTCAGCTTAGAGCACATGGACTTAAACCACATCCTATTGCCGTTGATGATTACTTTGTTGAAAGAGAACAGACACCGATAGATGAGAATGGTAATTATAATTTTGAATCATTATATGCAGTTGATATAGAGCTTTTCAACAGACATATGAAGATGCTTTTAAATGGAGAAAGAGTTGAGATTCCTACATTTAACTTTAAAACAGGTAAGAAGGAATACAAGGGCAACTTTAAGCAGTTAGGACCTGATGATATTCTTGTAATTGAGGGTATTCATTGCTTGAATGATAAGCTTTCATACAGTCTTCCAAGAGAAAGTAAATTTAAAATTTATATTAGCGCGCTTACTCAGCTTAATATTGATGAGCATAATAGAATTCCAACAACAGATGGTCGTTTAATAAGACGTATGGTTAGAGATGCAAGAACTCGTGGAGCTAATGCTGAAAGGACAATTTCAATGTGGGATTCTGTACGAAGAGGCGAAGAGGAAAATATTTTCCCATTCCAAGAAGAAGCGGATGCTATGTTTAACTCGGCGTTAATATATGAGTTAGCGGTGCTTAAGCAGTATGCAGAGCCTTTATTATTTAGCGTGCCAAGGGATTCAGAGCATTATGTTGAGGCAAAGAGACTCTTAAAGTTCCTTGATTACTTCCTTGGAGTTAATAGCGAGGATATACCAAATAATTCTATTTTAAGAGAATTTTTGGGTGGAAGCTGTTTCAAAATTTGATATAACACTTGAATTATTATTAAAAAAATGATAAAATTTGGTTTAGAGTGATTGAAAAATCATTTAGAAAAACGTGGAGGATGAAATTATGATCGAATGTAAGAATTGCAAGGCAGAACTTGAAGATGACGCAAAGTTTTGTCCAGAATGCGGTAATGTTGTAGAAACAGAAGCTGCATCTGCAGAAGCTGCACCAGTAGAAGCAACTGTTGCAGAACAGTCAGAAGAAGCACCTAAGAAGAGTAATGGAGTTCCAAAGAAAGCGATTTTTGGTATTGCGGCAGCAGCAGCTGTAGTAGTACTTATCGTAATCATTGCAGCTATTTTCTCAGGTACTAAGAAGACATCAATGCTTATTTATCAGAAAGATAACCAACTTAATTTTACTTATGCATCAAAGGTTAAGCCTTTTGAAGTAACAGAAGATATGTTAGCTGAAGAAATAGCATCGGCAACCCCATCGTTTGTTATCACAAACAATGCTAAGACAATTTTCTTCTCAGAAGAAACAAATGGTGTATCATATGATTTATACTACAGAAACTTAAAGAAGCCTAAAAAAGAGGCTACAAAGCTTGCTTCAGATGTAACAGCATTTGAGGTTTCAGCTAATGGTAAGACAGTATATTTTACTAGCGGTGGTAACTTATATTCTCACAACTTAAAGGATAAGACAAAGGTTGATGAGGACGTTACATCATTCTGGATTACAGAAGACGCTAAGCAGGTATTATACAAAGTATTCGAAGCTAGTGAAGATGGTGGAGAATCATACCTTTACTACAAGAAGGGTAAAAAAGAAGCTAAGAAGCTTGCATCTGGTATTTCAGATGTTTCTTTCTCAGAAGACTTTAAGTATATTACATATTTAAAGGAAGATGCATTATATACAATTAAGAAGTTTAAAGATCCTGTAAAGGTTGCATCAGAGGTAGGAAGCTACTATTTATGTGAAGATAATTCAATTTTCTTTGTAAAAGAAGAAGATAAGTCAATTAAGTACTCAGAACTTATTAATGATAATATGAAGGAAGCTGATGAAACAACACCTTCATATGGTTCAGAAGATTACTATAATCACAGAACAAGAAACAGAGTTCGTAATTTACTTTCACAAGAAGGTGAAGACGCACCAAAATTTGAATATAGCGTAAAGACATTATACTTCTACGATGGTAAGAAAGAAACTGCAGTAGCAGAAGGTCTTGATTATATTCGTACAGGTAGCTTAGAAGAGAATATTTTATTCTATTCAGTAAACAAGGTATCAGAGCCAAAGAAGGTAGATATTTCAGTATTTACACAAGAAATTGGCGGATATGAAAGCAATGTTAAATATTACTTTGAAGACCAATTAGAGTCTGATAAGGAATACTACTTCGCATTTGAAAAGAAGGCAGTTAAATTTGAAGTTGAAGATGAGGACTTCGGTGATTATGCACTTAATCATGATGCATCAGTATTCTACTATGTAGAAGACGAAACATTATATTCAATGAAGGTTAAGAGCAATAAGTTAGGTAAGAAGTCAAAGTATGATTCAGATGTATATTCAGTTATGTGTCCAGCAGATTCAGAAAGCGTAGTATACTTTAAGGATTATAACGAAGAAAAGAAATATGCAGATTTATACATTGATAAGAAGAAAGTAGACAGCGATGTATACTGCCCATATGGTTCATTTAGCTATGTTGATGTATTAGATAAGAAGATTGCATATCTTGTAGATTACAATGACGAAAAGCAATATGGCCAATTAAAGTACTTCAATGGTAGAAAAGCAAGCAAGATTGCTGATGATGTATATTATACATACATTGTAATGTTACCAGATGGAAAGGTTGCATACCTTGCAGATTATAATAAGGAAAAAGGCTATGGTACACTTTTCTTATCAAATGGTAAGAAGTCAACAAAGGTTGCTGATGATGTTCAAAGAGTATTCCCATACTACTATTCAGAATCTAACAAGATTGCATCATATAACAACTAATAACAATTGTTAATAGAATGTGAGTAAGACGGGTGATCGCGGCTGTAATTACCGCAAGGTAGCAGGTGAGGAAAGTCCGGGCTTCATAGAGCAGGATGCCGGATAACGTCCGGTGGAGGTGACTCCAAGGCTAGTGCAACAGAAATATACCGCCATTTATGGTAAGGGTGGAAAGGTGGCTTAAGAGACCACCGCCTGACTGGTAACAGCAGGGCATATGTAAACCCCATCCGAAGCAAGACCAAATTAGAGATAATACGGTTGCTCGCCGTGTCTCATGGTAGGTCGCTGGAGTCTAATGGTAACATTAGAACTAGATAGATGATCATCTAAAACATAACCCGGCTTATAGTTTTGCTCATATATATAAGAATTTACAAGAGGTGTTAATAGATAGCAATATTTATTAACACTTCTTTTAAGTATTACAGGAGGCTGCGATGATTTCAAAGCAGAAGAAAATAGGAACTATAATAGCATTTGTATGTATACTTGCTATAATAGTTATAGTAATTGCTATTAATAATGGCGATAAGAGAACTGCTATGATAGTATTCCAAAAGGATAATCAGATGCATTTTATGTATGCATCTAAAAAAGAGCCAGTTCAATTAACAGAGCAAATGTATGAACAAGGAAATAAGCTTATATCGCCTACGTTTATAGTTACAGATAATGCAAAAAAGATATTCTATTCGGATAATATAAAGGATAGAGTATATGATTTGTATTATAAGGATATTAAGAAGAATAAAAGTGTCAAGGTTGCATCAGGAGTAAAGTCTTACGAAGTAAGCATAGATGGTAAAAAGGTATATTATATATCCGAGGATGCTTTATACTGTTATGATATGAAGGAAAGTAAAAAAATTGCTGATAAAGTAAGTAGATTTTACATTTCTGATAATGGTAAAAAGGTTTTATATATAACTACTGATTCGGCAAGCTTGTATTATAAGAATGGTAATAAAGAGGCTAAAAAGTTAGCTACAGAAGCATCTGTGGTATCTCATACAGATAACTTTAAGCAGATAGCATATATATCAAATGGCAGTTTATATATAACAGATGCTAAAGATAAGACAGAAACTATTGCCGATGATGTTACACAGTACATAATGTATGATAATAAAGATATTATTTACATAACCAGTGATGATTATAGTGTTACTTATGCATCTATAATTACAGATAGCCTAAAGGGCGAAACAGCTCCAAGTATATCTTCAGATGAGTACGTTGATTATACTATACGAAATATGGTAAGACAGCAGGTTTTAGAAGATGAAAGCCTAAAATATGAATATTCAGTCAGAACCTTATATTATTATGATGGCAAAAAATCAGAAATGATTAAGGCAAATATGGGAACAATATGCGATTCAATAATAGATGAAAAGCAGCTTGTATATACTACTTACGAAAGTATGAGTATGCCTAAAATGGATATAAAGGTATTTAATGAGTATAGTGGTATACAGTACAAAGAAGATATTGATAATTATATTACTAATCTTTTGTTGGGTAAACCAACATACAATCTTTTGATCGGTGATACGAATCATTCACTTCCAATAGATGGAACAACGATTAAAAAATGTGTTTTGAAAAATGATGGCTCGGCATTATATTACATTAAGGATACAGCTTTGTGTGAACAAAAAATATCTGGTCGACGTCTGAAAAAAGCTACAGAGTATGCTACTAACGTGTCGGTACTTGCAACATATCCATATGCAGAAAGCATTGTATATGTAAAGGATTATGATGCTGCTAAGAACAGAGGTAGTTTATATATGGATGATAAGCTTGTAGATAATGAGGTGTTTATCCCTGGAGAGTCATTAAATTATGTGGAAATCAATGATGATTGTGTTGCATATTTACATAATTATAGCTATGACACAGACAATGGAACCTTAAAATATTACGATGGTAAGAAAGCAACTGTTATAAGTGAAAATATTGAATATGGAAAATATTATATGTTAGCCAATAATCAGCTCGCATATTTAAAGGATAAGGTATTGTATATAGCAGATGCTAAAAATAATCGTAAAGTAGCAGAGAATGTACAAACTGTATATAGATATATCTATTCAGATGATAATAAAAAGGCATATTATAAATAGAAATCAAACCTCCAAATTATTTAGATTTGGAGGTTTTAATATTTTTTTGAAAAAAATTTAAAAATCTTGCAATATTTTTAGTGAATAACGATACTCTATAATATAACCACTAAAAAGGAGGGCGCTATATGGACAGACTATTAGGAAAAGTAATAAAAAAACCTACGTGTCATAATGAGACAAGCAGTTATGTGGTTATTATTGAGGATAAAGAATATAGAGTAGTATCCAAGAATTATCAATCAGTTAAAGATCATATATTTATAAATGAAGGTCAAACGGTTGAAATTATAGGCGATATAGTAGATAATACTATATATGTCAAGGAAAGTAAAATACTGCTAAAAAGTCGTAAGGAAAGGAAAAAAATATGAATATTACAAGCAGATTAAGAGCGGCAATTGAAAGCTATAAAAATGGAGATGAAAATGCTTTTGCAACTATTTATGAAGAATCTAAAGGCTACATATATTCAAGCATAAGCAATGCTTTAAGTGCTGAAAATAGAAATGAGGATTTTATTCAAGATATAATGCAAGATACATATTTAGATATAAGTAAGGATATTTGTAAACTTGAGAATGTAGATAGTTTCTTGTCATGGGCATCAACCATTGCAAATAGAAAAACCTATGCGACAATAAAGAAAAATGGTAAATATGTACTTCTTGGTGAGGACGAAAGCTTTGAAAATCTTGAAGATACTAACAATAGAATTCCGGAAGACGTAGTTGTGGATAAAGAAAAGCAAGAAATGGTTAGAGAAGTAATTAACACAGAACTTACAGAAGACGAGAGAGACTGTGTTGTAGGTTATTACTATAATGATATGAAACAAAAAGAAATAGCAGAGCAATTAGAAATGCCTCAAAATACAGTGGCTTCTAATATATTTAGAGCAAAATCAAAGCTAAGAAAAGCATTAGGTGGCGTATTTGTTGTTGCTGTAGCAGCTTCAATAGTTATTTTGTTATTAAATGTTCCAGCCGTAAAAGAGGCGATAAATATTAAGGGCAAGAAAGAAAGACCTACTGCAGAGTTTAGAACAGAGACGCCAACAGAGGCACATAGCGAAGCTCAAAACGTGTATTACTATGTAGCAGCAACAGGTGAAAGCATAAGTGATGAAAGCAAATTTCCAAGTAGCCCAAGTATAGGTGATAAATATATTTCCGGTGACTATATGTATACATTTGAATATAGTGGAATTGGATGCAATACTTGGATAGTAGGTGTTCGCGAGCATAATAAGTCTTCTTATGGTGAAATATTATCTACAATTCTTAATGAAGATGTAAAGGACATGTCTTCTACATTTTCGGATTGTACCAATATGAAATATGCACCAGATATACCAGATACAGTAGAAAATATGTTTGCTACGTTTAAAAATTGTAAAAACTTGAAGAAGGTTGGAACAATACCAGAAAATGTAAAAGAAATGAGAGAGACATTTTTAGGATGTACAAGTCTTGCGGGAAATGTTGTTATAAATGCAACCCCAGTATTTTATGAGGAATGTTTTAAAGGAGTAAAGATAGTAGCACAGGGAATTAAATTGTCAGGTTCATCAACGCTTCTTTCAGAATTAAGGGACACAGCAGAATTTGAAAAAATTGTACCAGAGGGTGCTACATATTATGTAGCATCTGAAAATAAAATGTTACAAGCTGGAGGAGAATTACCAGATTATACTAGAGAAGGCGATAAATATATTACAAATGATTATGAATATACATATATGAACCTTGACTTAGATCATTTTTGTATGGGTTGGGAAGTTAAAGTTAAGGATAATACAAAGGAAAAATATGAAGATTTTTTAAACAATATAGGTTGGCTTGGCTTAAGGGGAACATTTGAAGACTGTACCAATATGAAGGAGTCGCCAAAACTTACTGAATCAGTTGTATTACTTGAAAGAACATTTGCGGGTTGTACAAGCTTAGAAAAAGCACCAGTTATCCCAGAAGGTATTCAAGTATTAAAAGAAACATTTGCTGGTTGCATAAGTTTAGAAAAGGCTCCAGTTATTCCTGAAAGTGTAGTGGAGCTAGATGGAACCTTTAAAGGCTGTACAGCGCTTGTAGAGGCACCAATTATATCTAAGAAGGTTGTGTGTCTATATGAAACCTTTAGCGGATGTACAAGCCTTACAGGAACAATTGAAATCAATGCGAAACTTATTGCTTATGATAAATGTTTCTATGGTCTAGATTTTGCAGCACAAAACATTACCTTGCAAGGAACATCTGATAAGCTTGCCGATTTAATGAACACTGTCAATGAAATTCCAAGCAATCCAAACGTTGTAGAATATGGGGATACAATTAGGGTTTCATGGAGAAGTATGTATACTGGAGGTTCGTGGACAGAAGATAGAGATAAATGGATAGACCGAGGAGAAAAGGAATTTGTAGTAAAATCAGATAGTTATGAATTTTCTTCCGATGTCCTTGGAGGATATTATAGTGATCTATGGGAAAACATAAACAACTCTTTAGGAAAAAAAGTGGGTGAAACATTTGAAACATACCAAGTTGGTACCGATGGTGCAATGAGATATGAATTTACCATACTTGAAATTTTGAAGAGCTAAATAATTGACAATTATAGTTGATTGTGATAAAGTGGTAGCATACTACTTAAAGTAGTACGCTATAATTATATAAGGATAGGTGAGAATAATGTTAGAAACAAAAGAACTCTACAAGGTGTATAAGCCTAAAAAAGGCGTGCCTGTAGTTGCGCTTAATAAAGTGTCGCTTAAATTTCCTGAAAAGGGAATGATATTTTTACTTGGTAAATCAGGTAGTGGTAAATCAACACTTTTAAACTTACTTGGAGGCCTTGACAAATATGATGGCGGTGACATCATAATCAAAGATGTATCATCAAAGGACTTTAAACAAAGTGATTTTGATTCATATCGTAATACATATGTTGGTTTTATTTTCCAAGAGTATAATATTTTGGATGAATTTTCAGTAGGTGCAAATATTGCACTTGCTATTGAATTACAGGGTCGTAAGGCAACTGACGAGGAAATTAATAAGATTTTAGAGGATGTTGATTTGGCAGGCTATGGCAATAGAAAGCCAAATGAATTATCAGGTGGACAAAAGCAAAGAGTTGCTATTGCAAGAGCTTTAGTAAAGAATCCACAAATCATTATGGCGGATGAACCTACAGGTGCACTTGACTCTAATACAGGTCGTCAAATATTCGATACACTTAAAAAATTATCAAAGGATAAGCTTGTTATTATTGTTTCGCATGATAGAGAATTTTCTGAGTTATATGCGGATAGAATTATTGAGCTTTCGGATGGTAATGTTATTAGTGATGTTGAGACTGTTGATAATGCTTCAGATGAAAAGCTTGATTATGATGAAATTTATCAAGGCTTAAATTTTGTGGGTGATACAATTGAAATCGCACCAGGCTATCATTTGACAGAAGAAGATAGAATAGAGATTAATAAATATATTGATCAAATTAAAGAAAATAGTGCACAGATTGTTGTTTCAAAGAAAACAAAATTTGCAAAGAAATTTGTTGAAACTAATCAGGATAGAATTGCGCATGAAGATTCAACACCGTTTAAAACAATTAAATCTAAATTACCATTAAAGTCAGCATTTAAGATTGGTGTAAGCGCATTACAATATAAAAAGGTAAGACTCGTATTTACTATATTGCTTTCTTGTATAGCATTTGGTTTATTTGGCCTTGCAGATACATTTGGTGCATATGACCACGTAAAGACATGTACTAAGTCGCTTATTGATAGTAATGTTAAGACAGCGTCTTTAAGAAAGTGTGTAAAAGAAGGTGACGGTCAATATTCATATTATTCGGATTGGAATACTGGAATAACAGCTACAGATATGGCTAAGTTAGAGAATGCCTTAGGAATAGATTTTATACCTGTTATAGAAACATTAGATGCTTCTGTTAGAGCAAATGTAAATTGGGATGAGTTATATAAAGAAAATGAAAATATGAGTTACAACATATATTTAGAGGAGTTTACAGGATATTCATATCTTGATAAGGCATCAATGGATTCTTTTGGTTATTCATTAGTAGCAGGTAATCTTCCTGCAAAGGATGACGAGATAGCAATCAGTGTATATGCCTATATGACATTTGAAAAATGTGGATACAAGAATATTGATTTTGAACAATATGATGATCTTGTACATGAAAAAGAGGAACAAGAAGATAGTGAATATCTTAAGATTACAAAGTATGAGGATATGCTTGGAAAGACTCTCATAATAGATGGTGTAGAATATAAGATTTCCGGTATTGTTGATACAAATTTGGACTTTGAAAGATATGCTCCATTAATGGATGTGAAAAATTATGCATCAACTGCAGATATGCTTTTGGCATATGCATTGAGTTCTGAATTTGACTATGAAGTATATAACGGTCTTCCATCAGTAGTTATGATTACAGAAAATCGAATGAAACAAGTTGCTGCTAAAAAGATTGTATCTGTAAGACCATCAAATAGTGCTTATGAATTTACTGATTCCTCAAATTCAATATGGATATATTCATACGCATTTGCTAATGATGATGAGCTTTCAAAGATAGATAATATTGTATGGGCTGATTCGCCAAAGACGAAGTTAGGCGAAAAGGAAATTGTTTTATCGGCTTCTGAAGTTGGACATTATATGGGTAACGTAGAATATGATGTTACTACTGAAGAAGGAATAAAAAAGCTTGCAAAAGAAGCGTCTACAATTAACTTGCAATTACTTAAATATGATTGGTCAAGTAATACAGGAACTCAAACAACACATTCAGGATATAAAATCGTAGGTATTGTAAATGATTTTGCCTCTAAATCATATTCTGGTGGTGATATGGTAATATTTGTTTCAGATGAATTATATTCTGAATTTGATACAAGAAGTGTTGGTGAATATGATTATGTTGTTGGTGCTATGCCAGAGGACAAAGATGATATAAGAAAATTTGTTGAATATGCATATGCTGATGAAGATATCAGATATTCAATTCAAAATGCAGTAATATATGAGCTTGATACAGTTGATGAAGTATTAAAGGTAATGTCAAAGGTATTCTTCTGGATTGGTGTATTCTTTGCGATATTTGCATCTATATTATTAGCAAACTTTATTGCTACAAGTGTTGCATATAAGAAGCAGGAAATTGGTATTCTTAGAGCTATCGGCTCAAGAAGCAATGACGTATTTAGAATTTTCTTCTCTGAAAGCTTTGTTATTGCAATGATTAACTTTGTGCTTGCAAGCATCGGAGTTGGTGGACTCGCAGCGATTATTAATTGGTTTATTAGAACACGTTTAGGCATTTTAGTAACAATTTTATCGTTTGGTATAAGACAAATTGTATTAATATTTGTAATAAGCATTTTAGTTGCAGCGGTAGCAAGCTTCTTACCAGTTAAGAAAATTGCTTCAAAGAAGCCAATTGATGCTATTAGAAATAGATAAAATTCTATGGAGGAATACAAATGGGATTTTTGGGTAAACTGACCAAGATTATTGATTTTGCCAATGATGTAAAGAATGAACTTGAGCAAAATAAGGCAGAAACAGTAGTTGAAAGTGAACCTGTAGTTCAAAGAAAGCAACAGCTTGCTGATATTGAATTAGCTTCATCTACAAATATTATTGAAGATATTGCATTTGGTGAGAATGATCAAAAGTATAGACTGACTTATAAAGTTAATGCAATATTTAAGGAAGCTAAATCGCACGCAGGCGAGGTTATGATGCTTGCTACATATGCACCTAATGAGGATTATGGTGCAGAGGGTGATGTGCCATATGTAGCATTTCAGTGTGATGATGTTCCATATACAGCTCTAGAGGAATACAAGGAAAAAGGTACTTTTAGCGGTGCCATTGAACTAACACCTTTAACAGGAAGATATTATTTTAAAGCAAAGAAAAAATACTATGAATATATGATGTATTTTTATGGACTTGACTGTTATGAAGGCTCATGGGAGAATATGGGACTTTGTATGGTGTATCCAATGGAATATGTGGGTACTGAAAATGAAAAGAAGCTTATGACAGTTCTTGATGAAGTTGCAGAAAGCTATACTGAAGAAAAGGTATAATAGTAAATATGTGATTTAATAGTCACTGTATTAACAGATACAAATCGTTTATGAAAATATAGCGGCTTGTATCTGTTTTTTGCTTTTGTCAAGCAAAATTTTTCGAAAAATTTTACCGTTCATGTCGTATATTGACCGTTCATGCAAAAAGTATTGATTTTTTTGATGAAAATGCTATAAAGAAAGTGTAGCAAAAAATCAATTATTAAAGGGAGGAATTACACATGACAAACAGCAAAAAGACACAAAGGTTAGTAGCTCTTTTATTAGTTCTATCACTTTTGATACCACTAATAAACTACTACAAGCAATCAGTAAAAGCAGATAGTACTAAAACTACTACTACTACCACATCAAGCACAATAGGGGAAATAAGTGCTACAGATGAGGTGGAATTAGTAGAAGACTTTACAAACTCACCTGTTTTAAAGTATGTGAATACAGAAAGTTTTGCTAAAAACAACCATGTAAAGAGATTGCGTGACGAGGAAGAGTTGAACACTTACATGTTTAAGAACGCTGACGGAACTAAAACAATGTATATGATGTACGAAAACGTAAAGTACAT
The DNA here is from genome assembly GCA_015057605.1 of Lachnospira sp. Classification (GTDB taxonomy): domain Bacteria; phylum Bacillota; class Clostridia; order Lachnospirales; family Lachnospiraceae; genus SIG291. Next base: position 14,232 of record SVDX01000006.1, on the reverse strand, counting down.
AGATAAGTTTGGTAACGTAAAAGATAAAGATATAAGCCTAAAACTAGATAACAATGTTTATAAAGTAACAGACAATAACGTAGCATTATCAATACCAACAACTCCTCAAAACGGTATAGAAGTTAATTATGATAACAACATAGTAAAGATAACACCAGTTAGAAATCTTACAGCGAGCAAGATAGTAACAACAATGGAGAATAATGCTGTAACCTATAAAAACTATTATGGTACAGGAATAGACTTAAGATACACCCCATTGCTATCAGGTGTAAAAGAGGATATAATATTATCAGAGTATGCTCAGCAGACATACACATTTACATTAGAGACTAATGGACTTAACATATATGAAAAAGAGGGAAGATATTACCTTGCAAAAGATGAAAAAGCAGAGAGTATATATGATATAGGTGAAGTACTAGTATACGATGCAGTAGGAAGACCAATTACTGGAACGATGCTTATAACAACAAAAGAAGCAGGCAAAACCTATGAGATAAGCATATCAGTAAGCGATGAATACTTAAAGGATGCTACAACAGTATATCCTGTAACAATAGACCCAACGGTTACAATATCAGATAATATAAATGGAGCAGGAGCGATACAGGATGCACCTATATTTTCAGGACTAAAAACAACGAATTGTGGTAATTACACATATCTTTCACCAGGATATGTAGATTCAACTTATAAGATTGGTAGAGTGTTAGTAAGATTACCTGGACTTTATAACTCATGGGAATATCGTTATACGACATGGGATAATATAATGTCTGTAAAATTTTGTTGCAAGGATGGTTCAGGCAATGCGGCGAGTTATGTTAATTTATATCCGATAACAAGTAATATTAACTGGAGCGAAATGGATGTGACATGGAATACTGGAAATAATACATATTTAACAACTCAAAACTGGGGAAAAAATGTATTTTTTGGAACAACAACAGAATTTGATATAACACATTTGGTTAGGAATTGGAAATTAAATAATTATAACGAAGTAGCAGGATTTATGCTTGTAAATTCAAACGAAACAAGCGCAGCGTATAGAAAAGCAATCTTTTCGTCAGAGTATGGAGTTACAACAGACAGACCATATGTGATTTTTACATATGGAGAGCCAGAGTACTTTGAAATTGCAACACAAAGAAAAGAAATAGCACTTGGCGGATACCTTAATTTGGAATATTATACGAATGTAGAAGGTGGAAGTATAACGCTTAGTAGTTCAAATTCTAATATTGTAAGAGTGAATTCATCTGCAAATATGTTATTTGGGTTACAAAATGGTAGTGCAGAGGTTATAGCTACATTAACGGTAGGTGAAGAGGAGTATGTTGATAGAATTATGGTAGAGGTAGTGGATTATACAGGGATCAGGAATGAAACTAATTACTACTTAACAAACAAACTAACAAGAAAGATATTGGCACAATCTATACCTACTATTGGAAATGTCTCAATATCAAGCATTGATATATCTAGTATGAACAGTAACACGATTGCAGGAGTGAATAATAGATTGTCTGCTACATGGGAAATATATATGTGTGATGATGGTAGATATAAGCTACTAAATCAATATGCAGACGGATTATATTCTCTTACGAAAGTGGGTAGTGCATTACAAACGACGCTTGACAATGTTGATGAAAATGCTATGTTTAATATTGCCAGAATTAATGAAGGAGAATATAAAGGTTTGTACTTGATAATAATTAATGGTCAATATATGACATCGGATTTAGCGGGAAATATAACTATTACTAGTATAAAGACAGAAGGCTCATATTGGTCTTTGGCGCAATCGGAATACGGAAATGCACATCTTAATAGTACTTATTATATAGGTTTTAACGCAAATGAAAATGATGGTATATTTACTAGTATACTTAATTACTTCGATTATAATGCTACTAGCCAAACGAACGTAGGAGCACCATCTGTATATAATTCATTGTTAAATAGCCAGATATATGCATATAGAGGTCATGGTATTGCGGGTGGATTACAGTTATGTAGATATGGAAAAACAGATATATTGGGATATCTTTTATGTAATGAAGATTTGAGTCAAGTGTACAATAATAGTTCTAATAAATATATATCAGACTTAAACAATAATGCACTTGCATCTTCAAGATGTGTATTCTATATTGCATGCGAAACAGGATTAGATTACAATTATAATGGGAATATATATAATCTACTAGAAGAAACTTATAATAAAGGAGCGCATTTCGTTCTTGGAACAACATGTTATGTTGATACTACAGATTCTAATTTCTATTTTAAAACATTATTAGAAAATATAAGGGATCATCCTGATTATACAATGGAAGAACATCTAAATGTAACTATTGAAGCGGTAAGGAACCAAATTCTTGGTGAATTTGACGTAATATATATAGGTGATACATTACAAAGATTATATTATGGAGATGTTATGATATATGAGGAGGATTGATATTATGAAAAGACAATTTATATTATATTTAGTGATAGTGGTAATGCTATTAACTGCATGTAAAAAGCAACAAAATAGTGGACTTGTTATAGAAAATAGCACAGAGGCTACAACAGAAAAGACTACTGTGGTATATGAAGATGATTATTATGTAAAAATGCTAAACAAGGATTATAAGGATGAATATGTTGGAAATAGTTTTACCAAAATAATATTTGATGCTAATCAATATAAAAACTTATATGATAAGATAGATAATGTGGAAGAAAAAAAGATAATAAACAATCCTTATGTTCCTAACGTGGAGTACGAGTATATGCGTTCGCAATATACATGGACATATCAATTATTGGAAACGGAAAGAAGAATATTAAGTCATCAATATCGATATCAAAATGAAGATTTAACTGGTATGACCGTTAATATTGATGATAATGGTAATTTGATATCATATATAAGAAATTTTAAATCGTCGGGATACGTGGAAGATAAGAAACTTACTGAAGAGGAAGCTAAAAAAATAGCTGAGGCGGAATTAAGAAGAGTTATGGGAGATGAATATTTTGATACGTATGAACTGGATAAGATAGAAAAAGATGTGACTGCGGCCTTTGGTCTTTACTACTTTAAGAAAGCATATGGTTATGATACTGAACAAAATGTTAGAGTTTATATCCGTAGAGATGGAACTATAAAATCTGTATATTTAGAGGACTATGAAAAGTGGCATAATATATTTAAAGATACTAATTTAGAACAAGAAAAAATTGATGCTACAGCTGATAAGCTAATGAATCTAATAGATGAAGAAGTTGGTTTGGATAAAGAATTTTGGAAAAATCCACCAAGTAGAGAAAAGGTGCGTATTCATATAGATGACAGCGGGAATGTGTATGTATATGTAATTGCAGATACTGAAGAAAATGGTAGAGTGAGATATTATGCTATAGTTAGATGATAATACATCATGCGCCACTCACAAGCTACCGCTTGTTCGTTTACGCGGCAGTCGCCGTGTAGAACATATATAATGCGCCACTCACAAGCTACCGCTTGTTCGTTTACGCGGCAGTCGCCGTGTAGAACATATATAATGCGCCACTCACAAGCTATGCTTGTTCGTTTACGCGGCAGTCGCCGTGTAGAACATATATAATGTAACACTCACAAGCTATGCTTGTTCGTTTACGCGGCAGTCGCCATATGTAGGAAATAATAAAATAATACACACTCAGCCGCAGACAAATTACATTTGTCTTGCGCGACTGCGTCGTTACATACAAAACAAAAAGCCTCCACATGTAAGCATGCTTACAAGGAGGCTTTCTATTTTGTATGAGCTGAGTTGCTCAGGTATGTTTTTGATTTGTATATGAGTTTGCGTAGTATTTTATTATCTCATACGCATGGCTCGTTGCTAACGCGAACATTTTTCTTCGCAGTATTGGCAACGGTATATTTGTTTTTCTTTGTCGGTAAGGACAAATACGTGTTTTAGTTCTTGTTCTATTGATGTTATGCAACGTGGATTTTTGCATTTGATTACATCTGTTATTGTTGCTGGAAGTGTAAGCTCTTTTTTCTCGACTATGTCACCATCTTTTACGATGTTTACTGTTATTTTGTGGTCGATAAAGCCGAGGATATCAAGATTAACTAGGTCTAAGCCACCTTCGATTTTCATGATGTCTTTTTTGCCCATTTTCTTACTAGGCGCATTTTTGATAATCGCAACGCAACAATCGAGTCTGTCTAAGCCGAGATGGTTATATATTTGCATGCTTTTGCCAGCTTCTATATGGTCTAATACGAAACCATTGTTGATTTTACCTACGCTTATTGTATTATTGTTCATCGAGTGACACCTCCAATAAAGTCATTATAAGAGCCATTCTTACGTATACGCCATATTGAGCTTGTTTAAAATATGCTGCACGTGGGTCGTCATCTACATCCACAGAGATTTCATTAACTCTTGGAAGTGGATGTAATACAAGCATATCATCCTTTGCAAGTTGCATTTTGGCTGTATCTAAAATGTAAAAGTCTTTCATACGGATATAATCATCCTCGTTGAAGAAACGTTCTCTTTGAACTCTTGTCATATATAAAATGTCGAGCTCACCCATTACATCCTCAAGGTTTTCCACTTCTTTGTATTCTACGCCATGCTCATCAAGTACATCTTCTTTGATGTAGTCTGGAACACGAAGCTCTTTTGGAGAAATGAGAACAAATTTGATGTTTTCATACCTAACAAGTGAGTGGATGAGTGAGTGAACTGTACGACCAAATTTTAAGTCACCACAAAGACCTATTGTCATATTGCCAAGCTTGCCTTTTAAAGCTTTTATTGTAAGTAAATCTGTAAGTGTTTGAGTTGGATGCTGGTGTCCGCCGTCACCTGCATTAATAACAGGTATGCCTGATTTTGAAGCAGCTACCATTGGGGCACCTTCCTTAGGGTGACGCATTGCACAAATGTCTGCATAGCATGAAATAACCCTAATGGTATCTGAAACGCTTTCACCCTTAGCAGCAGAAGATGAATCTGCCGATGAAAAGCCTAATACTGAACCGCCAAGATTGAGCATTGCTGCTTCAAAGCTTAAACGTGTTCTTGTACTTGGTTCGTAAAAAAGTGTGGCAAGCTTCTTGCCTTCACAGCATTTTGAATATTTCTTAGGATTCTCTGAAATGTCTTTTGCAAGAGATAAAAGCTTGTCTAATTCTTCAACTGAAAAATCCAATGGACTAATTAAATGTCTCATATAGGCCTCCTTTTATTTGTATTCTAATACATCTGCGACAGCACGTCTCTTAGGAGCTTCCGGAGCTTCGTCAGGATACCCCATAGGTATAAGCGCTATGATTTCTCTGTCGTCTGGAATTTGTAATAATTCAGTTATACCTTTGGCATCGTAAAGACCTAGGATAACAGAACCAAGACCGTATTCATGAGCTGCAAGACAAAGAGTCTGGCTAGCTATACCACTATCAAAATGTGTCCAACGGTCACCTTTTTCAGTGCTAAAAGAACCATCACGTTCAAAGCCTGAACGATTCTTAATCGCTGTAACTACCATAAGTAATGGTGCAGTTATAATTCTAGGTTTGTTAAAATCTGGAACGTAATTAGAAGCAATTGTATTAATTAATTCTGAATCCTCGATTGCGATGAATCGTGGAACGAAAGAATTTTTCCAAGAAGGAGAATAAGTAGTATAATAAATAATATTTTCAATAATTTCATGTGAAACAGCTTCAGGTTTAAAACGTCTGATACTGCGTCTTGTTTTGATACAATCTAATGTATTCATAAGAAAAACCTCCTTTGTCTGCTACACTATATGATACTAAATTTTTAATAAATAAACAAGAGATTTATGGACATTTAACTCAAAAAATGTTAAGATGAAATATCTGAATAAGAATGGAGAATGGATATGAGTAAAGTAAGAACAAGATTTGCACCAAGCCCTACAGGCAGAATGCACGTTGGTAATTTAAGAACAGCTTTATATGCATATTTGATAGCAAAGCATAGTGATGGAGATTATTTATTAAGAATCGAGGATACAGACCAGGAAAGATTTGTGGAGGGTGCTATTGATATTATTTATAGAACTCTTGCAAAGACAGGCCTTATTCATGATGAAGGTCCGGATAAGGACGGTGGCGTAGGCCCTTATGTTCAAAGTGAGAGACAGGCAAGCGGTATTTATCTTGAATATGCTAAGCAGTTAATTGAAAAGGGAGAAGCATATTATTGCTTCTGTGATAAAGAAAGATTAGAGAGCCTTAAGACAAGTATTGAAGGCGACAAAGAGATAACAGTATATGACAAGCATTGCTTATCATTATCAAAGGAAGAGGTAGAGGCTAAGTTGGCTGCCGGAGTACCTTATGTTATAAGACAGAACAATCCTACAACTGGTACAACTACATTTTCTGACGAAATATATGGTGATATTACAGTTGACAACTCAGAGCTTGACGACATGGTTTTAATTAAGTCTGATGGTTATCCTACATACAATTTTGCAAATGTTGTAGATGACCATTTAATGGGTATTACACATGTTGTAAGAGGTAATGAATACCTTTCATCTTCGCCAAAGTACAACAGACTTTATAATGCATTTGGCTGGGAAGTTCCTGTATATGTACACTGCCCACTTATTACTAATGAGGAGCACAAGAAGTTAAGTAAGAGAAGTGGACACTCTTCATATGAAGATTTATTAGAGCAGGGCTTTGTAACAGAGGCTATAGTTAACTATGTTGCCCTACTTGGCTGGAGCCCTGAAAGTAATGAAGAGATATTTACTCTTGAAGAACTAATTAAGAACTTTGATTATAAGAGAATTGGTAAATCACCTGCTGTATTTGATGTTAACAAATTAAAATGGATGAATGGTGAATATATTAAGAAAATGGACAATGAGACCTATTATGAGATGGCAATGCCATACATCAAAGAGGTTATTTCAAAGCCTATGGACTTAACAAAGATTGCAGATATGGTTAAGACAAGAATTGAAGTATTCCCTGATATCAAAGATCAAATAGATTTCTTTGAAACTTTACCGGAATATTCTACAGAGATATACACACATAAGAAGATGAAGACTAATGAAGAATCTTCTCTTGAGGTGTTAAAGGAAGTATTACCTATTCTTGAAGAATGTAATGACTATTCAGTAGATAATCTTCATAATATTATTATGGAATATATTGCGAAGAAGGAAATTAAGAATGGACAAGGCTTATGGCCTATTAGAACGGCAGTTTCAGGTAAGCCTACAAGCCCATGTGGTGCATTTGAAATAATGGAGCTTATAGGTAAAGATGAAACTATAGCAAGAATCAAAAAAGGTATTGAACTTTTAAGCTAATAATACAGAGGCTGCTTTTTTAAGCAGCCTCATTAAGCTAAAGGGAGGTATAATGTGTATAACAAGGCACAATTAGATGCGATAGAGCATTTTAAGGGACCGTGTATGGTACTAGCGGGACCTGGTAGTGGTAAAACTACCGTCATTACAAAACGAACACAATATCTTACAGATACATATGGAGTTAATCCGTCTAATATCTTAGTAGTTACATTTACAAAGGCGGCTGCGACCGAGATGAAGGAACGATACGAGCGCATAATTGGTGGCAGCACAAGAGTTGTATTTGCAACATTTCATTCACTTTTTTTCACGATTATAAAGCACGCATACAATTATTCGGCAAAGGATGTAATTTCGCCTGAACGTCAAAGAAGTATAATATCTAATTATATTTTCTTTAATAAGCTTGAAATTGAAGATGAAAATGATTTTATAAGCCAGATTTTATCGGAAATAAGCAGGGTAAAAACAGAAAAAAATCCAATTGATACATATAATGCACTGTCTTGCCCAGTGCTTGTATTTAGGGATATTTACAGGTTTTATTGCAAAAATTTAGACAAGGAAAAGCTTATTGATTTTGATGATATGATGCTATATTGCCATCAATTGTTTAATGAAAGAAAAGATATACTAAGAAAATGGCAGGAAAAGTATCAATATATTTTGATTGATGAATTTCAGGATATAAATAGGCTGCAATATGATATTATGAAGCTTTTGGCAATGCCACAAAATAACATTTTTATTGTTGGTGATGATGATCAGAGTATTTATGGTTTTAGAGGCTCTGATACCACAATTATGCTTGGTTTTGAAAAGGATTATGAGGGTGCAAGAAAGATACTCTTAGATGTTAATTATCGTTCAACGCCTAACATTGTTGAGGCTGCAACGCGTCTGATAGAAAACAATAAAGAACGTTTTGAAAAAGATATAAAAGCATTTGCAAAGGAAGGGATGCCTGTTAGAATCGAGGAGTTTGAAGATGCAAATGCGGAAAATGAAAAAATCGTTGAAGAAGTAAAAGCCTATATTGCAAATGATTATAAATACAATGATATTGCTATTTTATTTAGAACAAATGCAGTTGGAAGAAGGCTGCTTGAAAAATTTTTTGAGCATAATATACCATTTCGCTCAAGAGATGTTATACCTAATATTTATGAGCATTTTGTTGCAAAGCATTTGATAACCTATATAAAGGTTGCATTGGGAGATTATAGCAGGAAAAATATTTTAGAGATTATCAACAAGCCTTCAAGATATATTACAAAAGATTGTCTTGATGAAGAAATAATAAATTTTGAACGTTTAAGAACCTATTATGAAGATAAGGATTATGTGCTTGATAGAATTGATAAGCTTGAGTACGATTTAAAGCTAATTCGTGATTTGAATCCGTTTACTGCTATCAATTATATAAGGCGTGCGGTAGGATATGATGAATATTTGCAGGAGTATGCAAAATATAGAAAGATAGACTATGAGGAGCTTTTAGATATAATAAATGAGATTCAGGAAAATGCTAAACTTTATATAACCTTTGACTTGTGGTTTGAGCATATTGCAGAGTATATTGAAAAAACAAAAAATGAATTCGCAACATCAAACGAACAAGATGCGGTAACATTTTCAACAATGCATAGTTCAAAGGGACTTGAATATAAGGTTGTGTATATTATAGATGCAAATGAGGGCATAACGCCATATAAAAAAGCCCTTTTAGATAAGGAACTTGAAGAAGAGCGAAGAATGTTCTATGTTGCGATGACAAGAGCAAAGGAAGAACTGCATATAATGAGTACCAAAAAGAAAAATGCGAAAAATCTACAAATTTCGAGATTTGTATCAGAAATTGCGTTACAAAATGAGGATGATATGATATAATATACTAAATATAGACAAAATTTGATTAGGGAGTGAGTGCATGGCTAAGGCAGCAACTTTAAAAACAGGAACAGTACTTGCTGATAAATATATAGTTAAAAAAGTATTATTGTACAATAATAATAGCATTACATATGATGCTAAGTTAATCGCAACTAACGAAAGGGTGGCAATTAGAGAATATATGCCATCTGATTTGGTGGTGCGTTTTGAAGGAGAAGAAGACGTAATTATCGAGAATAAAGGCGATAAGAGACAAAGATTTGATGCTGGCGTTAATGAATTTATTGCGGAAGCAAAGATGCTTGCAAAGAATAAGACAATAGATGGCTTATTAAGGGTTAAGGATTGCTTTAAAACTAACAACACAGTGTATATGGCTACAGAGCCTTTTGAAGGAAGGAATATTACCACATATGTGTCCGAGGAAGGTTATATGTCGTATGACGAAGCAGAAGACAAATTCATTGATATCATAGTTCTTTTAAAGAATCTTATGACTATGGGGATATACCATAATTCTATTACGCCGGACAGAATTTTGCTTATGAATGACGGATCGTATAGAATAATAGAATTTTCTGCAAGTGAGATAGTAGAAGGCTTCTCGCCAGAGGAAAAGTATTATCGTAATATCAAGAATCAGGAAAGCTCGGTAATATATTCGTTGGCAGCAACAATGTATTATGCAGTGTCTGGGGTGCTTCCAATAGGAGCAAGAGATAGAGCACGTAATGATGAATTAAAGTCACCAAAATCATATAATCGTAAGATGAAGAGAAGTGATGCTAACGCAATACTTAATGCGATGTCAGTAAAGCTACAGACAAGAACAGCTACACTTGAGGATTTCCAACGTGAGCTTTTAATGAATAATGTAGCAATTGTTAAGGAAAAAACTGAAAAGAAACCATTACATATAGGAAAGATAATTAAAGCAGTAGTATTGCTGATGATACTTATTTCGATAATTGTGGTTATAGTACTTATTAATCAAGGTATTATAAAGATTAAGCTACCACAATTTATCAATACTAAGAATAATGAGCAAACAACTACGGTAGCTCAATCAATAGTAGAGGTAGACAGTCTTGTATTTGTAAATGGTGATGTAGAGATTGAACTCGCACCTTCAAGCATAAGCATAAGCGAAAGCTCAATTGTACTTGAAAATGTAAGTGCAACTAAGAATCTTTCAGTTACAGTTAATTCATACAAGCCAAATACAGCAGAGCTTAAGCTTATTATCAATCCACCTAATGCAAATGTTACTAATGCCAACATAAAGTATTCAACAAGTGATGCATCAGTGGCAGAAGTAAAGGATGGCAAGATATTTGGTTATAAGGCTGGCGAAGCAACTATTACAGCAACATCTTCTAATGGCAAGAAAGCAACAGCTAAGGTAACAGTTATAGAAAACTCAACATTTACATGGAAGAGTACAAATGCAACTGTTGCAGGAGTATCTTCAGGTGTTGTAACAGCCCTATCAAAGGGTAATACAGTTGTAACCTGTGTTTCTAATGCAGATAGTACTATCACAGCACAGTGTGATGTCTTAGTAGGTAAAGTGGCAGCACCAAATGTTATTACATCAAGTGCAGCTAATGCAGATGGTATCAAGGTTAATGTAGACTGGGCAACCTCAGCATATGAAAGATATGACAATTCAAATCCTGTTATCCATAATGGTGCAGGTACAGCAGCACCATCAAATGGTAATTCACAGTGGGCTACAGGAAGTTGGTATAACGGAATGAGTACACTTGGTGGTACAGTATTTGAAATTAAAAACATGGCAGAAATCAATGATTATATAAAGTCACTTTCACCATCAGCTAAGATAAAGAGTATCGAAATAGTTGCTACAAGAAAAGATAGTGGTGGTAATGAACAAGCAAATGTTAAGCTATATTCAACTATCAAGACAGCAGCTAATTACGTGAGCGAAGGCTCAGTTACTACTTACTACGGTGCAACAGAGCTTGAGGCAAAGAGCTGGCTTAGAGGCGAAGAGTGGGTATATATTATTAAAGAAAAATCTGATATAGAGAAATTGGTTAACGGCTCAACAAAAGGCTTTATGTACTATGGCTGGGGCCAAGGTGGATATTCGATTATATCGGGATTTGAGATAAGGATAAATTATACGGTAGAATAGTATTATTATTCATTGGTGTGTTCATTTCTTTGTGGTATAAGGTGATAAAAGCAAAAAAAGTCGTATTAAGCAAAAGATTCTTAATACGACTTTTTTGTTTATATCTTCACATCTATTCCATTTACGCTTAGACCATCGTTGATTTCAATTACGAGGCAGGCTCTGCCGTCTATAATTCTTTTTTCAATTAAGTCGGCTTTGTCTGGATTAACCTTGATTATAACATCTGGCGTTTTGATGTCAAAGGTTCTTGTTGCAGCAACGTTAGAAGCGAGGAAGGTAGTATCCTTTCCGACATTTTCTTCAAAATCTTGTTCTATGGTTGCAGTTTGTTCTGGTTCTACACCACTTTTTTCAAGCAGATTTTTCACATCATAGCTACTTAGGGTAAGTGGTTCTGTATTTTCCTTGCTTTCCTCAAGCATTTCATTAAGTGCTGTATGTAGGCTTACAACTGTGTCAAATTCACATTCGTCACCTAAAGCAGAGGAAATAATGGCGTTAAATTCGGATTTTTGCGATTTTGCACCGATTGGTGTGTAGCTTCCAAGTACATTTTCAATAAATTCAGGCTTGAGATTTTCTACATCCTTAGCGTAATACAAAAGTGCGTGTAAATCCGTGCTGCGTTCATTGAAGGCAGGATATAAGAAGCCGTTTTGTGGTGGATTAACAATCCAATCACGTGTACGTTCTTCAAATATATTGTCTGCAATATTATAAGACAATCCGGCTTTTGAAAGATTAACAGGGCAAATGCTACACAAAATGTAGTCGTAGGTTGAATCGGAAGCATCAAACATTTCTTCGCCATCGCTTGAACGACCTGGCACATCGTACACAGCATAAATAAGTGTTATGTAATAATTCATATTGTAGTCATAATTCTCTATGATACGATTGAAAAATTCTTCTACAAGCGCTGTGTCATTTAATTGCGATTGCTTCAAACGATACAAAAATTCAGCCTTTCCACCTTCCTTTTCTTCGTCAAGTGGAAACTCCATATTAAGAAGATTTTTGCCTAAACTACCGGAAAGTGTTTGTTTAAATAGGTCAAGATACTTAAATGAGTCGCCTTCTGAAAGAGCATGAAAGGAATCGTTAAATGTTGAAACGATATTTTTCTCGGCATCGACATAGCAGGCGCGCATTTTGCGTATTACGTGATCGTTCTTTGTAAAAAGCTTGCGTATCTCTAAGATTTCTTTCTTGTTCATATTATACGAAATCCTCTCTCATAGGATTGAATACATCTACTAAGATACCTTCTTCAAGACAAGTTACGCCGTGAACTGCATTGGATGGCATATAAACGCTGTCACCCTGATTAACAATCTTAGTTTCTCCATCAATTGTAAATTCAAAGCTTCCCTTTGCAATGTAAGTGATTTGTAAATGCTTGTGAGAGTGGAAGTTACCCTTAGCTCCCTTTTCAAATGTAATTTCGCACATCATAAGCTCGTCTGAGTATGATAATACCTTTCTTGAAACTCCTGGTTCGCATGCTGTTGCGTTAACATCATTGTTAAATGTAAACATATATTTTACCTCCTTGATTATAATGTAAGTCCGTGTTTTACTATATCCTTAATAAGTGAAAATACCTCGCGGACTGTATAGTTTAAGCGAAGGATTGGTTTAGAATCCACCGCAATAACTTCGACATTAGTGAATTTGTTGTTTTTAATAAGTGCTTCTGCATGAAATGCATTATAGTCGCTTGTAACTACAACGGTCTTTATATTAACTGATTCAATATACTCGCAACTGTTAATAATGCTTTCGTAAGTGTTTAAAGATACATTTTCCATAATGATTGAATGCTCGTCAACGCCCATATGGATAAGATAAGTACGCATAACAATTGCTCTTGCCATAGTTTCATCATCAGCCTGACCACCTGAAACAATAATAATTGCATCCTTGTTATTCTTCCAGTATTCATAGCACATATCAAGGCGCGCCTTAAGCTCATTCGCAGGTTGATTATCGTCGATTGCTTCACCAATAACTATAATGTACTCGGCACCGTAAGTTGCCTTGGCGTCGCTACGACTGTTAACATATACTGACATAATAATAATAAATGCAAGTAAAATGGCTATAAGGCCATAAAAGCCCCATATGATAGATGGTGTTAATTCAAATACTTTTGTACGGTGAAGCCTATGAAGAATTGCCCATATAAGAAAAATTAAACTTAAGCCAAACCAAAACATAACAATTCCGCAAAATCCTACATGACAAATAACGATTATAGGATATATTATAAATATAAACATAAGTATAAGCAGTAATATTTCAAGTATCATAAAAACCTCGCATTAAATTATTTAGTACTATTATTATATAGGGAAATTTAAAGAATATCAAATAGAATTTATTGACGATATTTGCGCCATAAGATATAATAAATGCATTACGTCAGAAATGGAGTTTTTAAATGGCAACAATTGACCAAAGTAAAATTAGAAATTTTTGTATTATAGCCCATATTGATCACGGTAAGTCGACCTTAGCGGACAGAATTATTGAAAAAACAGGTCTTCTCACAAGCCGTGAGATGCAGGCTCAGGTCCTTGATAATATGGATTTAGAGCGCGAAAGAGGTATAACTATTAAGGCGCAGACTGTGCGTATAGTATATAAGGCGAATGATGGTGAAGAATACATTTTCAATCTTATTGATACACCGGGACACGTAGACTTTAACTATGAGGTTTCAAGAAGCCTTGCAGCTTGCGATGGTGCTATTTTAGTAGTTGACGCAGCACAAGGTATTGAAGCGCAGACACTTGCTA